>CBINKC010000104.1:0-15843 GCA_966251135.1 uncultured Burkholderiaceae bacterium
CGTGCTGCGGTCTTCGAACCATCGGCTCGCTTCGGACAGGTCGCTGACGCTTTGTTCCGCGCAGAGCACTAGCGGCGTTGCGGATCGAAGAAGTATGAACTATCGTGCATAAAAGCACCTTAGTTCCTGTGAAATTGGGTGTCAAGCACGATATTGCATGTTTCGGGTTCGCCCTCAGTCCCTTGAACGACCGTACCGCCGCCGATCTCGCTGCCCGTGTCGCCGCGGAGGAACCGCGCAGCCCGCTGCTGGTCGCCTTCGGGGAACGCTTGCGCACGCTGCGGGCGCGGCGCGGTTTCACCCGCAAGGCGGTGGCCGTGCTGGCCGGTGTGTCGGAGCGCTATCTCGCCAACCTGGAGCATGGAACGGGCAACCCCTCGCTGCTCATCATTGACCAGCTCGCCCGCGCGCTCCAATGCCCGGCCGCCGAGCTGATCGGCGACGTGACGGCCTCCTCCCCCGAATGGCTGCTCATCCGCGAGCTGCTTGAACACCGCAGTGAGGCCGAGCTGCGGCGTGCCCGCGTGGCCATTGGCGAGGCGGTGGGCACGGGCGGCAGTCGGCCCGAGCGCAGCCGCCGCATCGCGCTGGTGGGGTTGCGCGGCGCCGGCAAGTCGACGCTCGGCCGCATGCTCGCCGATGACCTCGACGTGCCCTTCATCGAGCTGAGCGCGGAGATCGAGAAGGTGGCGGGCTACAGCGTGCGCGAGATCCAGGACTTGTACGGCCCCAGCGCTTATCGGCGCTACGAACGCCGGGCCCTGGAAGAGACGCTGCAGATCCATCCCGATTGCGTGATCGCCACGCCGGGCGGGCTGGTGTCGGATGCGGCCACCTTCAACCTGCTGCTCACCCACTGCACCACGGTCTGGCTGCAGGCCGACGCGCAAGACCACATGAACCGGGTGGCGGCTCAAGGCGATCTACGCCCGATGGCGGCCAGCGCCGAAGCCATGGACGACCTGCAGCGGATCCTGGCTGGAAGGGCCGCCTTCTACTCCCAGGCGGATTGGGCACTCGATACCAGTGCCCAGTCGCTGCAGGAGACCTCCCGGCTGCTGAGGGCGAAGGTCAGGCAGGCGATCGGACTGCGCTGAGGAAATGTGTGGCGCGTGCATGAGGCATGCGACGGCCGCTACGGCGCAACGCATGCCGGGCCGCTGAAGAACTGCCAGCGCTGCACGAGCGACACGCTCGCTGCGCGGCTGCGGGTGAGCACGTCACAGCCGCCAGCTGAATACCTCCGGCAAATCCGACAACGTTGCTTGTAAAGACTACGAGCTAGGGATTAGGACCGTACGCGATTGTCAAAATCGGTGGCTAGAATTTTTTCCGAATTATTCGAATGATGTTCCGAAGGTTGTCTGGAATCATCGGTTCGCCATTTTGATATTTATCAAACCGCATCAGACCGAATTGAAAGGATATGTAATGCAAAGCCTGGGCCAACAAGAAAAACTGGAACTCCTCATCGGATTGATCAAGGAGGTCAAGCCCAGTTTGGTTGATGCCGTCATCAAACCTGAAGACACGCTGACAGAAACCCTCGGCCTGGACTCTCTGGATATCCTTCAGCTCGTGCGGAAACTGCGCCGTGCCATCGGTGGCGCTGAATTCGATCTCGACTCCTGGGGTGCCAACAAGGCCACCCATCGCGGTTCGATCCAGTCCGTGCTGGATGCCATCACCGTGCCGGCTGCGGCCTGAGCGGGCGACCGGGTCCGAAAGGGGGAAGTGCAATGAGCGGAAATCAGCGAATCGCCGTGGTGACGGGGGGCTCCCGCGGCATCGGTGCGGCGATCTGCCACACCCTTGCCCGCCAGGGAATGCGGGTGCACCTGGTGTATCGCGAGGCCGAGGCCGCGGCGCTGAGCGTCGCATCGCGCATCGAGGCCGAAGGGGGCAAGGTGGTGGCGCACCGGGCCGATGTGGCCGATGAGGGCGAAGTCAAGGCGCTGGTCGAGCGCGTCGTCGACCAGGAGGGCGCGCTCCATGTGCTGGTCAACAACGCCGGCGTGATCGATGACCAGTTGGCCATGGCGACTGCACTGTCGCAATGGGAGCGCGTGCTGCGCGTCAACCTGACCGGTCCCTTCCTGATGGCGCGGGCGGCGATACCCGTCATGCTCGACCAGTCCTGGGGCCGCATCATCAACATCTCGTCGGTGTCGGCCCGCATCCCGGGCAGCGGGCAGTCCGCCTACGCGGCCTCCAAGGGCGGCCTGGATGCGCTGACCCGCGCGCTGGCTTCGGAGGTGGGGCGCAAGGGCATCCGTGTCAACTCCGTGGCGCCCGGCCGGGTCGTCACCGACATGACCGAGTCGGTCGTGGCGCAGTTGGGTCCGGCCGAGCCGGGCAATCGCTGGGGTGTGCCGGAAGACGTCGCGGGCATCGTCGGGTTTCTCGCCAGCGACGCGGCCGACTACATCCAGGGCCAGACCATCACCGTCGATGGCGGTCGCACCGTCATCCGCCCGCGCAGCCCGAGGAGCAGGGCATGACGGCCGCGGTGCAGGGGGTCGATACAGGCTCCGAGAAGCCGCGCAGCGTCGACACCAGCCGCCTGATGCATTACGAGGATCTTCTCGCCGCCCCGGTGAGGCGATTCGGGCCGCTGGTCTTCTCCACGGCGCTGCTCGATCAGCTGCTCGACATGATGGGGGAGAAGCACCCGGTTCACGACAGCGACGAGTTCTCCCGCGTCGCGCTGGGACACCAGAAACGGATCGTCCCGGGCGGGTTCATCCACTCCATCACCTCCGGCTGGGCGGTCCAGCACGGAGCGGCGGGAGCCATCGTCGGGCTCAAGTCGCTGACCTGGGATTTCGTGCGGCCGCTTTATCCCGATACGCCGTTCTATTTCACGACTGAAATCGAGCACGCGGAGGAAATCAGCGACCGCCTGGGGTTGGTCAAGACGGTACGCCGGGTTTCCTATGAATCCGGGGAAACCATCGCCATCGGCAGGATGAAGGTCGTGATGGCACGGCGTCGCGAACCGCGGCGGGCCGCCTGAACCCGGTATACGGGGTGAGAGGCCCGTTTCGGGCCTTGAAAAATACGGACACGAAGGAAACACATGGGATTTCAACCCTTGAAAGGGAGAGTCGCGCTCATCACGGGGGGATCCCGTGGTATTGGCGCCGGCATCACCCGAAAACTTGCGTCCTGGGGGTGCAAGGTCTGCGTGAATTTCGTCGACCGCATGGGGCCGGCCAAGAAACTGCAGGAAGAACTTGCCGCCCAGGGTGTGGAAGTCAGCCTTCATCAGGCCGACATTTCGCAGCCGGACGAGATCGTCGCGATGTTCGAGGACATCAAGCAGCGCCACGGCGGGCTGAACATCCTGGTGCAGAACGCTGCCGCCACCAAGTTCGCCAAGCTGGAGGAGGCGACGCTGTCCGATTGGCAGTTCGTGCAGGACACGAATGCCCGCGCCACCTGGCTGCTGGCCAAGCATGCCGTCGAGGTGATGAAAGGCCGCCCGGGCGGCCGCTTCATCACGATCACGAACTCCACGACCACGCGCATCGTGCCGCGAGGGGGGCTGTTCGCCGCGGCCAAGGCGAGCCTGGAAACCCTCACCGAGTACCTGTCGTATGAACTCGCGCCCCACGGCATCGTCGCCAACTGCGTGCGGCCGGGCACGGTGCGCACCGACGTGCTCAAGGTCCGCCCCGACTTCGAACGCGAGGCGATGCATGAGCTCGCCATTTCGCCCTGGAAGGGAGAGCGCATGACCACCATCGAGAACAGCGCCGATGTGGTGGCGATGCTCTGCCAAGACGAGGCCGACTGGATCGTCGGCCAGGTGATCACGGTCGATGGCGGCTACCAGTTGTGGGGCGGCCTGGGGCGGCGGCTCCCTGCGTCCGGCGCGGCCCAGGCCGGTGCCGAACTGCGCGCTCGCGCGATCGGGGGCCAGCATGGCTAAGATTTTCGTGACAGGCACCGGCATGATCACGCCAGCCGGGCGAGGGGCACACGAAACCCTACACGCCCTGAATGGGGGGAAGCACTTCTTCACCCACAGGTCGGCCGGCGTGCCGGGCGACAGCGACGCGAGGCTGCCCTGGCCGGTGGCCGCACTGGCCTGGTCCGAGATCGGCTGGCCCGAGGGGCAGAGCTGGGCGAACAACAAGAAGTACGCCAATTTCGCCGGCCATGCCGCCGTGGCCGTCGCCAAGGAAGCCGCAGGAGGCCGGGTGGTTTCCGACCCGGTGCAGGCCGAGCGCTGCGGCATCGTCATATCGGTGGGCAGCACCAACAGCCTGGAACTCGGGGAGGCCATCCAGAAAGTGGCGCTGATCGCCGACGGCGATCCCCGCCCGCTGGCCACGGTGATGTTCGACGACAGCCCAGACTTTTCCTATGTGCGCGGCATCCCGTCGCAGGTGGGCCAGTTCGTGGCGATGGCCACCGGGTTCCGTGGCTCGAACGTGGTCGTCTATGGGGAATCGAGCGCGGGCGGGCTGAGTGCGCTGTCGTTCGCGACCCGACTGATCCAAAGCGGCGAGCTCGACCGCGTGATGGTGGTCGGGATCGCTCCGGCGATGCCCGTGGGTACGCTGGCGGCGCTGGAGCAGCGCGAACCGCTCGCGACCCAGGCCGTGCCGGGGCGCGGGCCGTTCGACGTGGGGCGCGCGGGCATGCTGCTCGGCGAATCCGCCGTGGCGCTCGTCCTTGAACGCGAGGGCGCTTTCGCCGGCGAGGCCCAGCCGCTCGCCGAGCTGGTGGCCTGCGAGACGCTCAGCGCCGCCTCCCGCCCACAGGCCGCCGGCTTCGTGGCGGACTCGGTGCTGAAGCAGTCACCGTTGCGGCCAGGCGTGTGGTGGGCCAGCGGCAATGGTGGCATCGATGGCGACAGGGAGGAATGCGAGGCCGTCGCCCCGCATGTGCGCGGCGTTCCCGTGACCTCGAGCAAGGGAAGCATCGGCAGCGCGTCCGAATGCGGCGCACTGATCGACGTGGCGCTCGCGATCGAAGCCTTCGCCCGGGAGCAGGTGCCGCCCGTCGGCCTGTTGGAGCAGCCCGACCCGGCGCTGGGTGACATCGATTTCGTGGTGAAGGCGCCGCGGTCGCTTCCGGGGCTGCGCAGTGCGCTGATCACCGCGATGGGCGGGGGAGTGAGCACCACGGCCGGTGCTGCCGTGCTGGCAAGGAGCTCGACATGATGGGAAACGAAGTCTTGATGACGGGGATGGGTGTCGTCACGCCGATTGGCGGCACCGTGGAGGACTTCTGGAACGCCAACCTGACCGGAAAGTCGGGCTTGCGCCAGGAGTCGCGCATGGATCTTTCGGGGCTCCCGTGCGGCTGGGTGGGCGCCTGGATACCGGACGACATCAGGGAAGCCGTGCTGTCGCGCTACGGCAATGGCCAGCGCTCCTGGGGCGACGCCATGCTGCACGCCTGCGTCGACCAAGCCCTCACGGACGCGCGCTTCAAGGGAGGCTTGCAGCGTCCCGCGGGCTTGGTGTGGTCGCGGGTGTGGCCAGGCGGCAGCGGGTCGTTCCCGGAGGACTACGCCAAGCACATGAAGAAGCTGGCTTGGCGCAAGAAGACTCACGGCGCCAACCTGGACGCGATCATCGCCGACCTGCGTGCCACGCCGTTGCAGCCCGACACCCTGGATGCGAGCCCCTTCGTGGGCGAGGTGGCAGGGAAGCTGGGCGGCCCGGTCATCTCGACCCGTCTGGAGGCCACCTGCGCGGGCGGCTTGCGTGCGATTGCCGAGGCAACCCGCCTGCTGCGTACGGGCAAGGCCGACATGGCGGTCGTGGCGGTGAGCGTGTCGCGCAGCAACCACTACGTGGTGGCGCAGTACGCCCAGCTGATGGCGCTGTCGCGTTGGAAGGGCGCCCCGGAGTTCGCCTCCACGCCCTTCGACCGGCGGCGCACCGGCATGGTCATGAACGAGTCGGCCGGTGCCGTGATCCTCGAAACCGCCGAGCATGCGCGGCGCCGTGGGATGAACGAGGCCTATGCCGTGATCCAGGGCGCGGGCATCGCCGTCGATACCGCGCACATCACGGCGCCCAGCGTGGACATGGTCGAGCGGGTGATGCGCACGGCCTTGCGCGAGTCGCGGATGACGCCGAACGACATCGACGCCATCAATGCGCACGGCACTTCCACCAAGCTCAACGACTACACCGAGGCGACCGCGATGCACCGTGTGTTCGGCACGCACATGAGCGCCATGGACGTGTCGGCGGTGAAGTCACTGACGGGGCACGGCTCGGCCGCGTCCGGGGTGGTCGAATCCGTGGCCACTGCGCTGACGCTGTGCCGGGGCATCGTGCCGCCCGTCGTCACGTGCACCGAGCCCGATCCGGAGTGCAACGTCAGGACCTCGCTGGTTCCGATCGAGCGCCCCGTCAAGGCGATGCTCAAGAACTCGTTCGGCTTCGGAGGGCAGTACGCGTCGATGGTCTTTACGCGACCGCCTCATCCGCGGCAACGGGCCGGCGCATGACGAGCCTCGGATGCACGGTCGAGCCTGCGCTCGGCATGCACCGCAAGACGGCCATCTGGCTCCACGGCATGGGCGAGGACGCCTCGTCCTACGTGGAGCGGGCCCGGCGGATGGACCTGCCCCGCAAGGGGGTCCGCGGTGTCTTTCCACAGGCTCCCTCACGGCATCGCCGCCTGACCGGCAATGCCGTGGCGGCCTGGTTCGACCAGGATGCCTGGAATCTGCTCGACGCAGAGCCCCAAGCCCTGAATGAGGCCGTCGACCACCTCCTGCGCCTGCTGGCGCAGGAGGCGGAACTCATCGATTCCCGCCACATTGTTCTGTGCGGGTTTTCGCAAGGGGCCGCCTTGGCGTTGATTGCCGGTCTGCGCTTCGGGCAGCCCCTGGGGGGGCTCATGCTGTACGCGCCCTACCTGATCGCTGCGGGCAAGCTGCGCGAAACCCGCTCCGCGGCAAGCGTCGGCACACCGGTGTGGCTCGGTCACGGCCTGAGCGACCTCGTCGTGCCCAAGTTGTTTTCCGAGCGGATCCAAGACGTGCTGAAGATCGGCGGGCATTCGGTGGAGCTGACCTACTACCCCGGCGGCCACGAGGCCTTTCAGGGTGTCGATGCGAACGAGATGGATCGATTCTTCTTCACGAGCCGGGTGCGCTGATGTCCCGATTCGCCATCGTGTTTCCCGGCCAGGGTGCCCAGCGGGCCGGAATGGGCGAGGAGCTCTTCGAGCTCTATCCCGACCTCGTCCGCAGGGCCGATGAACTCCTCGGCTGCTCCATCCGCGCGCTCTGCCTGGAGGACGGTGGCGGGCGCCTGGCCCAAACGCAGTACACGCAGCCCGCGATCTTCGTCGTGTCCTCGTTGAGCTATCTGAAGCACCAGGAGCACGGACGCAAGCCCGACTGCAAGCCCGACTTCCTGCTCGGTCACAGTGTCGGGGAACTGGCTGCGCTGTTTGCTGCCGGATGCATCGACTTCGAGCCGGCCCTGGCACTCGTGCGCGAGCGCGGTGCGCTGATGGCCGAGGTGCAAGGCGGGGGCATGTGCGCGGTGCTCGGCAAGCAGGTCGAGGAACTGCACTCGCTGCTGCCGCGCATCGCGCCGGAGTTGGATATCGCCAACCTCAACTCCGACGAGCAACTGGTCGTGTCCGGGCCGCCCGCGTCATTCGCCTCGCTGGAGGGTCTGGCCGAGGAGCGCGACTGGCATCTGGTGCGTCTCAAGGTGAGCGGTGCTTTCCATTCGCGGTACATGGCGCAGGCGGCTCGCCGCTTCGAGACGCTGCTGAGCACCGTCGAGTTTCGTCCTCCCCGCATCCCCGTCATCGCGAACGTCACCGCGACGCCGTACCCGTCGGCCGTCGACGCGATCCGCTCCATGCTGGCCCGGCAGCTCACGCAACCTGTCCGCTGGGCCGACTCGATACGCTTCGTCCGCAGCCAGGGATGCCACGAGTTCCACGAGGTGGGCCCTGGCCATGTCCTGGGCGGCTTGATGGCCAAGATTCGTTAGGCGTCACAGTCCACGTACTTTCCCTCACGGAGATTCCATGAACTCACACGAAGCAGCAACGCTGGTCCAAAGCATCTTGGATTCGATGAAGGCCAATCCAGCTCAATTCAGCTTCAATGTCTCCGTCACTACGGTAGGCGCTATGGGCATCGGTGGATCTGGGGGTGCGGGCATAGTTGGAATCTCAAACGGTGGTGGAATCGGCTTTCAAGCCTCCGCCTCAGCTCCATCCAACATGCAGATACAGATTGCGCAACAACAAGCGAACGCCGAAATCAATAAGCAGGCAACTGTCGCCCTTGAGGCACTCGAATCGATTGTCCGGGAGTTGCGAAGTCAATCCATGTCTGCGGCGAAACGCGATGGATTTCTTGCGCAACTGAAGACCACGTGGCTTCCAAATGTCATTGTCACGCTTGTCGGAACAGTTCTGAGTTCCGTCATTGGCGCGTGAGGCCTAATCCCATCGAGCGGACGTCTTCCAGCAGCGTGCCCGGCCGGATCTCTTGTCATGATTCACACCCACGGAAATAACTCGAATGAACTCTGAATACCAACCCCTCAAAGGCAAGGTCGCTCTCGTCACGGGCGGTTCTCGCGGCATCGGCGCAGGCATCACACGCAAGCTGGCCTCATGGGGATGCGATGTCTGCATCAACTATGTCGACCGCGCCGCCCCGGCCCGCGCACTGGCACAGGAGCTTGCCGAGCAAGGCGTGAAGGCCAGCATCCACCAGGCCGACCTCTCCCAGCCCAAGGAGATCGAGGCGCTGCTTGCCGAGATCGGTGAACTGCACGGCGGGCTGAACATCCTCGTGTCCAATGCCGCGGCGACCAAGTACGCCTCGCTGGAGGACGCCACGCTGTCGGACTGGCAGTTCGTGCAGGACACCAACACGCGGGCCACATGGCTGCTCGCCAAGCACGCCGCACCGTTGATGCGTGGGCGTCCCGGTGCGCGCTTCATCGCCATCACCAACTCCTCGACCCTGCGTGTCAGTCCGCGCGTCGGCTTGTTCGCCGTCGCCAAGGCCGGCGTGGAGACTTTGACCGAATATCTCTCCTATGAACTGGCGCCTCACGACATCGTGGTCAACTGCATCCGGCCCGGACTGGTCATGACGGATGTGCTCAAGGTCCGCCCCGACTATGCGCTGCGGGCCAAGCAGGAGCTGGCCATCTCCCCATGGGGGCGCGAGCGGATGACCACGGTGCAAGACACCGCCAACGCCGTGGCGCTGCTGTGCCAGGACGAGGCGGGTTGGATCGCCGGGCAAACCATCACCGTCGACGGCGGGTTCAGGCTCTGGGGTGGCTTGGGCTACCGCAAGACCGCCGCCGAATCCGAGCAAGCTGCGTGAGCCAGCCGCATCCGACCCTCAAGCGTCCATGCAAGACCCGTCTTCATCCATGAGGCAAGGCGCCGAGGCCATCGGAGGGTTCGGCGGGGAGTCTCCATACGTGCCTCCGCGGCGACCCAATCGGCGCCTGCTGCTCATCGTGGGCATCCTGGCGCTGGGCGCGTTGTGGGTCTTCGGTCGGATGTGGTGGCGCAGCCACCATGTCGTCGAAACCGACAACGCCTACATCTCCGGCCATATCCATCCGGTGTCGGCGCGCAGCGCGGGGATCGTCTCCAAGGTGCTCCTCAGCGACAACCGCGATGTACGCCAGGGCGACGTGCTCGTCGAACTCGATCCCACGGACCAGAACCTCAAGATCGAGCAGATCGAAGCGCAGATCCAGGCATCGCGCCAACAGTTGGCCGAGAGCGACGCGCAAGCGGCACAGGCGAAGGCGCAGCACGCCAGCGCCATGGCGCAGGTGGCACAGGCCGAGGCCCAGCTGCGCCGCGCACGCCAGGATGCCGACCGCCTGCACCAGCTGCACAGCGCCCAGATGAAGGCGGTGTCGCAGGCCGAGGTGGACGGGGCGGACTCCGCCCTGGCCATGGCCCAGGCGGATCTGCGCGCACGCCGCGAGGGGAACTTGCGCGCCGCTCAAGCGCAGTGGGATGCGGCCCGCTCGGCAAGAGAAGTCATCAAGGCGCAGATCGAGGTCCTCAACGTACAGTTGAAGGATGCGCGCCAGCAGCTGGCCTACCTTCGCGTCCTCGCGCCCAGCGGTGGTCGCGTGGGCGGGCGGTCGGTGGAGATCGGGGCGCGCGTCCAGCCGGGCCAGCAGCTGGCCGCCATCGTCGAGGACGACGTCTGGGTCACGGCCAATTTCAAGGAGACGCAGCTGGCGGTCCTGCACCCTGGCCAGCCGGCCAAGGTGCGCATCGACGCCATCCCTGGGGCCGTGCTGGCCGGCAAGGTCGACAGCTTCTCGCCCGCCACCGGAGCGCAATTCGCCCTGCTGCCGCCGGACAACGCGACCGGGAACTTCAACAAGATCGTGCAACGAGTGCCGGTCAAGATCGTGCTGGATGCACCAGGCGTGCAGCCGCTGAAGGGCCGGCTTGCCGCGGGGATGTCGGTGGTCGTCGAGGTCGAGGCGGCGCAATGACGCTGGACTCGCCAGAATCGCATCCCCGCGCCGACGCCGATCCCGCCCCCGAGTCCAGAGCCCGCGCGGTGCCTCGCCTGGCCGACCAGCCGGTCGACCGGCGAGCGTGGATCGCGATCATCGCCGGGCTGCTGGGCGGGTTCATGGCCGTGCTCGACATCCAGGTCATCAATTCGTCGCTCAACGAAATTCTCGGCGCGCTGTCGGCCACGCATGAGGAGGCCTCCTGGATCTCGACGGCCTACCTGGTGGCCGAGATCATCGTGATCCCCATGACGCCGCTGCTGGCCCGCAGCTTCGGCCTGCGCACGTACATGGTCGGCACCGCCGTGCTGTTCCTTGTGTTCTCGACCTTGTGCGCCTGGGCCTGGAGCCTGGAGAGCATGATCGTCTTTCGCACGCTGCAGGGCCTGGCGGGCGGCGCGCTCATTCCGATGGCGATGACGCTGGTCATGGTCAGGGCACCGTCGAAGCGCTCGACCGGTCTGGCCTTGTTCGCGTTGCTCACCACCTTGGCCCCGGCGCTCGGGCCGACTTTCGGCGGCTACCTCACCGAGCTGTATGGATGGCCCTCGATCTTCTATGTGAACTGGCTGCCCGGGGTGCTGCTGATCGGGGGGCTGATGTATGGGTTGGGTCATCAGCCGCCGAGCTTCGGCACGCTGGCACGAGCCGACTGGGTGGCCATCGGCTGCATGTCGCTCGGCCTGGGCTGCATGACCATTGCCTTGGAGGAAGGAAACTCACACGACTGGTTCGCGTCCGGCTTCATCGTTTTGATGGCGGCGTTGGCGGTCGCCGGCCTGCTCGGTTGGGTGGCGCGGTATGCGCGTGGCGGGCAGCCGTTCGTCGACCTCGGCCTGTACCGGCGGCGCAACTTCCTCGTGGCCAGCATCCTCTCGGCCGTTTCGGGGATGGCCCTCTATGGTTCGTCGTTCCTGCTGCCGCTGTACCTCGGCCAGATTCCGGCGTACACACCCATGCAGATCGGCGAGGTGATCATGTGGGTCGGCTTGCCGCAGATCCTGGTCATGCCGCTGGCCGTCGTGCTGGCGCACCGGGTGGACAACCGGATCGTGTGCTCCATCGGCCTGGCGCTGTTCGGCGTCTCGTGCCTCATGAACATCGGCATGGATGCCAACACGGGCCGCGATGAACTCATCTGTTCCCAGATCGTGCGCGCTCTCGGCCAGCCACTGATCACCCTGACGCTCTCGAACTTCGCGGTTCACGGGTTGGCGCCCACGGAAAGGGCCTCGGCCTCGGCGCTGTACAACATGGTGCGCAATCTCGGTGGCTCCATCGGCATCGGACTGCTGTCCACGGCGCTCACGTATCGCGAGCAGTTCCACTCCGCCCGCATCGGGGAGTGGGTCAGCTCGACGTCGGCGGCTGCGCAGGCGCGCATCGACGCATTGAGCCAGTCGTTCCTTGCCCATGGCGCAGATGCCGTGCGCGCCAACGCCATGGCGCTGCAGGTGCTCGACCGGCTGGTGCGCCGGGAGTCCTACGTGATGGCCTACAACGACTGTTTCTACCTGGTCGGCCTGACGCTGCTTTTCGGGATCGGCCTGCTGTGGTTCGTGGACAAGGTGAAAGCGCGCACATCATGACGCGGTATTCGAAGGGAGTGCAGGGCGGCCGGTCCGTGGTGGGTACGCGCGGCGTGGTGGCCGCTGCGGCCTGGGTGGCCCTGATAGTCCTGATGGCCCTGGTGGGATGCGCAGCAGTCGGCAACGACTTCGTTGCGCCGGCGGGCATCGAGGCGCCCGGGGCCTACCGGCATGCCGACGCTGCCGGCGGCCAGACCCGCGACGCCCAGGCACAGGCCGGTTCGATGCCGGCTGCGGGGTGGACGATCTTCGGCGACACGGCCCTGGACGAACTCGAACGTCAGGCCGAGGAACGCAATTCGAGCGTGAAGGCCGCGGCGTCCCGGTTGTTGCAGGCGCGCGCCCAGCAATCGGGGACGCGCGCCAACGTGCTGCCCAGCCTGAGCGCCGGTGTGTCGGCCGAGAACTTGCGGACGTCGGGCAACACCCCGCAGGGGATGGCGCTGCGCGGCCATTCGGTCAGCGGCAACCAGTACACCGCGGGTCTATCGGTGTCGTACGAGATCGACTTGTGGGGCCGGCTGCGGCGCGTCGTGGAGGCCAGCGAGGCGCAAGTCGAGGCGGCGCAGGCCGACCGTGATGCGGTCAAGCTGCTGCTGTCGACCCAGTTGGCCACGACGTATTGGCAGTGGCGGGGCGCTCAAGCCGAGGCGGCGACCGCAGCGCGCATGCTCGATGCGTTCGACGAGGCGGCGCGGTTGGTGACGTCTCGCTTCGACTCCGGTCTTGCCGGCGAGCAAGACGTTGCGCGCGCCCGCATCGACCGCGAGAACGCCGCGGTCGAACTGGAAGGCATCAAGCGTGAGATCGATGTGTACGAACACGCCATCGGCACGCTGGCGGGCAAGCCCGCCTCGACGCCACTGCCCGCCTCATGGAGCGGGGACGGCGCATTGCCGCCGCCGCCGGCCATCTCCCCGGGCCTGCCGGCCAGTCTGGTGCGACAGCGCCCCGACCTGGCCGCGAGCTATGCGCAGCTGCGTGCCGCAAGTGCCCAGGTGGGCGTGGCGCAGGCCGCGTTCTATCCGTCGATCCAGCTGACCGGCAGCTACGGCTATGCATCGGAAGAACTGCGCCGGTTTCTCGATGGCAACTCGCGCCAGTACGACTTCGGCCCGCTGCGCGTGACCTTGCCGATCTTCGATGGCGGGCGCAATCAGGCCAACCTGCTGCTGGCCAAGGCCCGCTACGAGGAGGCTGTCGCCAACCATCAGGACAAGGTGCTCGGCGCCTTGCGCGAAGTGGAGGATGCGCTGTCCGATGGCGAGCATCGGGGCGCGCAGGCGCTACACCTTGAAAGGGCGCGGCAGGAGGCGAGACGTGCCGTGGAGGTGGCCCGCACGAGGTATGAGCGGGGCCTGGTGACCTACCTTGAGGTCCTGAGTGCGCAACGCTCCGAACTGAGCGTGGAGCGTGCCGCCATCCAGGTTCACGCACAGCGTCTGCTTTCGAGCGTGTCGCTGATCCGCGCGGTGGGCGGCGGCTGGACGCCGGCACTGGAGCGATCGTCTCCGTCCTCGTGATGCGGCGCGGCACGGCGCGTGCGTAGGCTCGCGCTGGCGGCGGTACATGGCGCATGCACCTGGGTGCATGTCCTTCTTGATGTCCTCCGGGGCATGAACTATCATGCATTCACCCCTTGCACGATAGATGCACTATTGTGCTTTCGGAGATGCCATGACAGCCGATGCCAGCCCCCGTGTGGACTACCGGACCGAGCCTTCCCGCTACCGCCACTGGAAGCTGAGTTTCGAGGGCGAGATCGCACGCCTGGCCATGGATGTCGCCGAAGACGGCGGGCTGCGTGTCGGCTACACGCTCAAGCTCAACAGCTACGACCTGGGCGTGGACATCGAGTTGCACGATGCGCTCAACCGCATCCGCTTCGAGCACCCGGAGGTGCGCTCGGTGATCGTCACGAGCGGGAAGGATCGCGTCTTCTGCTCGGGCGCCAACATCTTCATGCTGAGCCTGTCCAGCCATGCCTGGAAGGTCAACTTCTGCAAGTTCACCAATGAAACGCGCAACGGCATCGAGGATTCGTCGAAGCACTCGGGCCTGAAGTTCATCGCCGCCGTCAACGGTGCGTGCGCTGGAGGTGGCTACGAGCTGGCGCTGGCCTGCGACGAGATTGTGCTTGTCGATGACCGATCCTCCTCGGTGTCGCTGCCCGAAGTGCCCCTGTTGGGCGTGCTGCCCGGCACGGGTGGCCTCACGCGCGTGACCGACAAGCGCCATGTGCGCCACGACCTGGCGGACATCTTCTGCACCAGCGTGGAGGGCGTGCGCGGCCAGCGTGCCGTCGACTGGCGGCTGGTGGATGCGGCCGTCAAGCCCGCGCAGTTCGGCGCCCATGTGCAAGAGCGCGCCCAGGCCCTGGCCGCAGGGAGCGACCGGCCCGCGGCGGGCAAGGGCGTGGCCTTGCCGCGGATCGAGCGCGAGGACTCGGGCGATGCCATCCGCTACGAGCACGTCACGGTCGAGCTCGACCGCGCCCGGCGCACGGCCACTTTCACCGTGAAGGCTCCCACCGGGCCGCAGCCGGCCGACATCGCCGGCATCGAGGCGGCTGGCGCCGCCTGGTGGCCGCTGGCGATGGCGCGGCAGCTCGACGACGCCATCCTGACGATGCGCACCAACGAGCTGGAGATCGGCACCTGGGTGCTCAAGTCGCAGGGTGACGCCGCGGCGGTGCTGGCCGCCGATGCTGCCGTCGCGGCCCACCGCGACCACTGGTTCGTGCGCGAGACGCTCGGCATGCTGCGCCGCACGCTGGCGCGGCTGGATGTGTCTTCGCGCAGCCTGTTCGCGCTGATCGAGCCGGGTTCCTGTTTCGCGGGCACGCTGGCCGAACTGGCCTTCGCCGCCGACCGCGCCTACATGCTGGCGCTGCCCGACACGCCGCAGCGCGCGCCGCGCCTCACGCTCGGCGACATGAACTTCGGCCTGCTGCCGCTGGTGACGGGCCAATCGCGCCTGGCGCGCCGCTTCCATGAAGAGGCCGGCCCGCTGGAAGCGGCACGCGGGGCCGCCGGCCGCGCACTGGATGCCAACGAGGCACTGGCCCTCGGCCTCGTCACCGCCGCGCCGGACGACATCGACTGGGACGACGAGATCCGCCTCGCCCTGGAGGAGCGCGCCAGCATGTCGCCCGACGCGCTCACCGGCATGGAAGCCAACCTGCGTTTCGCCGGCAAGGAAAACATGCACACGCGTATCTTCGGCCGCCTGACCGCCTGGCAGAACTGGATCTTCCAGCGGCCCAATGCGGTAGGGGACAAGGGGGCATTGAAGGTGTACGGCAAAGGGGAAAAGGCCCAGTTCGACCTCAATCGGGTGTGAGGATGGAACACCCCCGTAGCGCCTTCGGCGCTCCCCCTCAAGGGGGCGCCACCGGCGGACCGGCGAAGCCGGATCCGCGGTGGCCGCTCGATCCCGTGGGTGCGGGTGCCGCTGCCTTCCGTGGGCTGCCGGCATCGAGTTCTGCTTGAAGGAAAGCACATGTCCACCATCAACATGTCCACCATCGACTACGGCGAGAAGATCCCCAACAACGTCAACCTCAGCGAAGACCGCGCCCTGCAGCGCGCGCTGGAGCAGTGGCAGCCCAACTACCTGCAGTGGTGGCAGGACATGGGCCCCGACGGTTCCAGCCACTACGACGTCTACCTGCGCACGGCGGTGAGCGTCGATCCGCAGGGCTGGGCGCAGTTCGGCTACGTGAAGATGCCCGA
>CBINKC010000105.1:0-15814 GCA_966251135.1 uncultured Burkholderiaceae bacterium
CTCAGGGCGAACGGTGCTCGGGGTGGTCGTGCCTGTCCCCCACAACCCGTTCGGGCTGAGCTTGTCGAAGCCCCCCGACGATGCTGCAAGCCCTTCGATAAGCCCAGGGCGAACGGTGCCGGGGTGGACATGCCTGTCCCCCACAACCCGTACGGGCTGAGCTTGTCGAAGCCCCTGCTACCCCTTCCCGTTCGGGCGAAAGCCCAGCTTCATCGGCCGCGTGGCCTCCACCGGATCACCGACCCACACCGCGATCGCGCTGAAGTTGTCCTGCCGCGGCACATGGCGCTGCTCGATGCGTCGCTGCATTTCGTCCAGCCAGGCCTCGGGCGTGGCGGTCTCGCTCAGCGTGCAAGCGATGCCGGACTCCTCTTCCAGCGACCCCCACCAGCCATCGCTGCATAGCAGGAACGCTTCGCCTTCCTGCAACTCCACGGGCTGCATCAGCGTATGCGGCTGCACCGGCTCTTCGATGCCGAGCGCGGCGATAAGCTGGTTCTTCTGTGGATGCCCCTCGGCCTGCCGGGGCGTGAGCAGGCCGGCATCGAGCATGCGCTGCACCACGCTGTCGTCCTGCGTGAGCCGCACTGCCCGGCCGTGCCGCACCTGGTACAGGCGCGAGTCGCCCAGGTGCGACCACAGCGCGGCCCCCCGGCGCGCATCGATCCACAGCACGACCACCGTGCAATGCATGCGGTCACGCCCGCCGGCCCCCACGGGCTGCGCCTGTGCAATGCAAGCATGTGCGCCCTGCACCGCCTCGGTCAGGGCCTGCGCCGTGAACGGCACCTCCTGTCCCTGGAGCGCCGCACCAATGCTCTCGACCGCCATACGCGCCGCCTCGGCGCCGCGGGCATGGCCGCCCGCGCCATCGGCCAGCACGGCCAGCCAGCGCGAGCCGCTACGGCACACCCGAACCAGGTCTTCGTTCGTCTCGCGGTCGCCGGGCTCGTTGCGCTGCGCCTGCGTGATCTCGATCACCGCAGGCCTCACTCGGCGCCAGCCTGCTTTTCGCGGCGCAGACGATCCAGCTGCTGCTCGTAGGCCGCCAGGAAGGCCTTGCCGAAGAGCGCATGGAAGTCCTCCTGCGCCTCGTCGCGGATGCCCTCGTAATGCTGCAAATACAGCTCCCACAGTTTCGCCTTGCGGTTCATTGGCAGCACCGCGTCGAGCACCGAGCGCCCCACCAGCTTGGCTTCCAGGTCCTGCGGCGAGAAGCGGGCCAGCACACCCTCGAGCGCGGCGCGCGTACCGGCCATGGTGCCTATGGCGTGGCCCACGAGGTCGTTCATCGCATCCGTCATGGCTGCGGGCGCCGGCAGGAAACCGCGCAGCGCGGGCTGCAGCAACTGCTCCAGGGCCGACTGCCCATCGGGCGAAAACTTCAGCGGGTTGTTCTCGCGCGGCCGGATCACCGTGACCTGCGCGTGCAGCTCGTTGCGTGTGGCCGAGCGCACCGTCATGAGCTGCACCGTGCCTTCCACGGCGGCACGCAGCACCTGCCCCACCACGCGCATCAGATCGGGATTCACGCCCTGCGCCGGCTGGACACGCACGCCAGCGCCTTCGCAGAACGCCTGCCACAACCCCGCGGAATCTCCTGATCCCAACAACGCGGTGGGCTCCATGCTGGCGGGCGCAGGCGGCTCTTCAGCCGGCTCGGGCGCCGGTACGGCAGCGGCCGGCGCGGGCCCTTCCGCCTGCTGCGCCGGGGAGCGCTGCTCGGGGCGCGGCGGTATGTATGCGGCGTGAAGTTCGGGGGTGCGGTCGGGCGGGCTTTCCGGCGCCGCCGATCGCTCCCGGGCGGCACCGAAGAGCACCAGCGGGTCGGTCGGCAGTTCCTCCGCTGCCCCCGGTTCGCGAGCAGGCGCGCCCTTCAGGAAGTCGGCGAGCGCATCACCCGCCGCCGGGCCGCGCAGGCCGAAGAGATCGTCGATGGAGGCCGGCGTCGCATCGGCAATGAGGTCGTCGAATACGCCCGCTGGGGCCGATGCGGCGCGCGGGGATTCGACACGCGGCTCAGGCGGGGCGAAGGGGTCGAAGTCATCGGGCAGCCGTGCGGCCGGGGCCGAGGCCGCCGCATCGCCGAGCGGCAACGGGCTGCGCGGCGCGCCCAGGAGATCGGCAAAGGGGTTGCTGCGCGACAGCGGCCCGCCGAGATCGCCCAGCCCATGGGCGACGCCCGGGCCGGTGCGCACAGGGGCAGGCGCCGACGGCTCGCGGCCACTCGTGGCCCTTTGCGCGGCGAACTCCGCGCGACCGCGGGTGATGGTGGTGGCGTCGCAGCTGTCCGCGTCGTCGTTGATCACCTCCAGCAGGTAGCCGCCGATGTGGATGTGATCGCCATGGGCCAAGGGCGCGGATTCGCCCTGCGGCAGCGGCTGGTTGCGCACGAGGATGGGATTCGCACTCCCCACGTTCCTGATGGCATAACCATCGCCGATCGCGTAGATTTGCGCGTGGCGCCGCGAGATGTGACGCTCCGGATCCGGCAACGCCATGGTGTTGTGGTCGGCTCGGCCTATGGTGCCGCCCTGCTGGTCGAAATGCGCGGTAATGGGCTGGGTGAGCGGCAGGTCGTTGAGCGACACAGCTCGCAGGGTCACGGTCATGATCGGTCCCTCAATGTGGGGATCGTCGCGCGCATGGCCGCGGTATTCAATGAACCAAAGTCATCGCCGAGCGTGCGCTGCTCGTCGGGAGCAGGCTTGGATATGAACGGTCGCCGGATCGGCAGTGCCCGATACCTGCCGCAATGGACGTCGTCCTAACGGCGAAGCGTGCTCTCGACAAGTTCGCCGAGCACGATGGCGGCGGGGTACAGCACTTGCTCTTCCGTCTGAGCATGCAAGACCAGCGCGTCGGCGAAGCGCTCGTACTGCGGCAGCCCGGCCTCGCGCGCAGCGTCACGCAGCTTGCGCAGGGCCTCGACGATGTGCACATGCTCTTCCAGCATCGCGGGAAGCTCTGCCTTGAGCTGCCGCGTCATGGGCAGCACATCCGCCATGTCGGCGCTGACGCCCCGGCTCGCCACCTCGGCGAGCAGTGCAAGTGGCGCAAGCGCGAACTGCTCCTCACGAACGAAGTGCGGATGGAGCAGGCGAGCCACCTCCCGTGCCGCCTCGCCTACGGCCCCAGGCTCTTGGACGGCCTTGCCCAGGGTCGTGTGGAGCTGGCCGTGTTCGGCCTGCAGGGGCGCCGGGGTCGAGAGCTTCATGGTCATCTCCTATGCGGCCTCAGTGCGTGTGGGACTTCGGCGCCGCCGGTACGGCATCAGGGGCCATTGATTCAGCCGCGTCATACAACCGCTCGGCGTAGGCGTTCCCGTTCATCGCATCTCCTGTCAATCGCGCCTGAGCTTGCCGCTTTGCAGAGGCGGTAGATTGATCTGCATCAGATCAGGGGCAACAGCAAGGTGCCCTGGGGCCACGCGGATGGCCTCGTCATCCTTCCCATGCCGGGGCGCACCACATGCGCTTCCAGCATGCAACCGCAGGCAATGGCCGAAAGTCATTCGCGTCGAGCAGGTGCTCGCAATAGATTCACCCCGAACACCAAGCGGCGCGGCCGCAAGAAGGAATCGACATGAAGCATGGCATGTGGCGATGGTGGGCCTGCGGTCTGGCAGCGGTGGCGTGTGCCGCCGTGGCGCAACCTCGTGAACCGGTATTGCAAGGCGCGCAGGTGACGGAAGACGCGTTGATCGATGCACTGGCCATCGATGGGCCGGCCCCGGCCCCACTGGGCGCGCGCCGTGGCTTCCGCCCTGCCGTGCAGGCGCCGAAGGAGCAAGCCGGCCATGCCGCGGGGCCGGGACGGGCATCGCTGCTCATCACCTTCCAGACCGACTCTGCCGTGTTGCTGCCCGAAAGCCGCAACGCCGTCGACGTGGTGGCACGCGCGCTGCAGTCGGACAAGCTTGCGGGGTATTCCTTTCGAGTGGAAGGCCATGCCGATCCGCGTGGCAGCACGCAACACAACCTGCGGCTGTCTCAACAACGTGCGGCGTCGGTGGTGGAGTACCTGGTGAGCCGCCACGGCATCCTGCCCGAACGGCTCACCGCGCAGGGCAAAGGTTCGGCGGAACTCATGGACAAGGTGCACCCCACGGCGCCGGAGAACCGGCGCGTCACCATCGTGACGCAGCGGTGACGGGAGCGGGCACGCTCCAAGCACGCCGGCGCCGGCCACGCGCTCTGCCGCCCAAGACCCTAGAACACTCACCGAAACACGCCACGAGTTAGGGAGCCGTTTTCATCGACGGGCGCGCACACAACCCATAGAGTCCGGCATCCCCACTCAGGATGTTCGCGACATGACTTCTTTCTTTCGTCTGACTCGCCGCTGCGCTGTGCTTGCGGCGAGTCTGGTGCTCTCGCTTGCGCCGCTCTCTGCGCACGCGCTCGACTCCAATTCGACCACCACTGACCTTTCGGTGAACGCGCCGACGAGCTGGTGGTACTACACCGGCATCAACGCAGACCAGGTGAGTGGCTACCTCAACGCCAACACCGCTCGCCTCACCGACATCGAGGTGCAGTCCGTGAGCGCGGGCGTGCCGACCTTCAGCGTGCGCATGGTGCGCAATTCGGGCAGCTATGCCGCGCCCGGTGGCTGGTGGTGGTATTACGGCCTCACCTTCGCCGACATCTCCACCAAGCTCAACGCCCACACCGCGCGGCTCATCGACCTGGAGCCCTATGACATCGGCGGCGGGCAGATCCGTTATGCCGCGGTGATGGTGTCCAACACCGGGACAGCGCAGCGGGCGTGGTGGTGGTATTCGGGCGTGACCTCGGCGCAGATCTCCAACGTACTGCCGGGGCGCCGCCTCGTCGACCTCGACAGCTTCAACACCGCCGCGGGCAAGCGCTATTCGGCCATCATGGTGGCCAACACCGGCGGCGACGCCGAGAGTTGGGAATGGTGGCTGAACCAGACGCCTGCGAGCATCGGCGCCAAGGTGAGCGCGTTCAACGGTCGCGTGCTCAAGCTCGATCGCCAGGCGGATGGAACCTACAACTTCATCCAGGTTCGCAACACGGGTGCCGAAAGCACCGCATGGTGGTACTGGTTCGGTTTCAGTTCACCGACGGCGCTGCTCAACTACGCCAATCAGCTGGCGGCCCGGCCCATCGACGTGGTGACCTACCTCAATGCCGCAGGCCAGCGCCGCTGGGATGCCACGTTCATCGACAACGCCAACGCGAGCACGCGCCGCATGCGCAGCGAGTTCGGCAAGACCTTTCTCGATGCGAACGGCAACCCCACCCGCGGCATCTTCGAGGCCTACCTCAAGCAGGTGGGCGGCAGCGTGAAGGTGAACCTCAACGCGACCCGGCGCGCCGAAACGGCCAGCGCGTTCAAGTCGGTGCACCTGCTGCACGCCATGCGCCAAGTGGCCGCCGGCCAGGACACGCTGGCCTCGGCCTTCACCTACTATGAGTACGACCCGGTCAAGGGCAAGGACGCCTGTCCCGACCCCAGCCTCGAAACCGCCGCCAATGCGCGCACCAACTACAACTTCGAGACCGGCCTCGACCAGATGATGTCGATCTCGGACAACCGCACCACACGCGGCACGGTGCTGCGTTACGGCGGCTTCGCGCCGATCAACGCCACGGCCACCGCCACCGGCCTCACGGGTACGACGCTGCGCCACAACATCGGTTGCGCCTACCGCAACCTGTCGACCGGCAAGTACGAGCCCGCCACGCGTCGCAACGACACGACGGCTTCCGACCTGGCCCGCATCTACGAAGGCGTATGGAACTCGACTCTGCTGACGAACACGAACTCCGCGCGCACCGAGTTCCTGGAGTCCGCCAACCCGAACACCGGGGTCAGTGGGGCGTTGCAGACCATCATCAACGAGGAGGCCGCCAAGCTGGGCAAGTCGAGCGTGGCCGCCAGCTTCGGCAGCCTGGTGCGAACCTGGGGCAAGGGCGGCAGCTACGGCACGTGCTTGCCCAATGCCAGCGGCGACTGCGGCCAGAAGGTGATCGTGCGCTCCGGCGCCGGGCTGATCCAACTGCCGATCAAGGTGTCGGGCGCGACCCAGTACCGCACCTACTCCTTCGCCCGCTTCATCTCCGACACGCCCGTGCCCGACTGGAGCGACCCACTGGCCACGACCTACGTCAACGCCTATGGCGCCGCCTCCAATGAGCTCTACCGCGACGAGATCCGCGCCGCGCTGATGACCTGGTGAGCGCCATGGCCGCGAAGCACGACACATCGGAAAGCGGCAGGCGAGCCGGGCCCTCGGCCCATTTGGCTGCCGCGCAGTCCGATGCACAACGTTTCGTCGGCGAGGGGCCACTGGTGCTGTGGCGCCCGTCGTCTTCATGGCGGCGGGCACGAACAGCGGGCGCCGTGGGCTTGATGCTCGCGGCAGCCGCATGGTGGTGGTGGCCCGCGGACGCACCTGTCGATGCGCCCGCGGGCCCTGCTGTGATCGCGTCGGTGCCGCAAGGCGCGGCACCGGCGTGGGTGCTGCCAGCTGACACGGCGGCCCTGCCTGCTGCGGCGGGTGAGGCACCGAGCGAGGCGGTCTCACCTGCCTGCGAGCGCGGAGGATGCCGGGGCCTCACGCTACCCGCCACAGCTGCGATGGCGCCCGCTACAGCCCCGGTGCCGCCTGCCATGGCCCCGATGCCATCGTCCATGGCCAGCGAGGCCGCTGATCCGGAGGCCTGGGCATTGAATCCAGAACCCGTTCCTGCAGCGAACCCTCCCGAGTTCACGGGCGACTCAAACATCCCGCCGATCCCCGACGAGAACGATGCCGCGCCGGCTGATGAGACGAATCCGCAGCAGGGTGAAGCGGGCGAATTGGCGGACGAGTGATCCATCGCCGCCGACATGAGCGGCAATTGGCGTGACGCGCGGCATCACGGCAAGTCCATCGTCATCGCCCTGGGGCTGGCGGCCGTGGGGCCTAGTCCTAGTCCTAGTCCAGTGAAACGGAGCGTTTCACTGGACTCTCCTCGGCAAGGGTCACTGCCCCTGCGGCTTCCCCTCCAGCTGCCGCTGCTCGAACAGGTAATCCGTGCCTGATTCATGCCCCGCACGCGGCGAGGTGCCGTATTGCGGCCGCTGCGGCAATGCACGCGCCACGGCGTAGCGCACGCGCTCGAACACGTTGCCGCCCGCCTGCCAGCTCGACACCTGCTGCAGTGTGCGCATCAGGTTCCAGGCAAACGGCGAGTGCCCCTCCTTGCCTTCGTCGAACACCGGCTCGTTCCCGCCCGACGACATCACGACCACGGCCTTGCGGCGCAGCACCTCGTCGGGATCGACTTCCCCGGTGGACGCACGTATGCGCGTGCCCGACACCAACGAGCCCGAATAGCAGCTGTCCGAGATGAGGGCCACTTGCGAAGCGCCGATGCGCGAGAGCATCTTCTCGATGTCGCTGTTGGACACCCAGGTCTGCGGCCGATCCGCGTCGGCGTTGGCAGGCTGCCAGTAACCCAGCCCCGTCGAGGGCACCAGCTCGCCGTGCCCGGCGTAGTAGATGACCACCGAATCACGCGGGCCGGCTTCAACCGCCAGGCGGTTGAGCGCCGCGACGATCGCCTGCTTGCTCGCGTTGGGGATCACCACCGTTTCGTAGCCCAGGTTGCGCTCCAGCAAGCCCGCCACGCTGCTCGCGTCGCGCACCGCGTTCTCCAACCCGGGAATGCGTGCATCGCCGTACTGGTCTACGCCCACCAGCACCGCAAACTTGCGCTCGATCTGCGGCAGCGCGGCCGACATCACCTTGCGCGGCGTGGGTGCCGAGAGCAATGCGGCGGCGGGGGGGTGCTGTGCCACGATCTCGGCGGCCCGCTGGGCTTCGCCGGCCTCTGCGCTGGCCGTGGCCTGCGCCGCGGCGCCTTCGGCACCCTGCCCGGCCGTTGCACCGGACACTGCCACTCGGCTGGCGACGAACTCGCGCTTGAGCCCCTCGGTGACCAGACACTCGCCCGTCTCGGCCTGTTTAGCGGTCTGGCAGTCGGGCGCATCGGCCAGGTGGGGATCCTTGTCGAGTTCGGCCAGCGCGGCGGCAAAGATGCTCTTCTTGTACTTGTCCCTGGCCGCCAGCATCGCGGCCAGCGTCTCCTCGGACATGCTGTCCACCGGCAGGCTGCGGAAACGCGAGTGGTCGGCGTAGCCCGGCTGCAGGGCCTGGGTGGCATCCAGCACGCGACCATCGGACGGCCCGGCCACCCGGCGCTCGGGCTGCACGGCTTCGCGCCCCATGTCCAGGTCATGGGCGGCCTGCTGGTGCTGTGTGGTCGAAGGCGGCGGTTCGCTGGGCGCAGGCTGCACGGTGAGCGCCGAGGCGTTGCGCTCGTCCTGCACGAACACGTAGTTCGCCGCGCTGAGGCCGGAGCCCTCCACGGCATAAGAGCCGGCCGGCGCGCCCGCACGTGCCGTGGTGGTGAAAACGAGGTCGCCCGTGGTCGCGCTGCTGAGGGTGTCTTCGCCAGCGAAACCGCTGACCGACCCGCCCAGGGAGACCGGCTCGCTCCCGAAGGGGATGCTCGTCGGCTGGGCCACATACGTCAGCGTGGCCGGCGTGATGTCGGCGCTGGCCTGCGGCACCGACGCCAGCACGTAGTTGCTCGCGAGGCCGCCGTTGCTGCCGTCACCGAGCGTGAGGGACACATTCACCGGCTTGCCGCTGCCCACGTCGACCGTATCGAACTGCCCGGTCGCGACGACGGCGAGCGTCTCGTCGCCCACGAGCCCGGCCAGCGTGCCGGCAGTGACCGAGGCCGTGGCATGGCCGTCGTAGACCTTGTTGGCCGCCGTCACGCTGGCGACTTCGAGCGTGCGTGGCGAGATGGTGCCGGCGAGCGAGCCGAGGGCATAGCCGAACACCGGCCGGCCCTGGCTGTCCGCAAACGTGATGCCACCCGCATCGACGGCGTATGCCTTGTTCGTGCCCGCGTTGGCATCGTTGAACCGGCCCGTGCCTTCTGAGGACACCTGCGCGATGTCGCCCGGCAGGAGCCCGTCCACGACCTGCACCTGCGCGTTGGCCAGCGACACCACCGCACTGCCGTCGTACAACTTGGCCGGCGTGCCCGACAGGCTGGCCGTCGGCTGGAAGCTGAACAGGACGCCGTTCCCTGAGGCTGGCGTGTCGATGCCGCCTTCCGTTTCCACGCGCTGGCCGAAGCTCGCCCCATATTGGGTGAAGTCGCGAGGCAGCCCGCTCGCGGAGAACGACTCGACGTCAGGCGTGGCGGCGTAGATCAACCAGCGGCCATTGGGTGCCGAGAGCGAGAGCGATTCGCTGCCGCCGGAGGTGAAGAACGTCTGCAGGTTGGCTCCATCGTTGCCGGCCAGGACGATGGCATCGCCCGTGGCGAGAGACGACACCGAGCTTTGAACACCGATCACGACATCGGTGGCACGCATGTCCACCCGCCCGCTCACACCGATGGACGAACTGTCGATCGACACCTGACGCCCGGCCTGCAGGGACACGCTCATGGGCTGGCCCTGCACTTCACCCGAAGAATCCCCGATGAATGAGTTGCTGACGATGATGTCGCGGTGAGCGCGCAGGGTCAGGCTCACCGGGGCTTCGGCCGATATGCCGATGAACGCGCCGGTGACCCGGATGTCGCCGGGCTGATCGTCCGGCGCGGCGGTCCCGGTGCTCACCGTCACGCTCGTGCCCTGGCCCAGCGCGGCGGCGATGGTGCTGTCGAACAGCAGCGCGCTGTTGCCCGTGGTGGTGAAGTCAGGCCCGGCCGTGATGCCGCCTTCGCGCGCTTCGGTATCGGAAGTCGTGATGTCGATATCGTTGGGGTCGACGAGCCATTGCCCGTGTTGCCCCGCAGGCGCTGCCGCGCTGAGGAAGAGCGGCCTCGCATCGAGGAAGGCGCCCGAGGTTTCGATGAAGCCTCCGTCGCCACCCTGCGGCCCGCCTTGCGCGCTGAACGTGCCATACACGCGCGCTGCCTCGGTACCCCACACGATGAGCCGGCCGCCGTCGCCGCGCTCCGTGGCGTCGGCGGCGATGCGGGCCTCGCGGGCCACGTAAGTGGCGCGGGCGTTCGGCACGCTGGCATCGCGGCCCTGCATGCCGCCGCCGATGCGCACCTCGCCCCCGGCCGAGCGGCCCGAGGCGTCGATGAGGGCACCGTCCAGCACACCCACCTCCTGGCCCAGCAACCGGATGTCGCCGCCGCGCCCTTCGGCACCGGTGGCCGACACGGTGCCGCTCACCAGCGCCCGGCCCTCGCCCGCATCGAGCGTCACGCGCCCCCCCTCGCCGCCGCTGGCGCGGGTCTCGGCCTGCGCGCCATGCTCCAGCGAGCGGGTGGCCGCCAGAACGATCTCGCCCGCCGGGCCGCGAGCCAGCGCATCCGCCTGCACGATGCCTTGCTGGTTCACGAGGGCCGCCTGCATGTCGATGCGGCCGCCAGCCGCCCGCACAGCGCCTTGCTGCAGCACCTGGCCGGCCCCGGCGCTCACGCGCAACGTGAGGTTCGGCGTGCCGGTGTCGATGAGGTCGATCGTGTCGCCGGCGGCCAGCACGGCCTGCCCGCCGGGGGCGTCGATGAGGCCTTCATTGCGCACGGACGATCCGAGCAGCAGCACCCGGCCGCCGTAGGTGGTGCGCAGCTCGCCTTGGTTCACCACCGACGCCTGCGCTGCCCCCGCGGCCGGCGCGGTGTAGTGCTGCTGGCCGGCCAACCAGTCGGCGTCCGCCAGATGCAGCGTGGAGGCCACGAGGCCCGCCACGTCGACGCGGGCGCCCTGCCCGAACAGCACGCCGTTCGGGTTGAGGAGCCACACCTGCCCGTTGCTGCTGAGGCTGCCGAAGATCTGCGAAGGATCGTTGCCCACGACGCGGTTCAGCACCTTGCTCGCGGCATCGGGCTGCTGGAAATGCACGCCCTGCTTCGCGCCGATGGAGAACGACTGCCAGTTCAGGATGGCGCCGCTGGAATTCGTGACCGTCATGTGGTCGCCGGCTGTCGCCACGCTGGCCTGGCCGTGCACCACGGTCAGGCCCGTGGGCAGCGCCTGCGCGCTGGCCGGGCGGTGCGCGGGCACCATCGCGCCCGCCAGCGCGAGGGCCAGCGGCGTGAGCGGCCAGCGCGGCCGGCGTGGGCATCCATCTCGGCGAGCGACAGACCGGCGCGAGGACGAGGAGGTGTCGTGCTTCATCGGGTTTCCTTCGTGAGGGCTGCCGCGGTGGCGCATGCAGCCGCTCATCGTCATCAGTACGTGTAGCTCAGCGCGAAGTGGCCGCGGAGGTCGCCGCGCTCGGTGCTCGCGGCATCGCGCAGCGCATGCGCCACGTGCAAGCGCGCGCCGAAGCGGCCGACCACCATGCGCGCACCGGCCCCCAGTGACGCGATCGAGCAGCGCTCGTGCGTGTCGCGGCACGGCGTACCCAGGCGGTTGCGCACCGTGCCCGCATCGGTGAAGGCCGAGAGCCGCAGGTCGCCCGTCATGCCGAGGTGTTCCGCCAGATCGGGACCGGCGAGTTCCAGGGTGCCGATCAGGCCCCGGTCGCCCGCCAGCTCACGCTCGGAATACCCGCGCACCGTGGCCGCGCCACCGATGCCGAACTGCTCGGAAGGCACGAGGGCGTCGTCGGTGAACTGCGCCTGGACACGGCCCTGAAGCTGCCACGATTCGCCGACCGGCAGCGCACCGAACGCAGCGAGGCGCACGCTGGTGTAGCGCGGCTTGGAGCCGGGGCGCACCGCCTCGAATCGCTCGTCGCGCGCATGGCCGCCGCCAATCTGCAGGTTGTGGTGCAGCGACACGCTGGCGCCCATCGGCAGCGGCAAGGCCTTCTGCACCACGTACTCGGCCCACAAGGGTTGCACCGACACGCTCTCGCCCGCCGGCCCGCAGGCCCCGGGCGGCAGGCCGGCGATCTCGCAGCTGTTGCGGTAGTCGCGGTGGTCCAGGCCCACGGAGAGGCGCTGGTCCCATTCGCCCAGGCGGGCCAGGTAGCGCCCCACGCGCAGCCCGAAGAGGCGGCCTTCGCCCGTGAACTGAAGGTCGCCGGCCACGGTAGCGGTGACGCCGCCCTTCACGTCGGACCACGCGGCATAGGCATCGACGACCATCTGCTGCGCATACAGCGGCACGCGGTAGGCGGTGCTCAGCACGCGCACCGCTTGGGGCTCGTCAGGCGAGAACATGAACTGCGCCGACCACACGTGGTCTCGCCCGGCCACATTGGCGTGCTGCCAGCCCAGGCTCGCACGCAGGTGCCCCGTGTGGGAGTTGCCGGTGTTGTCGAGCGCCACGAAGCCCTGCTGCACCGGCCGTTCGGTGACGCTCACGCGCGCCTGCGCCTCGCCCGGCCGCTCGCCCGGCTGCAGCAGCACCTGCACCTTCTTGGCCGGGTTCTCGTTGGCGATCTGGATCTGCGCGTCGATGCGCTTGAGATCGGGCGTGCGCCCGGATTCCAACGCCGGCAGGCTGGCGCGGATGTTTTTCTCGGGGAACTGCTGCTGGCCGCTCACGGCCACCGCCGCGAGCTTGCCTTCGATCACGCGCAGCGTCACCACGCCCTCAGGCGCCGACTGCTCGGGCACGAAGGCCACCACGGCGCCGTACCCGGCGCGGGCGTACGAGGCCTGCACGGCCAAGGCCGCCTGCCGCAGGTCTTCCAGGCTGCGCTCGCCCTTGTAGGGCTCGACGGCGGCCTCGATCTCCGACGGCGGCAGCAGCGTGTTGCCCTCGATCCGGAACTCGCGCACAGCCACGCGCACGGTGCTGAGGGTCGCGGCGGCCGATGCAGGCTGTGCGTGTGTAGGCTGCACGATGCACGCACACCACACCACGGCCCCCGCCGCCACGGCGGGTTTCCATCTCGAAGTCACAGTGATCTCCCTCACGAACGCACGCATGCGCGGACTCTAGTGAACGCATGGGTGTTGTTTGAACGCGCAACTCCCAAAGGATGGGGATGCGATGGCATGACCAAAGGCAGGTTGCACCATCCCGCCAAGGCGATGTTCGAAATCAAAATGGCTTGGCGACCATCAGCCAGAACACCACGAGCAAGCTGCAGAAGGCCGGGATCCCCAACAAGCTCCATGCACGCTCGTAGCGCCAGTAGACGCTCGGAACGGCGGGGTCCGCGGGGTCCAGGGCGGCGAGCCGATGCAGCTTCAACTGAAGCCATAGCACCGGCAGCCAGCAGGCACCCGCCACGGCGTACAGCAGCAGGGAGAGCCCGAGCCAGTTCAGTGGGGCGAAGGTCATCGGGAACCCCGCCATGGCCATGAGGCCGAAGCCGGACAAGGGCTGGATGACCACCGACGGCGTAGTGAAGTACAGATCGGCCTTCATCACGTGGCGCGTCACCACCGCCATCGCATGACGGTTACCACTGCGATTGACCATCCACATGAAGAATGCGGTCCCCAGTCCGGTACCGAACAGGAGGGTGGATGACACGACATGGATCGTCTTCAGTGCAAGGTACATGGGCGGCCTACAGGGCCGGATCAGAAGGTGTGAATGGATCCGGCGTGCCCGAGCAGCGCGCCGGAATGGGCCCAATCAAGGCGCAAAGCACAGCCGTAGCTCGGGCTACGGCGAGCATTTGCAACGCAGAGTGGGCACGTTCCGGCGTGACGAGCGGGCATGTCGGATTCGTTCACACCTTCTCAGCGAACGATGTCTATTTCGAACCGCGCCGCGCCGTACTCATCGCAGCTCGCGGCAGCGCAACCTGCTTGTCCCGCGAGCACCGAGCCTGGGCCGGTGTGGCTGCGTGCAAGCGCCGCCGCAGCTTCGTCCGTATGCAGCGTTTGGAACCAGCCTTCACGCCGCTGTACGACCTGCGTGAAATCGCGAGGCTCCTTCGACACAAGCACGAGGAAATGCTCGGTGCCCGCCGGATCGGAGGCTTCGAGCATCCAGGAGGCTTGGGGCAGCGGCAGGCTCTGGCCCGCGCGGATGCGGTTGTCAGCAGCCTGGGTGTTGGGAAACAGCAGGGTCAGCACACCGTCCGGCCCGAGCACCAGCACGTACACATGGCCGTCGCGCTGTGAGCTGACGGTGAACGACAACTTGTCGCGCCCGATGCGCAGCTGCCGCTTCGTGATGGCAGCCTCCACACCGTAGCCGGGAGTCTGTGCCTGCACGATGCGGTCGAACTCCCCGAGCACGGAGAACGCAGTGGTTACTCCGGACGACACCCCGGCGGCGCCGGGCAGACCGGCTTCGTGTGCCGGTGCAGCGGCCGCCGCAACCGCCTCGCCTTGTGGCGCAGCCCCTGCCGGCACGTCGACCCCCGGCGCATCAGGGCGCCATGCCAAGTAGGCAGACACACCCAGCGCAGCAATGGCCAGCGTTCCGACGGCGAGCCACTTCGCCTTTCCTGGTCTCCCGGGAGGCGCAGAGCCAGTCCCGCCGCGGGCATCCGCAGGGACGTGCGTCTCCACTCGCGCCTGGTGTTCCGGCGACGGCGCATCCAGGCCGAGTTCCTCGCGGAACTGCGCAATGGATGCCGTGCGCTCCTCGGGCCGCACGCCGAGCGCGCGATCGATCGCCTGGAGGAACCGCGCGCTGTAGCGCCCCTCGGCCACCTGGGCGAGCGGCGCGTAGTCGTCGCGCACCACGCGGCTCACCGCCACGGGCGGCGTGCGGCCGGTGATGGCGTAGTGCACCACGGCCGCGAGCGCATAGACATCGGTCCACGGCCCCTGGCTCATGTGCGGCATCTCGGCGTACTGCTCCAGCGGCGCGTAGCCCGGCTTGAGGATCACCGTGAGCGCATGCGTCATGTCGCCGATCACACGGCGCGCGGCGCCGAAGTCGAGCAGCACGGGCCTCCCGCTGCCGGCCATCAGCATGATGTTGTCCGGCGCAATATCGCGGTGGTAGCAGTTCTGCGCGTGGATGACCGCAAGCGCCTCGGTGAGCGGCGCCAGCAGCGACATGAGCCAGGCTTCGCTGGGCGGCGCGCCACGCCGGCGCAGCTCTTCCTTGAGGGTGATGCCCTCGTAGTACGGCATGGCCATGTAGGCCGTGCCGTTCGCTTCCCAGAAACGGAACACCTTCACCAGCGAAGGATGGTCGAACTGCGCGAGCAGGCGAGCTTCGTTGACGAAGCTGCGCAGGCCCATCTCGAACGCTTCGCGGTGGTGCGCCGACCTGATGGAGACCTGCGTGAGGCCATCGCGAGCCGCCAGCTGCGAGGGCATGTACTCCTTGACCGCCACGCGCCGCTGCAAACTCTGATCGTCGGCCAGGTACACGATGCCGAAACCGCCCTGCCCCACGAAGCCCGCGATCTCGTACTCCATCAGCGCCGTGCCCAAAGGCAGGCTGTCGTTGTGCGGGCGGGTGGTTTCGCCACGCGGCGGCGAGCCTACGTGGGCTCGGTGCACGGCCGGCTGCGTGGAGACCTCCGAGGAGACAGGCGAGCGTGGCACCATGAGGCGCGTGGCATCGTCATCCACGTCCGGCGGCGCATCAGACCGAGCCACGCCTGCGTGACCCGCTGCGTCTTGAGCGACCGATGGCGACCCTGGCGTCATCGCCTCATGCTAGCGGGACCACGAGCCCACCGCAGTGGCCGAAAGTCACCCTCGCCTGCGCGAACCACTTGCCCCTTCACGTGTGCACGGGCATTTCGACAGGCTCAATGCGAACGGAAGGAAAGAGGCACCTCCGTCCCCTCCCACCGTTCGGCCTGAGCTTGTCGAAGGCCCCTTCACGTGTGCGCGAGCATTTCGACAGGCTCAATGCGAACGGAAGGGGAAAAGCCACCTGCGCCCCCACCCACCGGTAGGCCTGAGCGTGGCGAAGGCCCCATACGCGCAGG
>CBINKC010000106.1:0-15679 GCA_966251135.1 uncultured Burkholderiaceae bacterium
CCCGCCTCCCGAGCCCGTGGCGATCGCACCGGTAGCGCCGCCCCCGGTGCCCGCGCCCGCGCCTGCACCCTCACCGGCCCCATCATCCGAGCCGATTAACGTGCGGATCGTGTGTGCCCGCATGCCTCCACCCGAAATCCCCGGGGTGAACATCACCGGCACCATCCGCATGACCGCGAAGATCACCATCTCCGGCGGCCGCGTCACTGACGTGGAGGTGTCGCACATCCGCGGCACGACCGACCGCCGCGCGCAGCGTGCCCTGGCGCAGGCAGTGGAATCGGCCGTACGCGAGTACACCTGCTCGGGCGATGCCGTCGCCGCTCAGGAGTTCGTCTTCAACATCAACTGATGACGCGGACGGCTCCGGGCGCAGGCCCTTGCCGCCCCCTCAGTTTCCCGAAATCGGATCCCAGGAGATCGCTCTCATGCTCAGCCCCTTGAAATCATTGGCGGCCGCCGTAGCCCTGTCACTGGCCGCCTTGCTCGGCGTGCTGCCTGTGCCGTCCGTGGCACAACCGGCCGACACGTCCGCGAAGCAAATCGAGCTGCCGCTGCCTCCGCCGCCCAGCGCGTCCACCAGCAAGGAAGTCGTCGACAACCCGTATGGCCTGAAGGCCTTGTGGGCCCAGGGTGACTTCGTCGCGAAGGGCACCCTCATCGTGCTGGTGATCATGAGCCTGGGTAGCTGGTACATCATCGTGACCAAGCTGTACGAGAGCCTGAAGATATCCAGCGAGGCCAAGGCTACGCGGCGGCGCTTCTTCAACCACCAGAGCCTGGTCGAGGCGGCCAAGACGCTGAAGGAGGGCAGTGCGTTTCGCTTCATCGCCGAGACGGGCATCGAAGCCAGCGACCATCACGAAGGCGCCCTCACCGAGCACATCGACCGCAACACCTGGGTCACGATGAGCGTGCAGCGCAGCGTGGACGATGTGAACTCGCGGCTGCAGGATGGCCTCGCCTTCCTGGCCACGGTGGGCTCCACCGCGCCATTCGTCGGGCTGTTCGGCACGGTTTGGGGCATCTACCATGCGCTCACTGCGATCGGCATCGCCGGCCAGGCGTCCATCGACAAGGTTGCCGGCCCGGTGGGCGAGGCACTCATCATGACGGCCATCGGCCTGTTCGTCGCCGTGCCCGCGGTGCTGGGCTACAACTGGCTGGTGCGGCGCAACAAGGTGACCATGGAAGCCGTGCGCGGCTTTGCGGCCGATCTGCACGGCGTGCTCATGGGGGTACGCAAGGTGGCGCCTTGAGCCGGCGCTCAATGCCGCTGGCACCGGCCGAGGCTTTGCTGGAGTCCGTATGGCGATGAATCTCGGCAACCCCGAAGGGGCGGAAGACGAAGTGGTCTCCACCATCAACACCACGCCGCTGGTGGACGTGATGCTGGTGCTGCTCATCATCTTCCTCATCACCATCCCCGTGGTCACCCAGACCGTGGCGCTGGAACTCCCCAAGGAAGAGAACATCGCGCGGCAAACGCGGCCCGAGAACATCGAGATCTCGGTCAGCAAGGACGGTGACGTGTTCTGGAACGCGCAGTTCGTGCCCGACAGCGAGGCGCTGTTCCAGCGCCTCAAGACGATCGCCACGCAGAGCCCGCAGCCGGAGATCCACATTCGCGGCGACGAGCGCGCCCGCTACGAGAGCATCGGGCGCGTCGTGTTCGCGTGCCAGCGCGCAGCGATCCGAAAGATCAGTTTTGTCACCGAGCCGCCGGCGCGTGCCCTGTGACGGCGCACTGCCGATTCCTCCGTTTCACCGGACCCGGAAACACCGCTCATGGCCATGAATCTCCGCGCAGAGCCGGGCGAGCCTGACGTGATGGTCGAGATCAACACCACGCCGCTCATCGACGTGATGCTGGTGCTGCTCATCATGCTCATCATCACCATCCCCATCCAGCTGCACGCGGTGAATCTCAACATGCCCAGCGGCACCCCCCCGCCACAGCCGGTGCCACCGCAGGTCGTGACCATCGACATCGATTTCGATGGCACGGTGCTGTGGAATGGCGAGGCGCTCCCCGACCGCCAAGCGCTCGAAGCGCATCTCATGGAGGCGGCGGCCATGCCCGAGCAGCCGGAAATGCACATCAAGCCCAACAAGCTCGTGGAGTACAAGGCCGTAGCCGGCGTCCTCGCCAGTGCCCAACGCGTAGGCCTGACCAGGCTCGGCATCGTGGGCCACGAGCAGTTCGCCAAGTAGCCGGTTCATGCGACGACATTCCTTCCGCCAGGTCCTCGCTGCCGCCCTGCTCGGCATGGCACTGACCGTGCCGGCACAGGAGGCCGTGCGCCCCGAGATCGGCAAGCCGCTGCAGGCGGCGCAGGAGCTGATCCGCGCCCATCGATACAGGGAGGCGCTCTCCAAGGTACACGAGGCCGAAGCGGCTGGAGTGCGCAATGCAAACGAGACCTTCCTCATCGAGCGCATGCGCATCGCGGCGGCCAGCGGGGCCGGCGATGCGCCGACCATGGCGCGATCCTTCGAGATCGTCGGTCCCCGGGTCCCCGCGGCCGAACGCCTGCGCATGATCGAGAGCCTTGCCAACGGCTACTACCGTGCCAAGGACTACGCGAGAGCCATGCAGTGGGCGCAGCGCTACTTCAAGGAAGGCGGCCAGAGCGCGGCGATGCGCAGCCTGCTGATCCAGAGCCAGTACCTGGCAGGCGATTACGCAGGCGCAGCACGCGAGCTGACGGCCCAGATCACCCAGGCCGAGAAAGCCGGCCAGATGCCCGGCGAGGATCAACTCAAGCTTCTCGCCAGCGCCGCCGTCAAGCGCAACGACACGGCGGGCTATGTGTGGGCGCTCGAACGGCTGGTGGTGTACTACCCCCGGCAGGAATACTGGGGCGAGATCCTCGCGCGGCTGCAGCGCAAGCCCGGTTTCAGCGATCGCCTGGCTCTCGACACCTATCGATTGGCCCTGGCCACCGGTACGCTCGCCAAGCCCGCCGATTTCCTCGAAATGACCCAGCTGGCGCTGCAGGCCGGCCTGCCGGCCGAGGCTCAGCAGGTTGTCGAAAGGGGCTTCGCTGCGGGCGTGTTGGGGAAGGGGCCCGAGGCCGAGCGCCACAGGCGGCTGAAGGCCCTTACCACCAAGCGCCTGCAGGAAGCCAAGGCGGTGCAGGCACAGACGCTGGACGAGGCGCGAGCGGCCAAGGATGGCAATGCGCTGCTCCACGCTGGCATGCACTTGATCTTCCTCGGCGACCAAGCGCAGGGGCTGCAACTCATGGCACAGGGCCTGGCCCAGGGGAACCTCAAGCGTCCCGAGGACGCCAAGCTGCACTACGCCATTGCGCAGATCCTCACCGGCGATCCGGTTCGAGCGCAAGCGACGCTCAGGGCCGTGGGCGGCAACGACGGCACCGCCGACCTCGCTCGCCTGTGGGGCCTGTACCTGCGCAAGAAGGGGTAGGGCGTCGGTGGCCTTCTCACTTGGGCGGGAGCCGAATTGCCCCGTCCAGGCGGATCACCTCGCCGTTGAGCATGTCGTTGACGAGGATGTGCTGCACGAGCTTTGCATAGTCCTCGGGAGTGCCCAGGCGGCTCGGGAAGGGCACACCCGCGGCCAGCGCATCCTGCACTTCCTTGGGCATCGCAAACAGCATGGGCGTGCCGAAGATGCCTGGCGCAATCGTCATGTTGCGGATGCCGTTGCGAGCGAGGTCGCGGGCGATGGGTAGCGTCATACCGACGACGCCCCCTTTTGAAGCCGAGTACGCCGCCTGCCCGATCTGCCCGTCGTAGGCGGCCACGCTCGCGGTCGACACCAACACCCCGCGCTCGCCGGTGGGCTCCGGCTCGTTCCGGGCCATGACCGCAGCAGCCAAGCGGATCATGTTGAAGGTGCCGACGAGGTTCACCATCACCACCTTGGTGAACAGCGCCAGCGGATGGGCGCCTTCCCTGCCCACCGTCTTGGCGGCTGGCGCAATGCCCGCGCAGCTGACCAGGGCCATGAGCTTGCCCATCATCGTGGCGCGTTCCACCGCGGCCTGCCCGTCGGCCTCCTGCGTGACGTCGCAGTGCACGAAAGCTGCACGGTCAGCGCCGAGTTCTGCTGCCAGGGCCTCGCCCTTGTCGTCCTGCACGTCGGCGATGACCACCTTGCCGCCCTGCGACGTCAGCATGCGCGCCGTGCCTTCGCCCAGGCCTGAAGCACCACCCGTGACGATGAAGACCTTGCCTGCGATGTCCATCGAAACTCCTGACACATGAGGGCTCGAAGCGACGCCGGACTCAGTTTCGGGCCTGGCTTGTCGTGCGCCGGGCTGCGCCTGGGGAACGGGTCGCGTTGTTAGTCGAGCGCGGCCAACGCGCGGGCAGTGATCTCGTCGACGCTGCCCGCGCCGTCGATGCGCCGGTACTTGGGCGCCATCCGGTCGCCCGTGGCCGCCCAGTCGGAGTAGTAGCCCACAAGCGGGCGCGTCTGGCTCTGGTAGACCGCCAGGCGCTTGCGCACTGTCTCTTCCTTGTCATCCTCGCGCTGCACGAGTTCCTCGCCAGTCACGTCGTCGCGGCCGGGTACCTTGGGCGGGTTGAACTTGACGTGATAGGTGCGGCCAGATGGCAGGTGCGAGCGGCGGCCACTCATGCGCTCGATGATGGCCTCGTCGGGTACGTCGATCTCGAGCACGTAGTCGAGCTTCACCCCCGCCGCCTTCATGGCTTCCGCTTGGGGGATCGTGCGCGGAAAGCCGTCGAACAGAAAGCCGCTGGCGCAATCCGGCTGGGCAATGCGCTCCTTCACAAGGCCGATGATGATGTCGTCGCTCACCAGGGCACCGGCATCCATGACCTTCTTGGCTGCGAGCCCCAGCGGGGTGCCGGCTTTCACGGCCGCGCGCAGCATGTCACCGGTGGAGATCTGTGGGATGCCGAACTTCTGGCAGATGAACGCGGCCTGGGTACCTTTACCGGCGCCCGGCGCGCCCAGCAGGATCAGTCTCATCGGATGTCGTCCTCGTTTTTGTCAAGTAACCTTGTCGGCCCGGATAGCCTTTCAGAATAGCACGCGCCCACTACGCCAAACTGATGCGTCACTAGTCCAGGCGGGTCCAGATCTGACGCACGCGCTCCAGATCTTGTGGGGTGTCCACCCCGGGGCCGGGGCGCATCTCGCTCACGTGAACGGCGATCCGCTCGCCGTGCCAGAGGACGCGCAACTGCTCCAGGGACTCGACGTGCTCCAGCGGGCTGGGCTCCAGCGACGGAAAGCGCTTGAGAAAGGCGGCCTGGTATGCGTACAGCCCGATGTGACGCAGTGGTGCCGGCTGGGCCAAGGCGTGAACGCCTGCCGCGTAGCCGTCGCGCCACCAGGGGATGGGCGCGCGCGAGAAGTACAGCGCCCGGCCCAGCGCATCGCACACCAGCTTCACCACGTTCGGATTCATCAACTCCGCGGGGTCGTCGATGGGATGCGCGGCCGTGCTCACCACGCATTCCGGCCGACACGCGAGAAGCTCTGCGCAGGCATCCACGAGCGCGGGGTCGATGAGGGGCTCGTCGCCCTGTACGTTGACCACGATCGCGTTGTCGGGCAGCTCCAGCAGTGCGCAGGCCTCCGCGAGACGGTCGCTGCCGGTCGCATGGTCGGCACGCGTCAGCAGTGCAGCTACGCCGTGGGCCTCGCAGGCGGACACAATCTCGGCGTTATCAGCGGCGACGACCACCCGCGCAGCCCGCGAACGCATGGCACGCTGTGCCACCCGCACCACCATTGGCGCACCGCCGATGTCGGCCAGTGGCTTGCGGGGCAGCCGGGTAGATGACAGCCGCGCGGGGACCAGGACGGTGTAGCTCACTTCGGCATGTCCACAGCTGCCCCTTCATCAAGGCTGCGCGCCTCGCCCTCGAGCATCACCGGGATGCCGTCGCGCACCGGAAAGGCCAGCCGGTCCGCCATGCAGACAAGCTCATGCTGATCGTGCTGCGGTGGCCGGTGGTATTCGAGCGGGCCCTTGCATAGCGGGCACACCAGCAGTTCAAGCAGTCGGGTGTCCATGGACGTGGTCATTGGGAGGAGGTGGAAGCAGCGCCAGCAACTCGGCCGCGAACGCGCTGCCGGGGTCGAAGTCTAGCGGGGCCACCCATACCCGGGTCCGGCCTATGCGGGAAGGGTCGAGCTTGACCGCATCCTTCTCGGTCACAACCACGTCCTCGGTATCGCTGGGCCAGGGCAGGGTGGCGAAGTCGTAATGATCAGGCAGAGCCAGTTCCTGCACGTCCAGGCCTGCATGCCGCAGCATGCCGAAGAACCTGGCCGGATGGGCCACGCCGGCAGCGGCCAGCACCTGGCGGCCGATCAGGGCCTGCAGGGCCTGCGGTGTCGCATGAGCGCCTGCCACCCAACCCTGGAGGGAGACGACACCCCGCAGGGACCTGTGTGCAAGATGCCCGGGGAGGCGGGTCGAGGGTGCGGGCGAGTTGTACAGCACCACGCATCGCGGTGGTATCTGCAGGGGCAGCGGCTCACGCAGCGGCCCCGCCGGCAGCAGCCACCCGTTACCAGCACCGCGTTCGTCGAACACGAGCACCTGAGCCGCTCGCGGCAGCCGGCGGTGCTGCAGTCCGTCGTCGCTCACCAGCACGTTCACCTCCGGGTGCCGGCTCAGTAGCGCACGCGCGGCGGCCACGCGGTCTCGGCCCACGACCACCGGGACGCCGAGACGTTCGTGCAGCAGCCGGGGTTCGTCGCCGCATCGCTGGGCCGGCATGTCGGCACTGACCTCCAGGACGCCGTCTTCATCGCGACCATGGCCCCGAGAAATCACGCCGGGGCGAAACCCGCGTCGATCGAGCAGCGTCACCACGGCCATCACCGTGGGCGTCTTCCCCGCGCCCCCCACGATGAGATTGCCGACCACGACCACCGGCACCGGCAGGCTGGCGTGACGAAGCCATCCCATCCGGACGAGGCCTCCCCGGATCCGCACGGCAACGCTGAACAGCAGTGCCAGCGGCCAGAGCAAGCACGCCAGCGCGCCACGCGCCAGCCAGGCTTGCTGCAGCCGCTGCGACAGCTCGTGCCCCGCCATCCGGCGTGGGCTCAGGGGGCAGGGCCGCTGCGCGAGCTCTGGGCGGCGAAGGTCATCTTGGCCAAGCCAGCGCGCCGCGCCGCGTCCATCACGTTGACCACCGACTGATGTGCTGCAGTGGCATCCGCCGACACGATGACGATCGGGTCGTTGATGTCTCTGGCCGAGGCCGAGAGCTGCGCCGCCAGTGCTTCGACACTTCGACCGTCCACAGCCTTGCGGTTGATCGAGAAACGCCCGTCAGCCGACACTGACACCACGATCTCGCGCGGCCGGTCACGTGCGCTTTCCGCATCCGCGGTTGGCAGCGTGATCTGCAGTTCGGTGAACTTGGAATAGGTGGTCGACAGCATCAGGAAGATGAGGATCACCAGCAGCACGTCGATGAACGGGATGAGGTTGATCTCCGGTGCTTCTGTCCGGGTTTTGCGAAAGTTCATCGTCGGGCGGATTCAAGCGGCCGCGCGAGGCACCGCGAAGCGCATGAGGTGAGGCACCATACGGTGTGCAGCCTGTTCAAGCTCAAGCGTGTAGTCGTCGACAAGGCCTCGGAAGTAGCGATAGAACATCAACGATGGAATCGCGACGATCAGGCCAAAGGCGGTGTTGTAGAGCGCGATCGAAATGCCGTGCGCCAGCAGGGCAGGGTTGCTGCCACCCGCAGGCGCCTGCGAGGCAAAGATCTCAATCATGCCGATCACTGTGCCCAGCAGGCCGAGCAGGGGTGCGGCGGAGGCGATCGTCCCCAAGGCGTTCAGGTACCGCTCCAGCCGGTGCACCGCGGCCCGACCGGCCGCCTCGAATGCTTCGCGCAGCGCCTCCTCGGTGATGCGTGGATCGGCGATGACGGCGCGCAATCCGCGCGCCAGCACGGTACCCAGTACCGAGTTGTGTTCGAGCTTGTTCACCACGTCGGCGGTGGGCAAGCTCGCCCGCGTCACGGACATGACCTCATCGACCAAGCTCGGCGGCGCCACCTTCGGCGTGCGCAGGTTGGTAAACCGCTCGATGACCAGCGCCATGGCGGCCACGGAACAGAGCAACAAGGGCCAGATTGGCCAGCCAGCGGCTTGTATGATCGAAAACAATCCTTGCCTCTCGCGTAGGTCAGTTTTTTGGGACGCGCGATTATGGCCCCGGCAGCGGCCTCCGCGAGGCACGATTGCCATGCTAGCCGGCGCTCAGCGGCGTGCAGATCTCACAATTCACGCTTCTTGTGGATAACTTTGTGGGCAAGCTGCTTGCGATTCGCGCAACTGCGCGAAATGAAACGGATTGTGGTGCATTGCACAAATCTTAAGCAGGAAGAATTCCTTGTATATCAAGCACTTGCGTGATTGCGACAAGTCCGTGACGGGCGATTTGCCTCTTCAGCCCTTGATTGGCGCGCTTGTGGAGTTCTCGGCCCGCGTCAATCCTGGCTTGGCCCGTGTTTGAGCGCGATCAGGCGCCACAGCGCCTCGCCTGGACCGTGGCCGGCCTGGTCCACGCGGTGACAGATGCGCTTGCCGGGCGTTTCTCGGCATGCACGGTCCGCGGCGAGCTGTCGGCCTTCTCTCGGGCGCCCAGTGGCCACTGCTACTTCTGCCTGAAAGACGCCGACGGTCAGCCGGCGTTGATCCGGTGCGCCATGTTCCGCCGGGCGGCCACTCTGCTCGACTTCGTGCCAGCTGATGGTCAGGTGGTCGAACTGCGTGGGCGCCTCACCATGTACGAGCCTCGCGGCGAGCTGCAGTTCGTCGTCGAGTCGATGTGTCTTGCAGGTCCCGGAGCGTTATTCGAGCAGTTCCTGCGCCTGAAGGCCAAGCTAGAGACCGAGGGGCTGTTCGACCCGGCGCGCAAGCGAGTACCGCTGCCCTATCCGTGCCGGCTGGGCATCATCACCTCGCCCGCAGCTGCAGCCCTGCACGATGTGCTCAGCTCGCTTGCACGCCGCGCTCCACATGTGGAGGTCGTTCTTTACCCGAGCGCCGTGCAGGGGCCCGATGCCCCCGCAGCCCTGGTACGCGCGCTCTCCTTGGCTTCGCGTCGCGCGGAGGTTGACTCCATCATCCTGTGCCGCGGCGGCGGTTCGCTGGAAGACCTCTGGGCTTTCAATGACGAGCGCGTGGTACGGTCGGTGGCCGCCTCTTCGATACCGGTGGTCTGCGGTGTGGGCCACGAGACCGATCTCACGCTGGCCGACTTCGCCGCCGACCTGCGCGCGCCCACGCCCACCGCGGCTGCCGAACTTGCCACCGCAGCGCAAGTCGAATGCATCTCTGCGCTAGACACCCTGCAGTCCCGGCTGGTGCGCCTCATGGCCGTGTCCCTGGAGGCGCATGCCCAGCGTCTCGATGGCGCTGGGCTGCGCCTGTCGCGTCCGACGCTCGCTTTGCGTGCGCAGGGACATCGGCTTGCCTTGCTTGAGCACCGTCTGCTCGGTGCATCGCGCCAGGCGGTGCCCGTCCGTGTCTCACGGCTGGCCCAGCTGGCTGGCCGACTACAGCGCAGCGCGGCTGCGGCGCAGGGGGGGCGCGGGGAGTGTCTGAGATCCCTGCAGGCGCGCCTTGATGCCCTCGATCCACGGCAAGTGCTGCGCCGCGGCTACGCCTGGCTTGCCGATGCGCGGGGCCGCCCGGTCCAGTCGATAGGACAACTGTCCGTCGGGCAGCCGCTGGACGCCGTGATGGCGGACGGGACGGCCCAGGTGGCCGTCACTGCGGTTCATCGCTTCGTGCCTGAATGACGACAGCGTCGGGGGCATGCCCGTAGGGCAAACGCAGACCTGGCCTACTGCCTACAATTCCTCGCCCGATCCGCTGCATTCAACAAACAAACCGCCGAAAGGAATGAGCCATGGAACATACCCTCCCGCCGCTGCCGTACCCGCATAATGCTCTCGAGCCGCACATGAGCCGGGAGACCATGGAGTACCACCACGACAAGCACCACAACGCCTATGTCGTGAACCTGAACAACCTGCAGAAGGGCACGGAGTTCGAGAGTATGACCCTCGAGGAGATCGTAAAGAAATCCTCCGGTGGCATCTACAACAACGCCGCGCAGGTGTGGAACCACACCTTCTTCTGGAACTGCATGAAGCCGCAGGGCGGTGGCGAGCCGAAGGGCTCACTGGCGGCCGCCATCAACGCCAAGTGGGGAAGCTACGCCGCATTCAAGGAGGCCTTCACGAAGAGCGCGGTTGGCAACTTCGGTAGCGGCTGGACCTGGCTGGTCAAGAAGGCCGATGGCACGGTCGACATCGTGAACATGGGCGCCGCGGGAACGCCATTGACCACCGGCGACTCCCCACTCATCACCATCGACGTGTGGGAGCACGCCTACTACATCGACTATCGCAACCTGCGTCCGAAGTTTGTCGAGACCTTCCTGGGCTCGCTCGTGAACTGGGACTTTGCCGAACGGAACTTCGGCTGATCGTTCATGCACGGCCCCTCCCGCCCGTGGTGCGAGGGGCTTGCGGTTGAAGTCCAGCAGAAAGTCCCGGGCTTCCTGCACAAGCGGCGGTATCTCAGGGCGAGAAGGGCGGCCCGTTGAGTCTGAAACCGGGCTTGATGCCCCGCTTGGCAAACCAGCCCTGATTCATCTCTAGTGCGAAGCGCACCGGCTCGACTGAGCAGTGTGGCTGTAGCGACTTAGGCGCCATATCCGCGATGTTGACCACCTTTCCATCGTTCGAGATGTAGGCCACCGAAAGAGGTATCAGCGTGTTCTTCATCCAGAAGCACTGCGTGGCCGGTTCCTCAAAGACGAACAGCATGCCGTCGTTGATGCCAAGCTGGTCTCGGAACATGAGACCGATCATGCGCTGCTCCGGGGTGCGAGCGAGTTCGGCATGAATGTTGTGCAAGCTCGCGTTGAGTTCCACGGTCGACAGTTTTGGCTGAGCAGCGCTTTGGGCTGCCGCCGCCACTGGTAGTGCGATGGCCAGCACGGGCGCGAGGCAAGCAAGCAAGAGTTTCATAGCTATGCGTGTGGCGACGGCTTCGGTCCCATTATGAGTGCGCCGCCGAAAACAAAAAACGCCCGGGCGTGCCGGGCGTTTGGCGTAGCAGGAGACCTGCTTACTTCTTCTCTTCCTTCTTGGCCTTGGCGGCAGAGGCGGCCGGCTTGGCCTCCTCTGCCTTCTTGGCCTCGGCCTTGGCTGGAGCTGCGACCGGCTTGGCTTCCTGGGCGAAGGCGCCAACGGCGAAGAAGGAGGCGATCAGTGCGGCGAGAAGCTTGCTCATGGGTATACCCTTTTGAGTGGTTGGAATAGTCTCCCCTCCTGGGAGACGGGCCCACAACGCCGGGCCCCGAGGGTCGGTTGACAGCAGTCGCTGCCTTAGAATCTTTTCGATTCACAGTCATGCGCCGGACCACCGCGGAGCCTTACCTCATGTATCAGCACATCAAGGTGCCCCAGGGCGGGCAGAAGATCACCGTCAACAGCGACTTCTCCCTCAATGTCCCCGACCAGCCCATCATTCCCTACATCGAGGGTGACGGCACCGGCTACGACATCACGCCTGTAATGATGAAGGTGGTCGATGCCGCTGTGGAGAAGGGCTACGGGGGCAGGCGCCGCATCCACTGGATGGAGGTCTATGCCGGAGAGAAGTCGACCAAAGTCTATGGCCCGGATGTATGGTTGCCCGAAGAGACGCTGCAGGTACTCAAGGAGTACGTGGTCTCCATCCAGGGCCCTCTCACCACGCCCGTGGGTGGCGGCATTCGGTCGTTGAACGTGGCGTTGCGACAGGAATTGGATCTGTACGTGTGCCTGCGACCGGTGCAGTACTTCACGGGTGTGCCTTCTCCGGTCAAGGAGCCTCACAAGACCAACATGGTGATCTTCCGGGAGAACTCGGAGGACATCTACGCCGGCATTGAATTCGAGGCGCAGAGCGAGAAGGCGAAGAAGCTCATCCGCATCCTCCAAGACGAGTTCGGCGTCAAGAAGATCCGCTTCCCCGAGACGTCGGCGATCGGGGTGAAGCCCGTGTCTAGGGAGGGAACCGAGCGTCTCGTTCGCAAGGCCCTCCAGTACGCCATCGACAACGACAAGGCTTCGGTGACGCTGGTGCACAAGGGCAACATCATGAAGTTCACCGAAGGTGGCTTCCGGGACTGGGGTTACGCTCTTGCGCAGCGCGAATTCGGTGCAGAACTCATCGACGGTGGCCCGTGGGTGAAGTTCAAGAACCCGAAAACAGGGCGCGACATCCTGGTGAAGGACTCAATTGCCGACGCTTTCCTGCAGCAGATCCTGCTGCGCCCCGCAGAGTACTCGGTCATTGCAACGCTGAACCTCAATGGCGACTACATCTCCGATGCGTTGGCCGCGCAGGTGGGAGGGATCGGCATCGCACCCGGCGCCAACATGTCGGACTCGGTGGCGATGTTTGAGGCGACGCACGGCACCGCTCCCAAGTACGCTGGCAAGGACTACGTCAACCCCGGCTCCGAGATCCTCTCCGCTGAGATGATGCTGAGGCATATGGGCTGGACGGAAGCGGCGGACCTGATCATCGGCTCCATGGAGAAGGCCATCCTGTCCAAGAAGGTCACCTACGACTTCGCGCGCCTGATGGAGGGCGCGACCCAGGTGTCCTGTTCCGGCTTTGGCCAGGTGATGATCGAGAATATGTAACTGCGTGCCCGGCGCCGCATGGCGCGCACAGGCCCCGGCGTAGTTGGCCGGGGCTCCCTGTTCGTGCTTCGTGTGCGGAAGTCTCCGGACCTCGCGTTTGATCCGCGACAAGCGATCAGAGTGCGCTCGGCACTGACGAGCAGTCTGTCCGGGACGTTATCTCCCGGTTGCGATCGCGGCTGCCTCCTGGGTGGACTGGCACCGCCGAGACGCCATCAATGCAAAAAGCCCGCTGAGCGCGGGCTTGGCGTTTTGCAGGGCCTGAGGAAGACCCTGCTCGCGATCAGTTCGCGGCGACGGGGAGTCCGTTCACTGCCGCTTGCTGCTGTGAGGATGATGACCGCGGGTTGCCGGAGGCGTCGAGGGGGCAGATGTTCTGCGCCAACTGGCCCTTGGGGCCCTGGATCAGGTCATAAGTGACCTTGCCGCCTTGCTTCAAAGTCCGAAAACCCTCCATCTGAATGGCCGAGAAATGAGCAAAGACATCTTCGCCCCCCCCCTCCGGTTCGATGAAGCCAAAACCCTTGGCATCGTTGAACCACTTCACTGTCCCGAGCGCCATACCCCACCTCCTGTTGTTTTCAGCGTGTAATTCTGGGCGGCGCCGCTGGAGACTGTCAATACGCGCCCGGACGGCCGGTGCCACAGGAACGCAAAGGGGCCCCCGCCTCCTCGGAACACAATGCACCTGCGGGAAGTGAGCAGGGCACGTGACGCATTTCCCGGCTTGCCGATGGGCACCATGAACCCAATATGCCAAGCTGCGACTGCAGACCATCAAGTCGATAGAATCGGTTCATGCCTAAGGAGCCACCTCTTCCGCCTGTTCGCCCACCACAGCAGCCCTCTCGCCCGGAGGATGGGCAGGGAGCTGTTGTCGTCGAGCGGCAGCCGGCAAAGACGCTCCCGCCGCCCATGTACCAAGTGGTGATGCTGAACGACGACTACACGCCGATGGAGTTCGTCGTGATGATCTTGCAGGAGTATTTCAAACGCGACCTCGAAACCGCGACCCAGATCATGTTGAAAATTCACCATGAGGGTCGGGGCGTGTGCGGCGTTTATTCGAAGGATGTCGCCGCCACCAAGGTTGAGCTGGTGCTGGCCGCCGCTCGGCGTGGCGGCCACCCGTTGCAGTGCATTATGGAGGCCGCATGATTGCGCAAGAGTTGGAAGTGAGCTTGCACATGGCGTTCGTCGAGGCGCGCCAGCAGCGACACGAATTCATCACCGTCGAGCACCTCCTCATGGCGCTGCTCGACAACCCCTCGGCGGCAGAGGTGCTCCGTGCATGCTCCGCCAACATCGATGACCTGCGCAAGAGCCTGCTGCAGTTCATCAAGGAGAACACGCCAACGGTGGGCGGTTCCGACGAGGTGGACACGCAGCCGACGCTGGGGTTCCAGCGGGTGATCCAGCGCGCCATCATGCACGTGCAATCCACCGGCAGCGGCAAGAAGGAAGTCACCGGTGCCAACGTGCTGGTCGCCATCTTCGGCGAGAAAGACTCTCATGCGGTGTACTACCTGCACCAGCAGGGCGTGACGCGCCTCGACGTGGTCAACTTCATTGCACACGGCATCAAGAAGTCTGATCCCCCGGAGCCCGCGAAGTCGCAAGACGGCACAGCCTCGGAGGGCGAGAAGGAAGAGGGCGAGGGCAAGGGTTCACCGCTGGACCAGTTCACACAGAACCTCAACCAGCTCGCGCGGGACGGCAAGATCGACCCGCTGATTGGTCGCGAGCTCGAGGTGGAGAGAGTTATCCAGATCCTGTGCCGTCGACGCAAGAACAACCCGCTACTCGTCGGCGAGGCCGGAGTCGGAAAGACCGCCATCGCCGAGGGCTTGGCTTGGCGCATCACTCAAGGCGACGTGCCTGAGGTGTTGGCCAACGCGAACGTGTACGCGCTCGACATGGGCGCGCTCTTGGCCGGGACCAAGTACCGTGGCGACTTCGAGCAACGCCTCAAGGGCGTTCTCAAGCATCTGAAGGAGATGCCCAACGCGGTGCTCTTCATCGATGAGATCCACACCCTCATTGGTGCGGGCGCCGCATCGGGTGGCACGCTGGATGCCAGCAACCTGCTCAAACCGGCGCTGAGCTCGGGTGGCATGAAGTGCATTGGTGCGACGACGTTCAGCGAGTACCGGGGCATCTTCGAGAAGGACGCTGCTTTGTCACGGCGCTTCCAGAAGATTGACGTGGTGGAGCCGTCCGTGGAGCAGACGGTGGAGATCCTCAAGGGCCTTAAGTCGCGCTTCGAGGAGCACCACAACGTGAAGTACGCGCTGAATGCACTTCAAGCCGCGGCTGAGCTCTCCGCCAAGTTCATCAACGACCGGCATCTGCCCGATAAGGCGATCGACGTGATCGACGAGGCAGGTGCGGCTCAGCGGGTGTTGCCGAAGAACAAGCAGAAGAAGACCATTACGCGAACCGAGGTCGAGGAGATCGTGGCCAAAATCGCCCGCATCCCGCCGGCATCCGTGTCCAGCGATGACCGTTCCAAATTGAAGAACTTGGATCGGGATCTCAACAGCGTGGTGTTCGGTCAGGAACCCGCCATAGAGGCCTTGGCGTCAGCCATCAAGATGGCACGCTCGGGCCTGGGCAAGCCGGACAAGCCCATCGGTTCGTTCCTGTTCTCCGGTCCGACAGGTGTGGGCAAGACCGAGGTGGCACGTCAGCTGGCCTACATCCTTGGCATTGAGCTGATCCGATTCGATATGTCAGAGTACATGGAGCGCCATGCCGTCAGTCGCTTGATCGGTGCGCCGCCCGGGTATGTCGGTTTCGACCAGGGCGGCCTGCTGACGGAGGCCATAACTAAGAAGCCCCATGCAGTGCTGCTGCTCGACGAGATCGAGAAGGCGCATCCTGACGTCTTCAACGTGCTGTTGCAGGTGATGGACCACGGCACGCTGACCGACAACAACGGGCGCAAGGCGGACTTCCGCAACGTGATCATCATCATGACCACGAACGC
>CBINKC010000107.1:0-15674 GCA_966251135.1 uncultured Burkholderiaceae bacterium
CGCGGCGCACCGACTCCTCGGCGTTGTCCTGCACGTGGCGCATGTAGGCCTGCACAACCGCGAGGCCGAACTGCGCAACCATCTTGCGCAGCTCCTGGGCGCCCTTTTCGTTGGCCGCGACCTGCGCCTTGAGGTCGGCCAGGTTCTGCTCGGGGTTGCGTGACGGGTGCTTGCCGCCTCGCAGCAGCGCAAGCATCTCCTGCTCGCGCAGGCGGCCACGCTCGACGAGCTTCACGTTGTCGATCTGCACGCCCTCTTCTTCGATGCTCGTCGAGAACGGTGGCATGGAGCCGGGGGTGATGCCGCCGATGTCGGCATGGTGGCCGCGCGAGCCCACGTAGAACAGGATGCGCGACGGCGACGCGGGGTCTTCGAACACGGGCGTGACCACGGTGACGTCGGGCAGGTGCGTGCCGCCGTGGTAGGGATCGTTGAGCACGAACACGTCGCCGGGCTCGATGCGGCCGGCATTGCGCATGATCACGGTCTTGATCGATTCGCTCATCGAGCCCAAGTGCACGGGCATGTGCGGCGCGTTGGCAATGAGGTTGCCCTCGCCGTCGAAGAGCGCGCAAGAGAAGTCGAGCCGCTCCTTGATGTTGACCGAGTAGGCCGTGTTCTGCAGCTGCAAGCCCATCTGCTCGGCGATGTTCATGAAGAGGTTGTTGAAGACCTCCAGCATGACCGGATCGACTTGCGTGCCGATGGCCACGCGGGCCTCGCGGGGCTGCACGCGTTCGAGCACGAGGTGGTCGTAGGCCGTCACGCGGGCGCGCCAGCCGGGTTCGACCACGGTGGTGGCGTTGCGCTCGGCGATGATGGCCGGGCCTTCGACGATGTGCCCGGGAAGCGCTTCGTCGCGCAGGACCAGGGCCGCCTCGTGCCAGCGGCCGCCGCTGTACATGGGCACCTGGCGTGCAGCGGGTGCGGGGCCCTCCGCGACCAGGGGATGGCGTGGCTCGGCGGGAGCGTCGCCGGCGCCGATCGCCTCGACGGAGACGGCTTCGACGACCAGGCGCCGCTCGGGCATGAGGAAGGCGAAACGCTGCAGGTAGGCGGCCTCGAACGCGACGCGGATCTCGGCGGAGGTGCCGTGAGGCACGACGAGGGCGGAGTCGGTGCCTTCGTAGCGCACGTGCACGCGGCGATGCAACCGGGCCTCGCCGCGGCTCACGCCCTGGCGATGCAGCTCCTGCTGCGCCTCCTGCGCCAGGGCACCGAGCCGCTGCGCCACGGCTTCGGGCGCCGCATCGAGCGGCTGCTCGATGGCCGCCTCGCGCATCACGCTCTGGTCGGCCAGGCCCATGCCGTAGGCGGAGAGCACGCCGGCCAGCGGGTGGATGAACACGCGCTGCATGCCCAGTGCATCGGCCACGCGGCAGGCGTGCTGCCCTCCCGCGCCACCGAAGCATTGCAGGGTGTAGCGAGTCACGTCGTAGCCGCGCGCAACGGAGATTTTCTTGATGGCGTTGGCCATGGACCCGACGGCGATGTCGATGTAGCCCTCGGCCACTTCTTCCGGGGTGCGCGGCGTGCCGGTGTCGCGCGCGATGTCGGCGGCGAGGCCGGCAAACTTTTCGGCCACGATGTCGCAGTCCAGCGGCTCGTCGGCGTGGGGGCCGAAGACGCGGGGGAAGCAGTCGGGCTGGATCTTGCCGACCATGACGTTGGCGTCGGTCACGGTCAGCGGGCCGCCCCGGCGATAGCACGCGGGGCCGGGGTTGGCGCCGGCACTGTGTGGGCCGGCGCGCAGGCGCGAGCCGTCGAAGCTGAGGATGGACCCGCCGCCCGCAGCGACGGTGTGGATGCTCATCATCGGCGCGCGCATGCGCACACCGGCCACCTGCGTTTCGAAAGCGCGCTCGAATTCGCCGGCGTAGTGGCTCACGTCGGTGGAGGTGCCGCCCATGTCGAAGCCGATGACGTGGAGGGGGGGTGACGGGGCTTCGACAAGCTCAGCCCGAACGGGCGTGGGGGCTGCGGGTGCGGGCGCTTCGACAGGCTCAGCGCGAACGGTGACAGGCTCAGCGAAAACGGTAAGTGGGACGAGGTGCCCCTCTGGCTCCGTTCGGGCTGAGCTTGTCGAAGCCCCAGCCCCCAGCCCCAGCTGCGCGGTCCTCACCATCCCCACGATCCCGCCGGCCGGCCCGGACAGGATCGCGTCCTTGCCCTGGAAGGAATGCGCGTCCGTCAGTCCCCCGGACGACTGCATGAAGAACAGCCTGACGCCCGGCATCTCGGCCGCCACCTGCTCGACATACCGCCGCAGGATGGGCGACAGGTAGGCATCCACGACCGTGGTGTCGCCACGACCCACGAGCTTCATGAGCGGGCTCACCTCGTGCGAGACGCTCACCTGCGGGAAACCGGCCTCCCGCGCCATGCGCGCCGCCACCTGCTCGTGGCGGGTGTAGCGGTACCCATGCATGAACACGATCGCCACGCAGCGCAGTCCCGCGTCGTAAGCCGCCCGCAGTTCGTGCGCCAGATGCGGCTCGTCCAGCGGATGAACCACCGTGCCGTCGGCCGCCACGCGCTCCTGCGCCTCGATCACGCGGGCATACAGCAGTTCGGGCAGCACGATGTGCCGGTCGAAGATGCGCGGGCGATCCTGGTAGGCGATACGAAGCGCGTCGCTAAAGCCTTTCGTGATGACCAGCAGCGTGGGCTCGCCCTTGCGTTCGAGCAGTGCGTTGGTGGCGACCGTCGTGCCCATCTTCACGCACTCGACCTGCTCGGGCGTGACCGGCGCACCGGGCGGCAGGCCCAGCAGGTGGCGGATGCCGGCCACCGCCGCGTCGCGGTACTGCTCAGGGCAGTCGGACAGGAGCTTGTGCGTCACCAGCGTGCCATCGGGCCGCCGGCCGACCACGTCGGTGAAGGTGCCGCCGCGGTCGATCCAGAACTGCCAGCGCGCGCTGGGGCGGGTGGGGTCTTGCATGGCTGTGGTGTAGGAGATACGTGCGAGGACGATGCGGGCTCATCGTAGCCCCACGCCATGCGCCCTGGTCGCCGGGGCGCTTGTCGCGCTCGAAGTTCGCGGGCACATTCCTACGATCCGCGGCGACCGCTGCTCGCTCATCCGCGTTGCGGCCCGTCGCCATGCCACGAACCAGCTCAGGACACCCGATGATCGTTCGGCAAAGCCTGGTGGTGTGCGACCACTGCGACACGGTTCACCGATGGCACCCGCTGGCACGCGCCGAGGTGGCGCGCTGCAGTCGCTGTGCCGCGGTGCTGGGCCGCGGACATCGCCTGAATGCCCAGGGCCTGCTCGCGCTCACCGTCACCGCCCTCGTGGTGCTGCTCATTGCGAACTTCACCCCCATCGTGGTCATCCGCGTGGGCGGCGCCCTCACCCACGCCACCCTGCCCGAAGCGATCGCCGCCACCTGGGCCCTGGGCGAGCGGCTGGTGGCCATCGCGACCGCGCTCACCGCCATCGCGGGGCCGGCGCTGCTCATCGTCCTGCGGCTGGCGCTGCTCGTGCCCATGGCGCGCGGTCGCGCCCCGCGCGGCCTGGGCTGGACCTTGCGCGTGCTGCACGAGGCCGGGCAGTGGAGCATGGTGGAAGTCATGATGGTCGCGGCGGCGGTGTGCATCGTGCGCATCTCGGCGATGGCGCATGCCGTGCCCGGCGCCGGGATGTGGGCATTCGGCGTGCTGGCGCTGCTTATCGCGGGGCTCGAATCCGGCGGAGTGAAGCACCTGTGGGCAAAGGCAGCGTAACGGCCGCCCGCACCGCGAGCACCACGTCGGGGGCACGCGCCGCGCACCGCGAGGCGTGGCGCGCAGGCGAGGCATCGTCCGCGGCCGAGGCCGGCGTGCTCGGCTGCGAGTGCTGCGGCCTCGTCAGCGCAGACGCCGCCCCGGCCCACCGCGCGGCGGTTCGGCTGCGCTGCCCGCGATGCGGATATGCCCTGCACCGCCGCAAGCCGGCGAGCGTGCAACGCACGTGGGCCTGGCTTGCCGCAGCGCTGCTGCTGTACGTGCCGGCGAACCTGCTGCCCATCGTGACCACCGCGCAGGTCTTCCAGCGCGAGAGCCACACCATTGCGGGCGGTATCGCCGAGCTGTGGGCCACCGAAGCGTGGGGACTGGCCACCATCGTCTTCGTCGCCAGCATCGTCGTGCCGCTGTTGAAGATCGGCGTGCTGGCGCTGCTCGCCTGGAGCGTGCGCGGCGCGCCGCGCTGGCGGCGGCTGGATCGCGCCCGGCTGTATCGGCTGGTCGAAGCCGTGGGCCACTGGTCGATGCTCGATGTGTATGTGGTGGTGCTGCTGGCGGGCATGCTGCGCTTCGGCGGATTCGCCAGCGTGCAGCCCGAGCCGGGTCTGCTCGCCTTCGCTGCGGTGGTCGTGCTCACCATGCTGGCCGCACGCAGCTTCGATCCCCGACTCATCTGGGACGACGCCCCCCCGGCACCTCACAAGGAAACGCTGGGCCGCCCCGCTCAGGAGGAGCCCGCGCATGGCTGAGCCGGTGCCGCCCCCCACCGAGCCGCGGGCGGAACCCCTCCCGCCCGCGCTGGCCGAACCCGTCGTGCGGCACAAGAACATCACCCGGCTGTCGCTGGTGTGGATCGTGCCCATCGTCACGGTGCTGGTGGGCGTTTCGCTGCTGCTCACGCACTGGCTGCAGGCCGGCCCCAAGGTGGTGATCGAGTTCCGCACGGCCGAGGGCCTCGAAGCCGGCAAGACCCAGGTGCGCTACAAGGAAGTGGTGATCGGCCGCGTGGAGGCGGTATCGCTGAGCCCCGATCGGGACAAGGTGGTCGTGGAAGCGCAACTCGACCGGTCGGCCGCCAGCGTGGCCGTGCAAGACACGCATTTCTGGGTGGTGCGCCCGCGTATCGGCACAGCCGGCGTGAGCGGGCTGGGCACCTTGCTGTCGGGGGCCTACATCGCCGTGGACGCCGGCACATCGAGCGAGCCCCGCCGGCACTTCGTGGGCCTGGAGGCCCCGCCCTTCGTGCTGCGCGGCGAGCCGGGGCGCAGCTTCTCGCTGCGCGCGCCCGACCTGGGCTCGCTGGAGGTGGGCTCGCCCGTGTACTACCGCCGCGCACGGGTCGGGCGGGTGGTGGGCTACACACTCGATCCGGCCAGCGACGAGCTGATCGTGCAGGTGTTCGTCGAGGCGCCCTACGACCCGCTGGTCACCTCGCAGGTGCGGTTCTGGAACGCCAGCGGCCTGGACCTGCAGCTCACCGCCAGCGGCCTGACCCTGAATGCGCAGACCATCACGTCGGTGCTCGTGGGCGGCATTGCGTTCGAGCGGCTGCCGGGCAGCGAGGCCGCCCCGCCCGCCCCGCCGGGCGCGAGGTTCTATCTCTACGGCGACCGGCGCAGCGCCATGGCGCCGCCCGACGGGCCCGCACTCACCGTGCGCATGGTGTATGGGCAATCGGTGCGCGGGCTGGCCGTGGGCGCGCCGGTCGATTTCCTCGGCGTGGAGATCGGCACGGTGCGCGCGCTGAACCCGCAGTACGACCCCGTGCACAGGCGCTACCCGATGGAGGTCACGGCCGACATCTACCCGCTGCGCCTGGGCAAGGTGCGCGAGACGATGGTGCCCGGCGCGCCGTTGGACGACTCGCAGGCAGACATACGCTTCCTGCGCACGCTGGTGGACCACGGCATGCGAGCGCAGCTGCGCACCGGCAACCTGCTCACGGGGCAGCAGTACGTGGCACTGGACTTCGACCCCAGGGCCCCACGCGCGACGCTCGATGTGAGCAACGGCGTGCCGCGCGTGCCCACGCAGCCCGGCACCCTGAACGATTTGCAGCCGCAGATCGCGGAGATCGTCGCCAAGCTCGCCAAGGTGCCCTTCGAGGACATCGGCCGCGACCTGCGCGGCACGCTGAGTACGGCCCGCAAGGCGATCACGCAGCTCGCACCCGACGCGCAGCGCGCACTCGCCGGTGTGGAGCGCACGCTGGCCGGCGTGCAGGAAACGCTCAACCGCCTGGACCGCAACCTGCTCGACCCGAGCGCCCCGGTGCAGCGCCATGTGGAAGACACCATGATCGAACTCCAACGGGCGGCGCAGGCCCTGCGCGCGCTGGGCGAATACCTGCAGCGGCACCCCGAATCGATCCTGCGAGGCAAGCCTGCGGATCCTCCGCTAGGCATGAGGGAGAAGATGCGATGACACGTGGCGCATGGAGTGGCCGTGGCGCTGCCGCCCTTGCCGTGGCCGTGCTACTCGCCAGCGGATGCGCGACCCGCACCCCACCCGAGCGTTTCCACACGCTGTTGCCCGCCGAACCCAGGGTGGTCGCGACACCCGGGCCGCTGATCGGCATCGACCTGATGCGGGTGACCGTGCCGGCACAGGTGAACCACGCGCAGTGGGCCGTGCGACAGCCGGACGGCTCGCTGCGCCTGCTGGAGCAGGAGCGCTGGGCCGCGCCGCTGGCCGACGAGTTGCGCGCCGCCCTGGTCGACCGCCTCGCCGCCCGCTGGGGCGTGATGGACTTACGTGGCGTGGATGCGGCGCGCGCCGCATGGCGCGTGCGCGTGGACGTGCAGCGGTTCGAACTGATGCCCGGGCGCGAGGCGCGGCTGGACGCGGCGTGGTCGTTGTCGCCCGTGAATGGGAACTCCGAGGGGCTGGTGTGCCGCACGGCCCTGACCGAAGCTGTGAGCGAAGGCGGCGCGCCCGCGCTGGCCCAGGCGCATCAGCGCGCGGCGCAGAAGCTGGCCGACCAGATCGGGGAGCGGCTGAGGCAGGCGCAGGCAGGGGAGCTGCTCGACAGGTGCGAATGAATCGGTGAGTTCGGCACGCCGAGCCCCTGCGCCTTGCCGGGCTCTCTGCTCGATCAAGTCGGCACTTGCGAGAAGAACCGCTTCAGGATTGCCCAAAGCCGCGTCGCGGTGATTCCGGCGGAGTTGTCTTGCTTGAGCCAGTGATCTCCTGCCGCATCCATCTCGATCATGCCGAGCATGGCGCCGACGAGCTCGCTGGCGCGCCGCCCGGTAGCGTACTGGTTCTGCGGGTGCGCAGCTTCCTGTGCGTGGGGCCGGTCGTCGCGAGCTCCGAGGTCAGCCGCGCATATGCAGAGATCTTCGCTTCCAGCCGCGTGGTCGCGACTTCTGGCCCGCCTTGTGGAGCCTACGCGCCGTAGGCCGCCATGAAGACCCGTACGGCCTCGCGCAGAAGAGCCCTGTTTTCCCGGGAATCCGGCATCTCGAGTTTCAACATTCCGCGGATGTGCCCGGAGCCCAGGAATATCGACAGGAACAGGTCCGCTGCCTGAAGCGGGTTCCGAACGTTCAGCGTGCCCGCCGAGTCGGCACGGCGCAGGTATGCAGCCAGCTCGCCGTTCACACGCTCCGGGCCGTCCTTGTAGAACGCACGGCAGACTTCCGGCTGCGCCCCCGCGACGCCGTAGACAGCGCGCATCGCGCCCAGGGCGTCGTCCCCGCGCGCCAGCGCGAGAAACCGGGCGCCGATCGCCAGCAGCGCCTTCTCCGGCTGGTCCGGGTCCAGGGCCCCGGCGCCCGGGACGCCAACCACCACCGTCGCCGTCCTGTCGCGCACGACCGCCTGGAACAGCCTCTCCTTGGAGCCGAAGTTGTTGTACACGGTCGTCTTAGACACACCGGCGTCCGCGGCGATGTCATCCACGCTGGCACGCTCAAGGCCATGCTCGTTGAAGTGCCTTTGCGCCGCTTCCAGGATGCGCCGGCCGCGCTCGGGATCGCGTGGCCGCCCGCGTTGGGGCTTAGGAGCTGGAGCTGGGGGGCGGGCCATGGGCAGATTTAGTGGATTCGAAAGTTCACTATAGCTCACGCACATTATTGGACTTGTAGTCCCGTAACTGCCGGCGACCCCGAGGAGTCCTCATGGCGCAACAGACGATCGACCGGACCGATGATCAGTCCGATCCGCGCGAGCAGCGGCAGCAGCGGGCCATCAAGCATGGCGGACTCGTGGAACATTAAGTGCACTTGACAGTTCACTATTTCGGCTCCACATTACTGAACCTGTAGTTCAATAATCAATCGACCCATGACTTCCTCCTCCTGGCGCAGCCGCGCGCCGACCCCCCGGGCAACCCGCCTCCTGTCCCTTGCGGCATGGGTCGTGCTGTCGGCGTGCTCGACACCTCCCGTGCAGGCTCCCGTGCCCTCGGTACCCCTCGGGGCCACCTTTGCCCACAGCGATGCGGCACAGGCAGAAGGCGCAGCCGCGGGCTCTGCGTGGTGGGCCGCCTGGGGGGATCCCACTCTCACCGCGCTGACTGAGGAAGCGCTGGGCGCCAACCAGGACATCAACATCGCGCTCCGGCGCGTCGCCCAGGCCCGTGCGGGCGCGGATGCCCAGGCCTCCCGCCTTTGGCCGGCGGTGGGCGTGCAGACTTCCGCATCACGCAGCAGCAGCGGCTTGCCGGCGCCCGTGAAGCAAGGGATGCCCGACACGCTCGGGCTGCGCGCCGGAATCGACGTGGCCTGGGAGATCGACCTGGCGGGGGGCGTGCAGGCTGCGCACGACGCAGCGCAGGCCGACACCACGGCGGCGGCCGCGGGAGTGCAAGGCGCCCGCCTGCTGGTCGCCAGCGAGGTGGCGCGCCAGTACTTCGTGCTGCGCAGCGCCCACGAGAGGCTGCGCATCGTGCAGGCCCTGGCGAAGGCGCAACGGGACACCGCCAGCCACGTTGAAAGCCGCCTGCGCGAAGGCCAGGCCAGTGCGTTCGACCACGATCGCGCGCGCGCCGAAGCCGACGCGCTGGATGCCCAGGTGCCGGCGCTGCGGATGCTGGTCGGCACCACGCAGACCAAGCTGGCCGTGCTGCTCGGCCGCAACCCGTCGGCGCGCGTTGTGGACGTCGACAACGGCTTCGCCTGGCCGGCGGCGCGCGCCATCGCGGCGGGCCAGCCCAGCGAGCTGCTGAGGCGCCGCCCCGACCTGATCGCCGCCGAGGCGCGCGTCGGTGCCGAGGCGCTGCGCACTGCCGAAGCCCGGGCCCAGTGGTGGCCCAAGCTGTTCCTGAGCGCGTTGGTGGGTCGCGAAGACATGCGGCTCAACGCGCTCGATCTCGCGCCGGTTCACTTCTCCAACGTCGCACTGGCCTTTGCGATGCCGATCTTCAACGCCGGCCGGATCGATGCCGGCGTTCGCGTGCAGTCCGCGCGCGCCGACGAGGCTTTGCTCGTCTGGCAGAAGGCGGTGCTGCTGGCGGTCCAGGAAGTCGAGGACAGCCTGCTCGTGCGCTCGCAGGAGGCCGAGCGCCACGCGGCCCTCGCGCTCACCGCCCTGCACCGCCGCCGTTCGCTGCAGCGCGCCGAGTCGCTGCAGCGCGAAGGACAGGTCGACCTGCTGGTTCTGCTGGACGTGCAGCGCTCGGTGCTGGCCAGCGAACTGGCCTTGTCGGAGAGCCGCCTGCAGCAGGCGCTGGCCGACGTGCAGCTCTACAAAGCCCTGGGCGGTGGGTTTCCCATGACGCAGCCCAGCACCGACATGACTTCACTTGCCGCAAGGACGCCGCGATGAACGACTCATTGAACAGCATCTTCCCCGGCCTCTCACTCTCGAGCATCGCGGTCGCCAGCCTGCTGCTGACCGCCTGCAGCGAACCGCCCGCGCCGGCCGCCATCGTGAAGCCGGTCTTCGTGACGACCGTGACACCGGCCAACTCCGCACAGAGTCGCAGCTTCACTTCAGCGGTCCGTGCCCGCGTGGAGACGGAACTCGGATTTCGCACCGGTGGCAAGGTGGTCGAGCGGCTCGTGGAAGTCGGCGACAGCGTCAAGGCAGGCCAGGTCCTGGCCCGTCTGGATCCTGCCGATTACCAGCTGGCCGTGAAGGCGGCAGCCGACCAGGTGCGGGCCGCGTCCGTGGACGCGCAGCAGTCCGCGTCCGACGAGGCGCGCTTTCGCCGGCTGCTGGCCGACGGTTCGGTCGGCGCCGCCGACCACGAGCGGCAGAAGGCGCGTGCTGACGCCGCCGCAGCGCGCCTGGACCAAGCGAATCGGCAGCTCGAGCTTGCGCGCAACCGCGAGGCCTACGCCACGCTGACCGCCCCGTACGCCGGCGTCGTCACGGCGCTGCGCTTCGAGCGCGGCCAGGTGGTCGCGGAAGGCCAGCCCGTGCTGTCGCTGGTCCGTGACGGCGAACGCGAGATCGTGGCCGAGCTGCCCGAGGATTGGGTCGGCCGGGCGCGAAGCCTGGTCGCCACGGCCGCGCCCTGGAACGATCCGACGTCGCAGGTCCGCCTCGTGCTGCGCGAGCTCTCGCCGCAGGCCAGCCCGCAAGGCCGCACCTACCGTGCACGGTACGCGGCAGACGCGGATTCCCGCACGCAGGTGTCTGCGCTGCCGCTGGGCAGCACGATGCAGTTGACGTTGTCGGCGCGGCAGGCGGGCCCCGCGACCGCGGTGCTCCCCGTGAGTGCCGTGGTCAAGGGCAGCGGCCCTGCGGGCGTGTGGACTGTGAACGCCAAGGGTTCGGGCCTCGTGTTCACACCGGTCCAAGTGGTGGCCATCGACGACGCCACGGTTCAGGTTACGGGCCTGGCCACGGGCAGCAAGGTCGTCAGCGTGGGCGCCCAGAAGCTCGACGCGGGCACTGCCGTGCGCGCCATCGAGCGCACCCCCGACTCCACCACGCCCACTGTTGCCAAGAGCAGTTCATGAAGCGCTTCAATCTTTCGGAATGGGCCGTCACGCATCGGCCCATGGTGCTGTTCCTGATCATCGCGACGCTCATCGTCGGCAGCCTGTCCTTCAGCCGCCTCGGGCGCCTGGAGGATCCCAACTTCGACGTGCCGCAGATGACGGCCATCGTCGTGTGGCCCGGCGCCACCGCGCAGGACGTGCAGGACCAGGTGCTCAACCGCATCGAGCGCCGCCTGCAGGAGCTCGATCACTTCGAGTACGTGCGCAGCTTCTCGCGCCAGGGCTACGGCGGCATCACGCTGTGGATGAAGGGCGGCAGCAGCAAGGAGGAGCTGGAGAACGCCTGGTACCAGGCGCGCAAGAAGATCGGCGACATGCGCCAGGAGTTTCCCGAGGGCGTGCGCGGGCCGTTCTTCAACGACGAGTACAACGACCGCTACAGCGTGCTGTATGCGTTGAGCGCACACGAGCTGTCGATGGCTGAACTGCTGACGCTCACCGAGGACGTGAAGCGCCGCCTCCAGAGCGTGCCCGGTGCCGCCAAGGTGGACGTGCTGGGCAAGCAGGCTGAGCGTGTGTATGTGGAGTTGTCGACCCGGCGCCTGGCATCGCTCGGCATCGCGCCGACAGCGGTCTTCGACGCACTGGCGCGCCAGAACCTGGTGACGCCCGCCGGTTCGACCGACGCCACCCACGACCGTGTGCAGGTGCGCGTGGACGGCGGGCTCAAGAGCGCCGCGGACGTCGCCAACGTGACGCTGGAAGTCGGTGGTCAGTTGCTGCGACTGGCCGACATCGCCACCGTGCGCACCGGCTATGAGGACCCGCCCAGCTTCAGCATCCGTCACAACGGCGTGCCGGTCCTGGCCATCGGCGTGACCATGCAGCAAAACGGCAATGTGCTGGACTTCGGCAAGGCGCTGGAGCAGCGGCTGACCCAGATCCGGCAGGAGATCCCGGCCGGGGTCGAGATCCAGCAGTACGCCGACCAGCCGCGCGTGGTGGCCGAGTCGGTCTGGGAGTTCGAGCGCTCGTTCCTGGAGGCGCTCGCGATCGTGCTGGCGGTATCCTTCGTGTTCCTTGGCTGGCGCACCGGCATCGTGGTCGCCGCGTCGGTGCCGCTGGTGCTGGCGCTGGTGGCGGCCGTGATGCACGCCGCCGGCTGGAACCTCGATCGCATTTCGCTCGGGGCGCTGATCATCGCGCTGGGCCTGCTGGTGGACGACGCCATCATCGCCGTCGAGATGATGGTGGTGAAGCTGGAGGAAGGTTGGGACCGGCTGCGCGCGGCCACCTACGCCTACACGTCTACCGCGTTTCCGATGCTGACCGGCACGCTGGTCACGGCCGCCGGGTTCATGCCGGTGGGCTTCGCGAAGTCGATCGCCGGGCAATACGCGGGCGGAATCTTCTGGGTCGTCGGAACGGCGCTGATCCTGTCGTGGCTGGTGGCGGTGGTCTTCACGCCATACCTGGGCGTGTTGCTGCTGCCGAAGAACCTGGCCACCCGAAACGGCCACGGCACCCACCACGACCCCTATGACCGGCCCGTCTACCGCCGGCTGCGCGGCATCGTCGACTGGGCGGTGCATCGCCGGGCCTGGGTGCTCGCCATCACCGTGCTGGTCTTCGGCATCGCCGGTGCCGGCATGCTGACTGTGCAGCAGCAGTTCTTTCCGACCGCATCGCGGTCCGAACTGCTGGTGGACCTGCGGCTGCGAGAGGGCGCATCGTTCGCCGCCACGTCCACCCAGGTGAAGCTGCTCGAGACGCGGCTCGCGAAGGACCCGGACATCGAGTTCTTCACCGCCTACACCGGGGGCGGCACGCCGCGCTTCTACCTGTCGATCCAGCCGGAGCTGCCGAACCCGGGGTTCGCCCAGTTCGTCATCAAGACGGCGGGCATCGAGCAGCGCGAACGGGTGCGCGCGCGCCTGATGGAGCTGTTCGCCAAGGACGAGGCTTTCCCGGACGTGAATGCGCGCGTGACCCGTCTGGAATTTGGCCCGCCGGTGGGATTCCCGGTGCAGTTCCGCGTCATCGGCCCGGACAAGGCGCAGGTGCGCGAGATCGCCTACCGCGTGCGCGACACGGTGCGCAAGAGCCCGCTGGTGCGCGACACGCAGCTGGACTGGAACGAGCAGGTGCGTTCGGTGCAGGTCCACGTCGACCAGGACAAGGCCCGGCTGCTCGGCCTGTCCAGCGCCGACATCCAGGGCCTGGTGCAGACGACGCTGGACGGCGCGCCGGTGACGCAGATCCGCCGCGGCGAGGAACTCATCGACGTCGTCGTACGCGCCACGCCGGAAGAGCGCAAGCGCATCGGCCAGCTCGGCGACCTGCAGGTGTTCTCGCGCAGCGGCGTCGCCGTGCCGCTGTCCCAGCTGGCCCGCATCGAGCCGGGCTTCGAGGAGCCGGTGCTGTGGCGGCGCAACCGCGACATGGCGCTCACCGTGCGCAGCGACGTCGTCGATGGCGTGCAGGGCCCGGACGCCACCGCGAAGATCCGGCCGTCGCTCAAGCCGATCATCGACAGCCTGCCGGCAGGTTACCGCATCGAGGAAGGCGGCGCGATCGAGGAGAGCGACAAGGCCAACGTGGCGTTGTTCGCCGTCTTCCCAGCGATGTTCGCGGTGATGCTGACGCTGCTGATGATCCAGCTGCAGAGCTTCTCGCGCCTGTTCATGGTGTTCATGACCGCACCGCTGGCGCTGGTCGGCGTGGTGCCGGCCCTGCTGCTGTTCAACGCGCCGTTCGGCTTCGTCGCGCTGCTCGGCGTGATCGCGCTCAGCGGCATGATCATGCGCAACTCGATCATCCTGGTCGACCAGATCGACCAGGACATCGGGCGTGGCATCGCTCCCTGGACCGCGATCGTCGAGGCCACGGTGCGGCGCTCGCGCCCGGTGGTGCTGACGGCGGCTGCGGCGGTGCTGGCGATGATCCCGCTCACGCACAGCGTGTTCTGGGGACCGATGGCCATTGCGATCATGGGCGGCCTGGTGGTGGCCACGGCGCTGACCCTCGTCTTCGTGCCGGCGCTGTACGCGGCCTGGTTCCGCGTGAGGCGCGACAGCGCGGCGCAGGCGCCGGCGGCTGCGCCGTACACCCCGATCGGTGGACCGGCAAGCGAGGGGCTCGATGCGTGAACGCCTGGACACCCCGCGCGCGCGGCGCAAGGGCGCACGGCACGCAGAGTTGCTGGAGGCCGCCTTCAAGCTGGTGCTCACTGAGGCCCGCAACTTCCCCGGACTGGCGGCGTTCTGGTCGCGCGAGGTCATCGAGCCGGCACGCCGCCTGGTGTCGGAGATCGTTGGCCGGGGCATCGCCCGCGGCGAGTTCCGTCCCGTCGAGCCCGATTTGGTGGTGGTTGCGCTGGTGCTGCCCGTCATCGCCACCTGCCTGCAACGGCATACGACGGATCCTGCCATGCCCGAGGACTCCGTGATGAACGCGCCCGACCTCTTCAGCCGGCATCTCGAGTTGGTGCTCGAAGGCCTGATCAATCCGCCATCCCTGCAAGGAGACGCCCTTGTCCGCACTCATCGACACCCCGTCCGGCATCCGGATTCCCGGCACCCACAGCCATGTCCTCCACCCTCCTGCCGGGGCGGGCGACCGCACCCAGGGCCGCTTGCGCTACCTCATGGGGGGAACGGGCGCACCACTGGTCCTGCTGCACACCGTGCGCACGCAGGCCGAACACTTTCGCAACCTCATTCCTCTCGTGCAGGAGCGGTACACCGTGTACGCACTCGACCTGCCGGGCATGGGCTATTCGGACATCGTGCCCGGCGCGTCTTACGAAGAACCCGCCATGCGCGAAGCAGTGAAGCACCTGATCACGCAGCTCGATCTGCGCGACGTCACCTTGCTGGGCGAATCCATGGGCGGCGTGCTGGCACTCACGGCGGCGGCCGACCTTCCGGGACGCATCCGGCACGTCGTCGCGATCAACGCGTATGACTACGCCGACGGCGTCGCGAGGTCCAGCCTTCTCGCGCGGTTCATCGTCGCGGGTGTCCTGGCGCCCGGCATCGGCCCGGCGTTCGCCGGGGTGGAACCCAAGCCCATCATGCGCGCCATGCTGAGGGGCGGCCTCGTCGACAAGATGGCGTTGAAGGAGGACTACCTGGATGAACTGCTCAAGGTCGGCCGCACACCCGGGTACCCGGTCGTCGCCCGCTCTGTGTTCGGCAACCTGCCCAGCCTCATCGCTGCGCGTTCGCGCTATACCCAAGCCGGCGTGCCGGTCCATCTGGTCTATGGCGAAAAGGACTGGTCACGGCCGTCGGACCGGCAGGCCAACCAACGGCTGCTGCCCACCGCGGAGTTCATTGAGGTGCCGAACGCCGGCCACTTCATCGCCCTGGAAAGACCGGACGTACCAGCCGATCTGCTGAACCGCTTGGCGCGATAGCGCCTGGAGAGCCTGTCATGACCATCCTCACCTACGCACAGCTCATGATGCGCGTGGCAGCGCGGTATCGCAGCGCGCCCGATGTGCCATCAAAGGCAGAGCCCTGGCCAAGCCGCCCTCAACCAGATATTGCGCGCCAGCCCCAGCCCACCCCCCTCCATCCACAACACGGAGCCCATCACCATGGATGACGTCATCATCGTCGGCGGCAGCTTTGCCGGCCTCGCCGCCGCCCTGCAGCTCGGCCGTGCCCGCCGCAAGGTCACCGTTCTCGATACCGGCCTGCCGCGCAACCGCTTCGCCGGCCACTCGCATGGCCTGCTCGGCCACGATCACAAGCCACCGCTGGACATCCTGGCCGAGGCGCGGCGGCAACTGGCGCGTTATCCCGCGATCAGGCTGGTCAGTGCCCGGGCCGACAGCGTCTCCGGCGCCATCGACGATTTCGCCGTGGTCACTGGCGATGGCGAAAGCCTTGGGGCGCGCCGCGTGATCCTGAGCTATGGCGTCGCCGACCAGATGCCTGATGTTCCGGGCTTTGCCGAAAGCTGGGGCACGTCCATCGTGCCCTGCCCCTATTGCGACGGCTTTGAAGTCGCCGGCCGGCATTGGGGCCTCGTCTGGTCCGGCCC
>CBINKC010000108.1:0-15350 GCA_966251135.1 uncultured Burkholderiaceae bacterium
GTGGGCGCGTTCCGGCGTGATGAGCGGGCATGTCGGATTCGTTCACACCTTCTCACACCTTCTTGAGCGCCCCCAAGACTCGGGGCGGCCCGGCGTTCCTTGAGAGCCGGTCGGCAATGATTTCCAGCACCTGAGCGTTCCAGCCCAGGCCGCAGTGGCTGCCCTGGACCTCGATGTTCTCGATGTGTTCGCCGCGCCCTTCCTGGATGCAGGCCTGCCATGCGACCACACCGTCGGTGCGGCTGTAGATCGCCGTGGTAGGCACGGGCGGTGCGGTGCGCAGGCGCCGCAGCAAGGCCTCATCGAGGTGCGGCCGATGCCCATTGAGCAGCCGGTAGACCCAGCCGACATTGGTGTGCTCCACGGCGCCGGACAAGGGGGTGCCGATGGTTACCACACGGCGCACCCGCTCCGGACGCTTCTTGGCCAGTTCACGCGCGTAGATCCCACCCAAGCTCCAGCCGACGAAGCTCAGGCGCTCCTCCTGGTGCGCACCGGTCAGCGCGCAGACGTGTTCCGCCAATTCATCCAACCAGCGGTCCGGATCGCCGCTGGGGCCGGTATTGAAGCCGCGTCCCCAGTCATACGCCGTGTAGCCCAACCGCTCGAGGAACTGCTTGAGCGGGCCGGTGGCTGTCTTGTCCGTGGCCAAGCCGGGGAAGATCACCACCGGGTGCCCGTCGCCGTTGGGGGTGAGCCGCGTCCATGCAGCGCATGCCCGCATATTCGAGCGCCGCGCGCAGAAACTCCACGCCGAACAGCGTGAGCGACGGGGCGGCGAAGGTGCCGACGTTCATACAAGCGCAACGGCAAATGGCGCACCCATGCTCCGTCCTCTTCTTCCGATTTGCATGTCGGAGATTCCTGACACCTCTCAGTCGTCGGGGCGCGACCAAATCCACACGCCGACGCTGAGCAGCACCAGTGGCAACCCGACCTGCAGCCAGCGCGGCACGGGCAGCCACCACACCATGGCCGCGCTGCCCGCCATACCGATGGTGGCGAACCATTTGGCGCGGCGCGGTATGGCCCGACGGGCTCGCCAGCGATGGATGAGCGGGCCATAGACCTCATGCCCCAGCAGCCGCTCGTCCAGCCACGGCCATCCGCGGCTTGCCGCCGCGGCGGCGAGAAGGAGGAAGGGCACGGTCGGCATGACTGGCAGGAAAACGCCGACCGCGCCGAGCGCGAGGCATAGCAGGGCCAGCAGCCGCCAAAGGATGGTCATGTGCGGATGATGCCTTGCGTTCATCCCTCTCGGCCTCGCTGGAGCGGCTCGGGTGCCGGGCACACGGCTTGCCCGGTGCAGCAGCGAAACAGGAGGACACCCGATGTCAGATCGACCTCTTTCCCCTGCAGTCGACGGCGAAGAACAGCTGCAGGCGCCGGTTCGCAGCATCGGCAGCTGGACCGTGACCAAGGAGCAGCTGGCTGCAGCGGAGCGAACCCGCGACTATCACTTGCGGCGGCTGCAGGACGTGCTGCAACGCAGCCAGCATGTGGGCCAACCGGCCGTTCGCAGTGAGTTTTGAGACGCACTCCCCCATGCCCGCCCGAGAGGGCAAGGAACTTGGCGACCCGCAGATTGCCGATCCGCCGTGTGCCAACTTCAGCACAGGGTTCCCCACCGTGCGGTTCGACGGTTGGCGCCAGTTGTGTCAGATCGATACATTGGCAACCACGTCACTCGTTTGTATCGGAGTCCGTGATGCCTTCTTCGATCACCATCCGCGAAACGTTGCTCGATCTGGAAGAGGGCCGCGTCGTCGTGGCCGATGACGCAGCTCATCGGCAGATATTCGGCGTGAGCCCGCAAGACAGTGAGCCCGGAGCGCCGTCATTCGTGCAGATCGACCGAGTCACCATGCTCGAACTCCAGCGCGGCGAGGTTGACGTGCATACCGCGATGCACGAACGCTGCGCGGGCATCATCCTCAGGCACACCGGATTTATGCACACCTGCTGAACCAGGCGGTCATTCCTCGGGCACGCGTTCGAGTTCGGCCAGCCACACCACGGCTTCCGAATCGCTCGGGGCCCGCCAATCTCCACGCGGCGACAGCGATCCGCCTGAGCCGATCTTCGGGGCATTGGGCACGCAACTGCGCTTGAACTGGCTGGTCTTGAAGAAGCGCCAGAGGAACGTGCGCAAGTGTTGCTTGATCTGCGCCAGCGCATAGGCGTTGCGCACCACGTGTTCACCCTCCGGCCAGCGGCCGGCCTGTGCATCGCGCCAGGCGGTGTGCGCAAGGAACGCCACCTTCGACGGCGAGAAGCCGAAGCGCAGGGTGTAGTAGAGGTGGAAGTCCTGCAGCTCGTAAGGTCCGACCGCACTCTCGGTGCTCTGGATCGGCTCTCCTTCTCCCACTGACGGTACGAGCTCGGGGCTGATTTCGGTGTCAAGGATGTCTTGCAGCACCTGGCTGCCCTCGTGTCCCACCTGGCCGGTCTCGGCCACCCAGCGCACCAGGTGGCGGATCAGCGTCTTGGGCACGCTGGCGTTCACGTTGTAGTGCGACATGTGGTCGCCCACGCCGTAGGTACACCACCCGAGCGCCAGTTCGGAGAGGTCGCCCGTGCCCACGACGATGGCATCGTGGAAGTTGGCCAGGCGGAACAGATGGCTGGTGCGTTCGCCCGCCTGCACGTTCTCGAAGGTGATGTCGTGGACCGGTTCGCCGCGCGAGTAAGGGTGCCCCAGGTCCTTGAGCATCTGCTCGCAGCTCGGCCGGATGTCGATCTCGCGCGCCTCGCAGCCGATGGCCCGCATGAGGCGCCAGGCCTGGTCTCGTGTGCGGGCGCTGGTGGCATAGCCCGGCATGGTGTAGCCGAGGATGTTCGTGCGCGGCAGCCCCAAACGATCCATCGCCTTCGCGCACACGAGCAGCGCATGGGTGGAGTCCAGCCCCCCAGACACGCCGATGACCAGCTTGCGGATGCCCGTGGCGGCGAGCCGCTGCTCCAGCGCCAGCACCTGCATGTGATAGACCTCCATGCAGCGCTCATCGCGCCGCGAGCGGTCGGCCGGCACGTAGGGGAAGCGCTCCACGACACGCGTGAGGGGCAGCTGCTCGCAGGCGGGCACATCGAGCGCGAAGCCGATGCGGCGCAGCTGTATCCGATCCTTGTGGCGAGCGGCCGAGGCGCCGAAGCTCGTCTGCCGCATGCGCTCCCGCGAGAGCCGCTCGAGGTCGATATCGGCGGCAATCCAATGGGAGCGATCGGAGAATCGCTCCGATTCCGCCAGCAGCTCGCCGTTCTCGCACACCAGCGCTTGGCCGTCCCAGGCCAGGTCGGTGGTCGACTCGCCCAGGCCCGCCGAGGAGTAGAGATAGGCCGCGAGGCACCGCGCGGACTGCGAGCGCACGAGTTGCTGACGGTAGCCTGCCTTGCCTAGCGTGATGTTGGATGCCGAGAGGTTCACGAGCACCGTGGCGCCGGCCAGCGCCGCATGGCACGACGGCGGGATGGGTACCCAGAGGTCCTCGCAGATCTCCACGTGGAAGGTGAAGTTCGGCAGGTTGCCGGCCTCGAACAGAAGATCGGCGCCGAAGGGCACGCGCTGACCCACGAGATCGATCTCGCGGGACACGGCGTGGTCGGCCGGATTGAACTGCCGTGCCTCGTAGAACTCGCCGTAGTTGGGCAGGTAGGTCTTGGGCACCACCCCGAGGATCTTTCCGCGATGCACGACGGCCGCGCAGTTGAAAAGCAGGTGGTCCACGCGCAAAGGCAGGCCGACCACCGCGATGGCCGGGCATTCGCGCGAGGCGTGGGCCACTGTCGCCAGCGCCTGCACGCTGGCGTCGAGCAGGGCGCGCTGGTGGAAGAGGTCATCGCAGGTGTAGGCGGGCAGCCCGAGTTCCGGGAACGCGACGAGCACCGCACCATGCACGGCGGCTTCGTGCAGCAGCCGCGAGGTTTCGGCGGCGTTGAACGCCGGATCCGCGACCCGGCAGCGCGGGACCGCCACAGCGACCCGGGCGAACCCGTGCCGATAGAGGTTGTGGAAGGAAAGGGAATCGTTCAAGGGGTGGTCCACGCGAGGGGGCGGGGAAAAGCATACCCTGGCCATCTCCTTCTCATTGACACGGTTGGGCGCGCACTGGAAAACTAGTCTTCTGTCCCGCGAGCACATGGCATTCCGCTTCGGCCAGAGGGTGAACCCCTGTGGAGCGGACACAGTCGGGCGGGACAGGACACTAGGACCAGACGGGGAGTTGTCCTACACGTGAATGGGCGTGGCATCCCATAGCCGCGTCCCGGTTCGCACGCCACATTGCAACGGTGATCCGATTCAACCCGATACCCTGGTTGTTTTCCCCGGGCATCGCGCTGGTGGGATATTTGCTCGACGGGCCGTCCGGTGCGGCGCAGGCTGTCGGGGCCTGGGCTGGCGTGGTCAGCGCCGCAACGGTCTGGGTCGTGGTGCGCCGCCGCTGGTGGCCCCATGCCCACGAGCAAGACGACATCCCTCCGCCGTCGCCCTAGAGTGCAGTGTTTCGCACTGATCAGCACTTATGGAGCCGCGACTTCGCCCCCGGTGGCGGCGTTGCAAATCCTCGCGATGCCACTGGGCATCGCTGCGGTTTGCGCCTTGCCCCGAGGGCGAATCCGCTGGCCCATAAGCGCCGCTCAGTGCGAAACACTGCACTAGGTCACGGCCCGCGCCGCGTCATCGCGTTCAGCAGATCCATCGGCATAGGCAGCACGATGGTCGAGGCGCGGTCGCCGGCCACCTGCGTCATCGTCTGCAGATAACGCAGCTGCATCGCCTCGGGCCGCTCGGCCAGCATGCGCGCCGCCTCGATGAGCGAGGCGGCCGCCTGCTTCTCGCCTTCGGCGTGAATGACCTTGGCACGCCGCTCGCGCTCGGCCTCGGCTTGGCGGGCGATGGCGCGCACCATGCTCTCGTTCAGGTCCACGTGCTTGATCTCCACGTTGGTCACCTTGATGCCCCAGGTATCGGTCTGCTCGTCGAGGATGCGCTGGATGTCGAGGTTGAGCCGCTCGCGCTCGGCCAGCATTTCGTCGAGCTCGTGCTTGCCCAGTACCACGCGCAGCGTGGTCTGCGCGAGCTGGCTCGTTGCTGCCAGGTAGTTTTCCACTTCGATGATGGCCCGTTTCGGATCCATCACACGGAAGAACAGGACCGCGTTGACCTTCACCGACACGTTGTCTCGTGAGATCACGTCCTGCGGCGGCACATCGAGCGTGACGGTGCGCAGATCGACCCGCACCATCTGCTGCAGGCCGGGAATCACCAGCACGAGCCCCGGGCCCTTGACCTTCCAGAAGCGCCCGAGCTGGAACACCACGCCGCGTTCGTACTCGCGCAGGATGCGCAGCGCCGCGATGATCAGGATGATGAGCGGGATCAGCAGCGTGCCGAGGCCGAGGTTGAAGATCATGGTGTTCCTTCCTTGGTGGTCGTTCGGGAATCCTCGGGCGACACATCGAGCACCAGGCCATCGATCGATCGCACGCGCACGCGCTGGCCGGGTGCGAGCGGCGTGTCGGAGCGCACTCTCCAGCGCTCGCCGTGCACGCGGGCCCAGGCTTCGCGTTCGCCGATATCGATCACCTCGCCCACGGCGCCGGTCATGGATTCGCTGCCCGTCTGCACGGGGCGCTGGCGCGCGCGCAGCGCCATGCCACCGCCGGCCACGATGACCAGAGCCGAGCTGGCCGCCAGGCCCAGGATGAGCGGCAGCGGCACGCCGTAGCCGGGCAGATCGCTGTCGATGAGCAGGATGCCGCCTGCGATGAACGCGATCACGCCCCCTGCGCCCAGCACGCCAAAGGTGGGCGTGATGACCTCGGCGGCCATGAGCGCGATGCCCAGGACGATGAGTGCGAGCCCCGCGTAGTTGATCGGCAGCAACTGCAGCGCGAACAAGCCCAGCAGCAGGCAGATGGCCCCCGCCACGCCCGCCACGCCGAAGCCCGGGGAGGAGAACTCGAACATCAGCCCGTAGATGCCGATCATCATGAGGATGAGCGCGAAGCTCGGATTGGCGATCACCGAGAGCAACCGGTGACGCCAGTCGGGCTGGACGCGTTCGGACGTGGCACCGCGCGTGGCGAGCGTGATCTCGCCGGTCGATACGCGCACGCGCCGGCCATCGATACGCGCCAGCAGTTCGTTGACGTCGCGCGCAACCACGTCGATCACCTTCTCGCGCAGGGCCTCGTCGGCGGTGAGGGTGACGGCCTCGCGCACCGCGCGTTCGGCCCACTCGGCGTTGCGCCCGCGCTTCTGAGCCAGCCCCCGGATGAAGGCGGCCGCATCGTTCACGGCCTTGGCCGTCATGGCGTCGCCGGGCACCTTGCCGCCGTCGGGTGCGGAGGCGGGGCCGCCGGGCGCCGGCCGCTCGCCGCCGGGCTGCATGCCTATGGCGACCGGCGTGGCCGCGCCCAGCGTGGTGGAGGGCGCCATGGCCGCGATGTGGCTGGCGTACAAGATGTAGGTGCCGGCGCTGGCTGCCCGCGCGCCTTCCGGGGCGACCCAGGTGGCCACGGGAATGGGCGAGGCGAGGATCGCCCGGATGATCTGCCGCATGGAGGTATCCAGGCCACCGGGTGTGTCGAGCTCCAGCACTACGAGCTTCGCGCCGGCCTGGTGCGCCTTGGCCATGCCGCGCACGATGTAGTCGGCACTGGCCGGACCGATCGCATCCTGTACCTGCAGCACCACCACGTCGGCCGCGTGGGCCCGCGTGCCGAAGAGCCCGAATGCCAGCAGCAACACCAACCGCCACCCGTGGCGCCGGACCGTGTGGAGTAAACCATCGGCGTGCATGCACATGCGCGTGATCCTCGATCGGGACACGCACCGAGGCTACCTCAGCTACCTTGGAAAGGAAACGCCGCGCCGCCCGAAGTTTCCTTGCTCCTCAGCCCCTTCCTCTTCAGACCAGGTAGCGGTTCCAGTCGTCATAACGGTCGCGCACCGCCCCGCGCCGCACGCTCAGCAGCATGAGCGCCAGCCCGGCGGCAATCGACGCCACCGTGTGCGCGGTGCCGGCACCGTAGACCCATGGCGTGACGAGCAGGGCGGCGCCCAGCACGGCATTGAGAAATCGCGCCGGCCGCGCCGGTTCGGCACACGCGATTACCGCAATCGTCACGGCCAGCGAGCCGATCAGATGATCGGCGTTGGCCATGGCGCCCTGCGCACCGAGTGTGAGACGCGTGAACATGAGCCACACGCCCACGGCCAGGGTGAGCATCAGGTTCCATGGCAGCCCCACGCCGCCTTGAACCATGTCCTTGAGCACGTCGCGCGCGGGCCGCTCGAACGGCCGTGCCTCGGCCGGCAGGCCGCCGCGCTGCTCGTCGGTGTCGCCGGCCAGCAGCACCTGCCACACATTGCGCCCGGCCCGGTGCCGGCGCAGCAGGAACTGGGTCGAGGCCAGCAGCTCGTCGAGCGAGTAAGGGATCTGCACCAGCATCGCCGCCGAGGCAATCAGGCACAGCGTGCACCAAGTACCGATCCAGATCGGCTGGATGATGATGAAGAAGATCGACACGACACCCAGCGGAACGATCATCAGGCCGAACAGGAGCACCAGTGCGGGCATCGTGCGCCAGCGCCTTTGCGAGCCGACGATGCCGGTGAGGATCTCCAGCGCGTAGGTGAGGGCGCCCAGGCCTGCATCCGGCACGGGCCAAGCCTGCGAGACGCTGGAGGTGATGATCTCCTCCGTGCCGTTGCGCGGATCGGGCCCGCCGGGGAAGAAGGGCTCCCACACGCTGTCGATGTGCCCCAGCTGGTAGGCCGTGAGGTAGCGCGAGATGAGGAGCCCCACCAGCGCCAGCGCGATGACAGGCAGGCGCTGGGTCCAGGTCGACGGGTTGAAGCTCCAGCCGGGGGGCGAATCCGGTCCGCGCGTGGCGGCCAGGGGCGACACGCCGGGCTCGGGCGGCACCAGCAGGGCCAGCCCGATGGCGAGCATGCCGGCGAGTGTGTCGTTGAGGTAGCCGGCGGCGCTGGGGGCCCAGAAGAGCAGCGGTGCCGTGAGCAGCCACAACCCCACCGCGGCGCACACCCAGCGCGCCCAGGTGTGCCGCCACGACAGTGCGAAAGCGCCGCACACCATCAGCACCAGGCCCGCGGCCACGTCACTCACCGTCATTGCCTGCGAGCCCAGGCCCAGGATCGGGGGCGAGGTTGCCAGCCACGCGCCCAGCGCGATGTTGAGCCAGTGCGCCCACAGCGAACCGGCATGCTGCGTGCGCAGCATCTCTTCGTGTCGCTCGCGCAGCGCCTCGGGCTGCTCGCCCTCCTGCGCCGCGGCCGTCACCCAGCCCGGCGGCGTGATGCCGTGGCGCCGGTACCAGCCTACCGGATCACGCTTGAGCGACTCGACCAGCGCCGGCAGCTTGTCGCGGATGCGGTGCCGGGGCTCCCAGCCGAGCAGCCGGCGCGCAACGCCGATGTCCAGCGCGTAGTGGTCGTCTGCCATGCCCACCATGAAGGGCCGCACGAAAGGCTTCTCGCCCTGGTCGATGGCGTCGGGGATCACTGGCTCCAGTGATTCCTGCAGCGCGGCGCCCAGCCTGGCGGCCGGCTTGGGCACGCGCAGCGTGGCCCAGTCGGCGTCGCCGTGCAGCAGCCGACCGATTTCGTCCTGCAGCTCGTCGTATCCCATGGCGTCGGGCTCGCCGATGAGGATGACCGTCTCGTCGGGAAGCTCGCCTCGGCGCTCCACCACGCGCCGGAAGGCATCGGCCATGTCCTCCTTGTGCAGCATCGACTGCCCGGCACGAACATCGCCCGAATACAGGTGGCTTTGCAGGTCGCGCTCGTAGATGCGACGGATCTGCTGGGCGAGCGTGGGCACGCACCGCTGCTCGTCGTAGACGCCTGCCAGGTGCAGCAGCACCACCGGGATGCGGCCCCGCTCGCTGCGGATCACCTCCTCGGCCTCGGCCTTGGAGCGCGGGTAGGCCCATTTCGGCGCGATGGGTCGGCTCTCGTCGATGCGCTCGCCCGGGCGGGCGGCCTCGTGGACGAGCATCGTGCCCGAGTACGCGAACTGCTCCACATCGAACGCCTGCAGCGCACGCAGCAAGGAGCGCGTGCCCTCCACGTTGACCTTGCGGTACAGCGGATGCTCCTCGCCGCTGAAGTCGAAGTAGGCCGCCAGGTGGATCACGCTGGCGATGCGGCTGCCGTAGCGTTCGCGGAACGCGGCCAGTGCCTGCTCGACGGAGCGTGCATCGGTGAGGTCGGCCGCCAGCATCGGCACCTGGGCGGATGCCCCTGCGCGGTCCATGCCGATCACCCTATGTTCCCGGCCGAGCGCCTGCGCCAGCGTGGAGCCGAGGTCGCCCGCCGCGCCGGTAATGAGGACGATCGGGCGATCCCGGTCCAGCTCCGCCATCTTCAGTACCTTTTTCCGGATTGCCTGCGTGAGCGCGGTCGAAGCAGCCCCGGCAGACGCTGGCAAGCCCCGTGCCGAACGACAGCCCGAGCGGCGCGCCGGGCAAGCTGCTTGCCCCATTTGCGGCCCAGGGCCTGTTGCGAAGGCTGGGCCGGGAAACACCGGCCATGGCGGTTGGCTGCGCGCCCGCTATGCGGCGCTGGGCCAGCTACCTCGCCTTTGAGGGATGCGTCAGACAGGACCTCAACTTCGACTGGAGGTCACCCATGGGATCGCAATCTCCTGTTCGCTCCACCGGTTCGCGCGAGTTGCGGACCTTCGAGCCGCTGCGCGACCTGCGTCGCCAGATGGACCGGCTGTTCGATGACTTCTTCACCGCAGGCCCGCTCGGCAGCTGGCTGGGCAGCACGATGGGCGGGGCGCCGCTGGGCACACTCGACACCATGCCGCGCATCGACATGCGCGAGGAGGAGAAGGAGCTTCGCGTCGAAGCCGACTTGCCCGGCGTGAAGTCCTCGGATGTGGACGTGCGCCTGGATGGCGACATGCTCACCATCAGCGGCGAGAAGCGCATGGAGTCCGAGCGCAAGGAAGAGGACTACCAGGTCATGGAGCGCAGCTACGGACGCCTGCGCCGCACCATTCAGCTGCCCTTTGCGCCGGACCCGGAGCAGGTGCGCGCCGAGTGCCAGGACGGCGTGCTGACGATACACCTGCCCATGCAGCCGCAGGCGGAGCGGAGCCGGCGCATCGAAGTGCAGGGCGGCAGCGAGACCGGCTCGCCGCGCCTGCAGTCGCAGGGCCAGGCTGAGGGGCGCCCGCAATCCGCCGCCGCGCAGGAAGGTCGCGGCGCGGCGCAGGCCACAGGGTCGAGCGCGAGCGCACAACGCTGAAAGGAGCGCCATGAACCCCTTGATCCCGGCCCTGGCTGCGTTCGCTGCAGGCGCGACAGCGATGTACTACCTGGATCCCGATCTCGGCCGGCGCCGCCGGGCGCTGGCGCGCGACAAGGCGGTGAAGGTGTCGCACCAGGCGCGCGACTACGCGCAGGTCAAGGGGAAGCGCGCTGCCGGCCACCTGAAGGGGCTGGCGCTGGGCAGCCGCACGCGCATCGAAGGCTGGGTGTCGCCGCCACCAGACGACCGCCTCGGTGAACGGGTGCGCGCCCATCTCGGCCGCGCCGTCACCCATCCCGGCGCCATCGAGGTCACGGTGCAGGGCGGCCGGGTGCAGCTGACCGGCCACGTGCTCGCGCATGAAGTGGACCGGCTGGTGGCGGCCGTGAAGTCCACTCCCGGTGTGCATGGCGTGGACAACGCGCTGTCGGTGCATGCGCGTGCCGTGGGCGTGCCGGAACTGCAGGGCGAGGGCCGGCATCGGCGCGCCAACGGCGCCGCCCGCCGCCCGCTGCTGCCCTGGCTGGCGATGGCTGTGGTGGTCGGCTCACGCATGGCCAGGCGCCGCCGCGAGCCGCACGAGGCGATGACGGTATGAAGATCCTGCAGGCGGGTGTTCGGTGCGCGCCGCGCCCGGTACGGCCCTCTCGGCCCGCTACCTCTACAGTCCGTTGTCGAGGCTGGGGTGGGGCAGGGCCGGCACGGGTGCCCGGGGCTCCCTGCGGCCCTGGGCGAGGGCCTCGCGCATCGCCTCCACGCGCTCGGCCGGCCGCTCGCCCAGCGCCCGCACGAGGCACACGCCGTCCACGCCGCTGCGCGCGGCTTCGCTGACATGGCCCGGGTCGAGGATGCCGCCGATGGCCACGACCGGCACGCCCGCCATCCGCTGCCACCAGGCGAGGTTGTCCAGGCCCTGTGCGCGCCAAGGCATCGCCTTGGTGAGCGTGGGCCAGACCGGTCCGCAGGCGATGTAGCGCGGCGACAGGCTCCGCGCTCGCGCCAGCTCCCAGAGGCTGTGCGAACTGATGCCGAGGGCCAGCCCACTGGCGATCAGCGCCTCGCGGCCCGCGTCGCCCAGCGCAAGCAAATCCTCCTGCCCGAGATGCACGCCGGTGGCGCCCAACTCCCGGGCGAGCAGCCAGTGATCGTTCACGAAGAGCTCGGCGCCGGCTTTGCGGCAAGCATCGACGCTGGCTTGCACGCCTTGCCGCAAACCCGCGTGCCATGCAGTGTCGGGTTGGGGCGGCGTCTTGACGCGTAGCTGCAACGTGCGGATGCCGCACGCCAGCACGTCTTGCATGCGTTCAGCGCTGTCGACGATGGCGTACAGGTCGAGTGGCCGATGTGCAAGCGCCGCCGCGCCAACCGGCCCGGGAAAGCGCGGTGCCTCGCCCCACGACATGAACGGCATGAGCGAGGCGTCGTGCGCATAGCCGGGCAGGGCATGCACCGGGCCGGCACCCGACCCTGCCGCATAGCCCGAGCGCAGCGCGTGGGCGGTGGCCATCTTGGCGAGCACGAGCACGTCTGCCGCAACGAACCCGAGCGCCAGTGCCGCAGCCGCGGAGGTGGCGAACGTGCAGCCGGTGCCGTGGTGGTGCGGCGCATCGATACGCGGCAGCGCGAGCCAGCCCTGGGCCTGCGGGGTCGAGACCCAGTCGAGCGCCCAGCCGCCGGGGTTGTCGCCGCCGGTGATGCAGACGGCTTTCGGCCCCAACCGGCGCAGCCCCTCGGCGATCCCGGGCACGGCGCCCGTATCGGCCTGCGTCTCGTGGCGGCCTAGCAGGGCCAGCGCCTCGCGGCGATTGGGCGTGACGAGGGTGGCGCGGGGCAGCAGCTCGTCGCGGTAGGCGACCAGCGCATCTGCGGCGGCGAACGAGGCCCCGGTGGTGGCGCCGAGCACGGGATCGACCACCAGCGCCACCGCGCGGCCGGCGCGCAGCCGGTCGACCCAGCGCGCCACCGTGCGGATCTGTTCGGCGCCGCCCAGCAGGCCGGTCTTGATGACCGCCGGCGGCATGTCATCGGCCAGGGCCGCCAGTTGGGCATCCAGCAGATCGGGCGGCATGGGCTCGATGCGCGTCACGGCGCGGGAGTGCTGCGCCGTGACGGCGGCGACCACGGGGCACAGGTGCACGCCGAGGGCATCCGCCGCCCGCTGGTCCGCGGCCAGCCCCGCGCCGCCGCCGCTGTCGGTGCCGGCGATGCTCCAGATGATCGGCCGGCGGCTCATGCGCCGGCCCCTTCGCCCCGCTCGCGCCCAGCATGTCGAAGTGCCATCACGCCCCCAGCAACACCGGCTCGCCTCCCACCGGCGTGCTCGCCACGGCGAAGTCCTGCCGTGCCATCACGCCGGCTCGCCAGGCCATCCGGCCGGCCTCCACGGCGCGCCCGAATGCACCCGCCATCCGCACTGGCTCACGCGCCTGCGACACCGCGGAATTGACGAGCACCGCGTCGAAGCCCATCTCCAGCGCCTGCGCCGCATGCGAGGGGGCGCCGATGCCCGCGTCGACGATGAGCGTGGCATCCGGCAGGCGCTCGCGCAGCGTTCGCAGCGCAAAGGGATCCAGCAAGCCCTGGCCTGAGCCGATGGGCGCGCCCCAGGGCATGAGCAGCGGGCAGCCCGCGTCGAGCAGGCGCCGGCACAGCACGAGGTCGTCGGTGCAGTACGGAAACACGACGAAGCCCTCGCGCGACAACTCAGCCGCCGCCACCACCAGCTCGAACGGATCGGGCTGCAGCGTGTGCTCGTCGCCCACGACCTCCAGCTTGATCCAGGGCGTGTCATAAAGCTCGCGCGCCATGTGGGCCAGCTGCACGGCCTCGCGTGCACTGCGGCAACCGGCGGTGTTGGGCAGCAGCCGCGCTCCCGTGCGGCGCATCGCGTCGCGCACCATGGCGATGAAGCCGTTGTCGCCGGCCGCCGCCAGCGTGCGCTTGAGGCCGACCGTCACCACCTCGGTGCGCGAGGCCACGATGGCCTCGGCCAGCACCTGCGGCGAAGGGTAGCCCGCCGTGCCCAGGAGGAAGCGGCTGGTGAGCCGCACGCCTGCCACCTGCCAGGCGTCATCCTGGCCGACGCCTTCATTCACGCCGTCATTCGATGGAGCCTGCATATTCCCTCCAGGCCCGCTTACGCCCGGGCCGCGCGTCTCGGAGGCTGCCATTCAGTTTCACCCTCCGACGATGGGTCGGAACAACATCACTGCATCGCCTGGGGCCAGCATCCGCTGCGAGCGCGCCGAGCGCGCCACGAACATGCCGTTCACGGCCGTACCCACGCCTTCGGGGCGATGGCCGAGTTGCTCCACCAGCGCGGCCAGCGTGAGGCCCGCAGCCACGCGATGCGGCTGGCCGTCCAGCGACAGCTCGATGGTGCGGGCACCGGTCGACGATTCCGTCATGCCGCCAGTTCCTCCATGGGTACCCGCAGGCCACAGCGTTCCAGCGCGTCGTCCACCAGCGCAGGTGCCAGCAGCCAGCCGTGCCGGAACAACCCATTGATGCGCACCAGCCCGTCTTGCACGTGCAGGCAGGGCTCGTGGTCGGGCAGGGCGGGTCGCAGGTTGCTGTCCGTGCGCTCGATGCGCGCCTCGGCCAGCGCCGGCATCACGCTGTGCGCCGCCGACATCAGCTCGACGGCCGTGCGCAACGACACCTGCGAGCGGTCCTCGCTCTCGACCTCGCTCGCCCCCACGACCACGAGATCTTCCGAGCGCGGGACCATGTAGACGCGATGGCGCGGATGCAGCAGCCGCACGGGCCGCTGCAGGCCGTGCGCGGGCAGGCGCAGCCAGATGACTTCGCCGCGCACGCCGCGCAACGGCAGCGCCGGACGGGCGCCGAGCCCCCGCACGTCGAACACCCAGTCCGCGGCGTGCGTCTCGCCGCCGTCCATGCCCACGCGCCCCGGCACCGCCTCGCGCACGGCGCAACCCCAGTGCCAGCGCACGCCCGGTGCTTCGCCCTGCAAGGCGACGAGCGTGCTCACCGTGTCGATGCACGCTTCGTCGGGCAGCAGCCAAGCATGGGCGGCACCTTGCAGTGCGGGCTCCAGGGCGGCCAGCGTGCTCGCGTCCAAGGGCCGCGGCGGGGTCGTGCCAGCGAGCGCCACGTCCAGCCGGGCCAGCACGCGCTGCGCCGCGCCAAGATCAGTGCGGTGCGCCAGCATGAGGCTGCCGGCCTGCGTGAAGCGAGGGCGCGCGGCCAGTGCCTGCGTGATCGCGCGCCAGCGGGGGATCGAACGCCAGCCCAGCGCGGCGATGGACGGCGTGGCCTTCTCCAGCTCGGCCAGCGGGCTGAGCATGCCGGCGGCGGTGAACCCCGCCGCATGCTGGGTGGCGTCGAAAGTGCCGAAGCGCGGCCCGGGCCCCGGGGCCGGGTCGAACACCTCGACCGCATGACCCGCCCGGGCCAGCCGCCATGCCAGCAGCCGCCCGAGCACGCCTGCGCCGGCGATGGCGACCGTGCGCGTTCCCATGGCGTCAGGCCGCCGGCTTGATGGGCACGTACAGCTCGCCGCCCGCTGCGCGGAACTCGGCCGACTTGCCGGCCATGCCCTGCGTCAGCGCATCGCCTTCGCCCAGGCCCTGCTTCGCGGCGAAGTCGCGCACCTCCTGCGTGATCTTCATGGAGCAGAACTTCGGCCCGCACATCGAGCAGAAGTGGGCTACCTTGCTCGAATCCTTGGGCAGGGTCTCGTCGTGGAAGTTGCGCGCGGTGTCGGGGTCGAGGCCGAGGTTGAACTGGTCGGTCCAGCGGAAATCGAAGCGCGCCTTCGACAGCGCGTCGTCGCGCGCCCGCGCCCCGGGGTGGCCCTTGGCCAGGTCCGCTGCGTGCGCCGCGATCTTGTAGGCAATGATCCCCTGCTTCACGTCGTCGCGGTCGGGCAGGCCCAGGTGCTCTTTCGGTGTTACGTAGCACAGCATCGCGGTGCCCATCCAGCCGATCATGGCGGCGCCGATGGCGCTGGCGATGTGGTCGTAGCCGGGCGCGCTGTCCATGGTCAGCGGCCCCAGCGTGTAGACCGGAGCCTCGTGGCAGTGCTGGAGCTGCTCGTCCA
>CBINKC010000109.1:0-15157 GCA_966251135.1 uncultured Burkholderiaceae bacterium
AACGGCAGGCGACCCGTACTGCGGTCTTCATGACGCTTTGTTCCGCGCAGAGCACTAGCGCCGGTAGTCCAGCTCCATGCGCTGCTGCAGCCGCCTGGCCACGCGCAGGCTTTCGCGCAGCATGCGGCGATCCATGTCGCTGAGGCCATCCACGTCGATGAGATTCGGATTGCCCGGCACCCCGTTGCGCTGCAACTGCGCCCGCAGCCGCAGCGTCTGTACCACCTCGAAGGCCCCCACCCAAGACTCGCTTTCCTGGGGTGGCGCGCCCAGCGCCAAGCCCACTGCGTGCAGCCGCTCGCGGGTGTTGGTGTAAGGGCAGCCCACGCGCAGGGCGTACAGCCGTGCCGCATCGACGAACAGCATGGACCCGTGCAGCTTGAGATCGAGCACATTGCGGCCATCGACCTTGCGCGTGTCGATGCCGCCGAGCCAGTTGAGTGGCGGCTCGTTGGCCAGCGCGTTCTCGGCCATCTGCTTCAGGAATCGGGGCAGCTTCACCGCCTCGCGCGTGATCCACTCGCGCAGGGGCAAGGCCAGCGACAGGCGTCCGGCAATGCCCCGGAAATCGAAGTAGATGCACGAGGCGAGCAAGTCGGCCGGCGCACCGTGCTCCATCCATTGCCGAAAGCGAGCGATCCACTCGGCGGGCGTGAGGCAGCATTGCGGCTCCCCGGCCATCACCTTGCCGCGGCACAGCGGATAGCCGCAGGCGTCGAGCGCCTCGTTGACACGCCGGCCGAAGGCCAGCCAGCGCAGGCGATCCGTGGCCGGGTCGTCGCTCTCGAACACCAGGCCGTTGTCCTGGTCGGTGGCAAGCGTCTGTTCTGACCGGCCTTCCGAGCCGAGCGCGAGCCAGCACGCCCGCTCCATATCCACCCCCGACTCGCCGGCGATGAGATGGACCAGGCGCTCGGTGAGCACGTCGTTGAGGTGGCTGATGAGCTGCGTCAGCTGGCGCGCCCCGACGCCGTGCACCAGCAGGTCCTGCGCAAAGCGGCGGATCTCGTTGGCCGCCTCCACGAGCGTGGGCAGGTCGCTGGCACCGCGCATGCCGGAGCTGATTTGTCGCAGCGACATGCGCTGCAGCGCGAACACATCGCGCTCGGACACCAGGCTCACCACCTGGGAGCCTTCCATCACCGGCACATGGCGGATGCCTTTGCGCGACATCAGCAGCGCCGCGTCGTGCACCGTGTGGCGCGCCGTGAGCGTGTACACCGGCGCACTCATCACCTGCGAGATGGGGGTGGACAGCGGCAGCTGCGGCAGCGTGATGCGATCGATCACGTCGTAGCGGGTGAGGATGCCCGCCGGAGTGCCGTGCGCGTCGAGCACCAGCAGCGAGCCGACGCGGTGGTGGCGCATGGTGGCCAGCGCCGCCGCGAGCGGCGTGTCGGGCGGCACGCCAATGGGCGTCTTGCCCGGAAGCTCGCCGAGCCGTGCCTCCAGCGACTGCTGGTCGAGCGTGCGGGAGGCGTGGTCTAGCGGCACGTTCTCAATACTCCAGCTTGGCGTAGAGCGTCTTCTGCGAGGCTTCGCGGGCCTGCCGCAGCGTGCGGATGCCGCGTTCGGCCAGCAGGGGCAGCAGCTTCAGGAACACCTCGCCGGTGACGATGGCGTCGCCCAGCGCCGTGTGCCGGCCCACGACCGCGATGCCCAGCCGCGCCGCAATGCGCTCCAGCCGGTGCTCCTCATCCGGATGGCCCGGATGCGCGAGCGCCGAAAGCATGAGGGTGTCGAGTACCGGCTGAATGAACTCCACCCCCGTGCGTGCCTGCGCGAGCTGCAGGAAGCGCATGTCGAAGGCCGCGTTGTGCGCCACCAGGACGGTGTCTTCGGCAAAACGGTGGAACTGCGGCAACACCTCCTCGATAGGAGGCTGCGAGGCGAGCATCTGGCCGGTGATGCCGTGCACTTCCTGCGATTCCCGACGCACGGTGCGCCGTGGGCGCACGAGGCGATCGAAGCATTCCCGGCGCAGCAGCCGGCCGTTGACGATGCGCACCGCGCCGACGGAGATGATTTCGTCGCCGTCCGAGGGTGACAGCCCGGTGGTCTCGGTATCGAACACGGTGTAGTTCAGCTCGGTGAGCAGCCGTTCGTCGAGCTCCGGGTTCTGGCCGGGCTGGTTGAACAGGTCGAAGTCGTAGTAGACCGGCCGCCCGGGCACCGCCTGCGCGGCAGCGGATTGCGCAATCTCGGCCGGACGCGACGTGGGCAACTGCAAGGTCAGCCGCATGCGACCCGTGCCGCGGTCGGCCTGCGACCACATCTCGGCGCCATGTCGCTGCAGCACCTGCTCCAGCGCCGGCCCGCGGCCGTCAGCGCCGGGGGCATACGTTTCCTCTTGCCACTGCCGCAGCAGCTCGGGCTCCAGCGCCGGGCCGTTCCACGCCAGCGACAGGCTCACGTAGCGCCCCGCGGCCGCCGTCTCGATGATCACCGAGCGCACAGCGTAGTGCTCCACCAGCCGTGCCATGAGATGCGTGAGCGCCTGCACCAGGGCATGGCTGTCCACGCTGAGCCACAACGGCTCGCCGTCGTCGCGCTGCGCGGCCGTGATGCTCAGGTGCCGCTCGAAGCTGCGCTGCAGCGCATACACAAGGTCGGCGGCGAGCATGTCCTCCAGCGGCCAAGGCGTGCCCGCCGCCTCCGCACCCGCCGCCGCATCCAGGCGCGCAGACAGCCGCTCGGCTTCGTCGCGGATCACTTCGTTGAAGCGGCGCCGGCGCCCCGAGTCCATGTCGGGGTACTGCATCACGGTTTCGGCCGCGGCGCGGATGTTGGCCAGCGAGGCACGCGTGCCCTCGGTGAGCTGGCGCAGCAGCGTCTCTCGACGGCTGTCGCTCTCGATGGAACGCGTGATGTCTTCCAGCATGAGCACGAAGCCGCCCACTTCGCCCTGCGGATCGAACACCGGCGCCATTTGCGCACGCAGGAGCTGGTCGCCGCGCGCGGTGACGAAGTGCGCCACCGGGTGCGCCACGGGGTGCGCGATCGGGTGCACCGCGTGCTGCTCGATGCGCCGGCCGATGCGGTCGAGCGCGTGAACGATCTGGCTCTTGTCGAGGATGGCAAACACCGAGCGCCCCAGCCCCACCGGCACGCTCCCGGCACGCTCCGCCATGCCCGCCAGCAGCTGCGCGGCGCGCTCGTTGTAGAGAAGGATGCGGCCCTCACGGTTGCACACGAGCACGCTATGCGCCAGTTCCGACATCAGCGCGGCCAGCCGATTCTTTTCCTCGGTGAGCTGCGCATTGGCCTCGTCCACGCGCTGCTGCACGTCGCGCAGCAGGCGCCGGTAGGCCTCGCCCAGCGCATTGATCGCGTCGCCGAGCTGGCGCATCGGCTGCGCCCCGACGAGCGAGACGCGATGCGAGGGGTTGACGGTATGGATGAGCGCCACCTCCTCCGCCATGCGCGAGGCCGCCAGGGGCCAGGCCGCCATGCTCCATCGCAGCAGCGCGCCCAGCAGGAAGGGCAGCAGGAAGGCCAGGATCAGCAGCAGGGGCGTCTTCTCCTTCAGCATCGCGCGCAGCACGACGCGCTGGTCCTCTTGCAGGTCGAACCACAGCGCGAAGCCGACGATGGCGAACAGGCCCAGGACAAACGCCGTCGCCAGCGACAGCCACAACGCGAAGCGCGAGCGGTTAGCCATCTTGCGGTGCCTTGTGTCGTGAATTGGAAATACATGGCATTTGGACGGGCCGAAACGGGGATGAGCGCAAGGCGCGCAGCCGGGTCGATACCGGGCGGTATCGACCCGGCTGGGCAACGCGGCGATCGCCCCGTGTCGGCCCGCCCCGTAGGGGTTCGACCAGATGGCGCCCTTTCGCCCGCCGCACGATCATCACCATCCGGTCGAATCCAAATGTCACGTATTTCCAACTCACGACACTAGCTGCCGGCGGATCTGCGCGAGCAGCTCCTTCGTGGAGAACGGCTTGGTGATGTAGGCGTCGGCGCCGAGCGCCATTCCCTTGCTCATCTCCACGTCGCGTCCCTTGGCCGTGAGCATGAGCACACGTATGCCGTTCCAGGCCGGGTTCTCGCGGATCTTCTGGCACACGTCGAAGCCGGAAACGCCAGGCAGCATCACGTCGAGCAGCACCAGGTCGGGTGGCGCGGCGCGCAGCGTGTCCAGCGCCTCCTGCCCGTCGCGCGCCACCAGCACACGGTAGCCCTCGCGCTGCAGCAGGTACTCGAGCGAGATGACGATGTTGGGTTCGTCATCGGCGATGAGGATCGTCTTCATGCTTGGCTCTCCGTTTCCGCCCGGGCCGCGCTGGCCGCGCGGTCGGCCAGCGACACGGGCGGCCGCAACGGCAGCGTGAAGGAGAAGGTCGCGCCCTGCCCGCGCTCGCTTTTCACCCACAGCTGCCCGCCGAAGTGCTGCACGATCTGCCGGCTGATCGGCAACCCGAGCCCGGTGCCCTGCGGCTTCTCGGTGAGCGTGTCGCCCACCTGCCGGAACTTCTCGAAGATGAGGTCGTGGTCGGCCGGCGCGATGCCGATGCCGTTGTCGCTCACGTCCACCTGCAACGCCTCGGGCAGCACGCGCAGCGCGACGACGATGCGCCCCGTGCGGCGCGGGCAGAACTTCACGGCGTTCGAGATGAGGTTGAGCATGACCTGCATGAGACGGTCGCGGTCGGCGCGCACCGGCGGCACTACGCCGGGCAGGTCGAGTTCGAACGCGACCTCGTGCTCGCGTGCGAGCTGGCTGGTGGTATTCATGGCGTCGTGAATCACCTCCTTGAGGTCCAGCTCGGTGGAATGCCACTCGGCGTTGCCCGATTCGAGCTTGGACAGGTCCAGCACCTGGTTGATCATGCGCGTGAGGCGCTCGCTCTCCTTCACGATGATGCCCACGAATTCGGCGCGCCGAGGAGCGGGCATGTCCGGGTCGTCGCTCAAGATTTCAGAGAACGCGCGGATCGACGTGAGCGGTGTGCGCAGCTCGTGGGTCACGGTGGAGATGAAGTCATCCTTCAGCCGGTCGAGCTCCTTGAGCCGTTCGTTGGCCGCGCGCAGCTCGGCGGTGGCTTCCTCCAGCGCGCGTGACTTCTGCTCCAGCTGGTGGCTGTAGGCGATCACCTGCGAGGCCTCGTCGAGGATGTTGAGCACCTCCTCCATGCCGAGCGGCTCCTCCTTCACCACCGAGGCGAGCATCACACGCGCCGACGAGGCGCCGATGGCCCCGGCCAGCAGGTGTTCGGCGTAGTGCATGAGGGCGGCATCAGGCACCAGGCGGTCGATCGAGGGCGCCCCTCGCTGCGCCGCATACGTCGCGAACGCATCCTCTGCGCGCTGCGGGCCGAGAAAACGGCCCACCAGGGCCAGCATCTCCTGCACCGACGCGCTGCCGCGCCACAGGCTAGAGCCGCCCCCCGCCACGCGGAAGGCATCAACGAACAGCACCGCCTGCGCGTGATCACGTATGCCCTGGCGGCCCAGCAGGGACACCGCCACGTACCCGCCCACGTTGGCCAGCATGCTCCAGAACATGGAGTGGCTGATGTCGTTGAGCCCAGCCAAGCCGAACAATGCAAAGGGCTTGAGCCAGGCGATGCCGAACGGCCCTTCCTCCACGAACGAGATCGGCAGCCAGCCCGAACGCGCAAAGGACGGCAGGAGCAGCGTGTAGGCCCACACCGCGAAGCCCATCGTCAGGCCTGTCAACGCCCCGGCGCGGGTGCCCTCGCGCCAGTACATGCCGCCCAGCATGGCCGGCGCGAACTGCGCCACCGCCGCGAAGGACACCAGGCCGATGGTGACCAACGCATAGGCCTCGCCGGCAATGCGGTAGTAGGCATAGCCCAGGATCATCACCGCCACGATCGCCCCACGCCGGATGCCCAGCAGCAGGCGCGACAGGTCGCGGCTCTCCGACAGGGCGAGCGACTTCCACCGCAGCAGCAGCGGCATCACGAGGTCATTGCAGATCATGGTCGACAGCGCAATGGTCTCCACGATCACCATCCCCGTGGCCGCCGACAGGCCGCCGATGAACACGAACAACGCCAACGCCTCCTGCCGGTGGGCCATCGGCAGCGTGAGCACGAAGGTGTCGCCATCCACCTGGCCAGGCGGAAAGAGCATCAGGCCCGCGAAGGCGATGGGCAGCACGAAGACATTGATCGCCAGCAGGTACGCCGGGAGCAGCCAGATGGCCTTGGCCACATGCTCCTCGTTCGTGTTCTCCACCACCGCGATCTGGAACTGCCGCGGCAGGAACAGGATCGACAGCATCGACAGGAAGATGAGCGCCGCCCACGAGCCGTACGTGCCCGCCGTGCCGCCGAGCGTCAGCAGTTGGTCGATGTTCGGAAGCTGCATGGCCTGCTCGAACACATCGGCAAATCCGTCGTACAGCCCGAAGGTGACGAACGCTCCTACCGCAAGAAACGCCAGCAGCTTGACCAGCGACTCGAAAGCGATGGCCGCCACCATGCCCTCGTGCCGCTCGGTGGCATCGAGATGCCGCGTGCCGAAGACGATGGTGAAAGCCGCCAGCAGCAGCGCCACGTACAGCGCCGTGTCCTCCAGCAGCGCCACGGCGCGCTCCTTGTGGGGCATCACCACGTCGGGATACTGCAGGAGCAACGTGAAGCTGTTGGACACCGCCTTCAGCTGCAGGGCGATGTACGGAATGACGCCGATCACGGCGATCACGGTGACCAGCCCGCCCAGCAGCGCGCTCTTGCCGTAGCGTGCGGCGATGAAGTCGGCGATGGAGGTGATGCGGTTGACCTTGCTGATGCGGATCATCTTGCGCAACACCAGCCACCACAGCGCCGCGATCAGCGTAGGGCCCAGGTAGATGGGCAGGAATCCCACGCCGCTGGCCGCCGCCCGGCCCACGCTGCCGTAGAACGTCCAGGAGGTGGCATACACCGCCATCGACAGGGCGTAGATGTACGGGTTGGCGATGATCGAACGGCCGGCATCGGCGCGCTTGTCGCCGTAATACGCGATGGCGAACAGGATGCCCAGGTAGGCGAACGAGGCCAGCAGGATCACGCCACCGTGCAGCATGGGCGCCCTCGCCTCCTTCTCTTCAGAAGTTCCGTCGCTCGACCACCAGGATCATCGCCACGATGAGCACCACCCACGCGCCGAACAGGTAGGCATACAGCAAGGGGATGCCCCACACCGTGCCGCCGGTGTTGAACAGCGCGAGCAGCGGGTACGAGAACAGCAGGCAGCCCAGCACGAACAGCGCCACCAGCCTTTGTGCCTGCACGGGGCGACGGGCCATGGAGATCCCCTTCGTTGCGGCCCATTGTGGAATGACCGCCTCCAGAAAAAAAGCCCCGCTGCGGCAGCGGGGCTCCACGCTCGCGTGCCTGCCTTCAGGTCAAGCCTTGGCCAGCTTCAGGTCGGGGTAGCGCACGTGCTCCACGAGCTCCTGTGTCTCGCGCCGGGGCTCCTTGGTCAGCAGGCTCACGATGATGATCACCGCGAACCCGATCGGCACGCCGAACAAACCCGCCGAGATGGGCTGAATGCCCCACCACAGCTCGATGGGCCTTGTCACGCCGAACAGCCCGCGCAGCCACGGCTGCGTCGTGACCATGTAGTAGAAGGTCACGCCCAGCCCGGCGATCATCCCCAGCGAGGCGCCCCAGCGGTTGGCGCGCTTCCAGAAGATACCCAGCACCAGCGCCGGGAAGAATGACGCCGCTGCGAACGAGAACGCCGCGGAGACCAGGAACAAGATGTCGGCCGGCTTCTGCGCGGCGACGAACGCCGCCAGCAGCGCCACCACCAGCAGCAGCGCCTTCGAGATGGCGACACGGCGCGCGGTCGGCGCATTCGGGTCGATCATCTTGTAGTACAGGTCGTGCGACAGCGCATTGGCGATCGTCAGCAGCAGGCCGTCCGCGGTGGACAGCGCCGCCGCCAGGCCGCCCGCGGCCACCATGCCGGAGATCACGTACGGAAGCCCGCCGATGGCCGGCGTGGCCAGCACGATGATGTCGCCGCCGATCTTCATCTCGCCCAGCTGCAAGAGGCCGTCCTTGTTCACGTCGGTCACCGACAGCAATGTCGGGTCGACGCGGTTCCACGCGGCAATCCATTCGGGCAGCCGGTCGAACGGCGTACCGACCAGCGTACTGAGCACCTCGTATTTCACGAGCACGGCGAGCGCCGGGGCCGTGAAATACAGCAGGAAGATGAAGAACAGCGACCACGTCACCGACTCGCGCGCCTCCTTGACGGAAGGCGTGGTGTAGTAGCGCATCAGGATGTGCGGCAGTGCGGCCGTACCCACCATCAGGCAGAACACCAGGGCAAGGAAGTTGCGGCGCGACTCGTGGAAACTCTTCTGCGCCGCGGCATCGCCGTTCGGATCGCCCGCGAACACCTGCGCGTGCGGCGGCATGCCGGCCAGGGGCTTGGCGCGGGCGTCGGCCGCCGTCTTGGCGGCCGTCCAGGCCTTCTTGGCATCGGCCTCGTTCTTGGGTATGGCCGCGAGCGACTTCTCTGCCGTCTGGATATCGGCCATGGGCGCCGCGGAAGCCTTCAGGCTGGCCAGGTTGCGCTCTGCAGCGGCCCGCTCGGCCGCCAGCGCGGTGGGAATGTCCTTGAGCTTGACGGCCAGGTCGTCCGACTGCTTCTTGAACGCGGCGATGACCTCCTGCTCCTTCGGGCTGTTCCTGACCTCGTTTTCGAGCTGGGTCACCTTCTGCAGCTGCATCCCGTAGATGGCCTGCGGGATGGGCACGCCGGTCTGCTTCACCGACAGCCACACCACCGGAGACATGTAGGCAATGATGAGGATGATGTACTGCGCCACCTGCGTCCACGTGACTGCCCGCATGCCGCCCAGGAAGGAACACACCAGGATGCCGCCCAGGCCCACAAAAATGCCCACTTCGAAAGCCAGGCCCGACAGCCGCGAGGTGATGAGCCCCACGCCGTAGATCTGCGCCACCACGTAGGTGAACGAGCACAGGATCGCCGCGCAGATGCCGATGAAGCGCGGCAGGTTCCCTTCGAAGCGCGCGCCGAGGAAGTCGGGGATCGTGAACTGCCCGAACTTGCGCAGGTACGGCGCCAGGAACAGCGCCACCAGGCAATATCCGCCGGTCCATCCCATGATGAAGGCCAGCCCCCCGTAACCCGTGAGGTAGAGCGTGCCCGCCATGCCGATGAACGACGCAGCGCTCATCCAGTCGGCGCCCGTGGCCATGCCGTTGTAGACGGCCGGCACGCGGCGCCCGGCCACGTAGTACTCCGCCGCGTCGGTGGTGCGGCTCATGATGCCGATGCCGGCATACAGCGCCACCGTGGCCAGCAGGAAGATGAAGCCGATCCAGTTCCTGGGCAGGCCCATCTGTTCCAGGATGGCCAGCGCCACGATGAACGTGATGAAGCCGCCCGTGTACCACGTGTACACCTTGTTGAGCTGCTTGCGAAACGCCCGGTTGGCGGCTGCCGTGCTGCTGCCGCCTTGTTCGATGTTCACGCCGGCCATGGTCATTCCTCCTCGGCGACGCCGTATTCCTGGTCCAGGCGGTTCATGTAGCGCGCGTAGAACCCGATGATGAGGACGTACACGATCAGCGCGCCCTGCGCGCCCACCCAAAAGCTGAAGGGCCAGCCGAAGAACGTGAAGTTGAGGTCACGGGCGAAGAACCCGATCACGAACGTGACGAAGAACCAGATTGCCAGGAGGATCCCGGTGATCCTCAGGTTCTTGCTCCAGTACTCGCGGTGTCGCTCGGTGAGCTGCATGGCACTTGCCTCCAGTGTTGTCTCCGGGTCAGGCCCGGTCCCTCACCCTCAGGGCGACAGCCCCGTCTCGCGCTCCAGTTGCGCAGCCACCTTGGGCTCGAAGCCCTGCAGGTGACGGATGATCTTTCGTGCGGCTTGCGCGTCGTGCCGGTCCACATGCACGCGCGCGAGCTGGTACCAGCCGTAGGGGCTCATGGGCTGCAGCTCGGTGTTTCGCTTGAGCGCCGCGGCCGCTTCATCGAAGCGATGCTGGCGGATGAAGACGAGGCCCAGCCCGTACCAGGCGCGGTCGAGCTTGCCGTCGAGATCGAGTGCACACCGGAAAGCCGCCTCGGCTTCGTCGAGCCGGGACGCTTCCTCCAGGAGGTAGGCGAGGTTGAACCAGTCGGCGGCGCTGCGCCGAGGATGCAGTCGCACCAGCCGCTGCGCATCGGCGATGGCCTCCTCTCGCCGGCCGGCCTGCGCACGCAGATGGCTGCGGCTCGCCAGCGCATAGGGATCGTTCGGCCAGTGCTCGAGCATCTCGTCGAACACACGCAAGGCCGCCTCGGAGCGGCCGATGAGCAGGAGCGCAACGGCACGCAGCTTCAGCCGCCACCACCCGATCCCTCGCGACGACGCGCTCATCGGCAGGCCTCCATCCCGATCTGCACGCACAGGCTGATCTTCTCCAGCGTGACCACGGCGTAGGCAATGAACACGAGGCAGAGCGTAACCACGGGCACATGGCGGTCCGCCACCTTCGCGGGCGTCAGCTTGCGCACGACCACGGTGAAGGGCTTGGAGAGCAACTGCAGCAGCTGGTAGAAAAAGTTCGACTCGCGGCGCGGCCCGGCCAGCACGTACAGCAGCCCCTGCCCGATCAGCGCCAGCAGGGGGATGTAGAGCACGAGCTGCAAGAGGTTCAGTACGGTCAACATGACAGACGTACTTTCGTTCCGCGACCCTTACATCCTTCTGACAACGAGGCGGGTCGAGTGCGCGATGCGGGTCGGGACAAACCCTGGGACGGGCCCAGGCACGGCACGGGTTCGGCAGATGGGTTGCAAGGTTGCGCCATGCGAAAATCCGCCGCTTCACCGGAAGCATCCATGGACATCGAACAGATCAATGCCATCGGCGCGAAGCTCGCCGACCTCACAGAGCGCACCCATGCGCTAAGGGGGTATCTTTGACTACGACCGCAAGGCACTGCGGCTGAACGAGGTCAATGCCGCCCTCGAAAACCCGAACGTCTGGAACGAGCCCAAGCGGGCCCAGGAACTGGGCCGCGAGAAGCGCGCGCTCGACACGGTGGTGCAGACCATCGACCACCTGACGAGCAACCTCGCCGACAACGTCGAGCTGTACGAGATGTCGAAGGCCGACGACGACGTCGACGGGCTGGCCGCCATCGAGGCCGACGCCGCCAAGCTCGAAGAGGTCGTCAACGGCCTCGAATTCCGCCGCATGTTCAACAACCCGGCGGACCCCTCCAACTGCTTTCTCGACATCCAGGCCGGTGCTGGCGGCACCGAGGCCTGCGACTGGGCTCAGATGCTCCTGCGCCAGTACTTGAAGTACGCCGAGCGCAAAGGCTTCAAGACCGAGGTCATGGAAGAGACCGAGGGCGACGTGGCCGGCATCCGCAGCGCCACCATCAAGATGGAAGGCGACTACGCCTTCGGCCTGCTGCGCACCGAGACCGGCGTGCACCGCCTGGTGCGCAAGAGCCCCTTCGACTCCGCGGGCGGCCGCCACACCTCGTTCGCAAGCGTGTTCGTCTATCCCGAGGTCGATGACTCCATCGAAATCGAGATCAACCCGGCCGATGTGCGCACCGATACGTTCCGCGCCTCGGGCGCCGGCGGGCAGCACATCAACAAGACCGACTCGGCGGTGCGCCTCACGCACATCCCCACCGGCATCGTGGTCCAGTGCCAGAACGACCGCTCGCAGCACCGCAACCGCGACGAGGCCTGGCAGATGCTGCGCTCGCGCCTGTACGAGCACGAAATGCGCAAGCGCATGGCCGAGCAGCAAAAGCTCGAAGACAGCAAGACGGATGTGGGCTGGGGCCACCAGATCCGCTCCTATGTGCTCGACCAGAGCCGCATCAAGGACTTGCGCACCAACGTCGAGATCAGCAACACCCAGAAGGTGCTCGACGGCGACCTCGACGCCTTCATCGAAGCCAGCCTCAAGCAGGGCGTGTAGATGAACGCGCAGCGCCACCCCCCGGCCGGCATGGCACCGGCCGGCCTGCACCGCACCAAGAAGGAGACATCCCATGCGTGAAGGCACCCCCGACATCGTCCGCCGCGAGGACTACACCGCCCCTGCTTTCTGGATCCGCACGGTCGACCTGAGCTTTGACCTGGACCCGGTCCGCACGCTGGTCATCAGCCGCATGCAGCTGGAGCGCAATGCCGATGTCCCCGCGCAGCCGCTGGTGCTGCACGGCGAAGACTTGAACCTGCTGCGCGTGCTGGTCAACGGCGAATCCGTGTCCTTCCGCCACGAGAACGGTTCGCTGGTCATCGACGCGCTGCAGGGCGTGCCGCCCGGCCCCTTCACCCTGGAAATCCGCAACACCTGCGCACCGGAGAAGAACACGCAGCTGTCGGGTCTGTACACCTCGAGCGGCGGTTTCTTCACGCAGTGCGAGGCCGAAGGCTTCCGGCGCATCACCTACTTCCTCGACCGGCCGGACGTGATGGCGGTCTACACGGTGACGCTGCGCGCCAGCAAGCAGCTCTATCCGGTGCTGCTGTCCAACGGCAACCTGGTCGAGCAGGGCGAGTTGGACGACGGCCGCCACTGGGCGCGTTGGCACGACCCCTACCCCAAGCCCAGCTACCTGTTCGCCCTGGTCGCAGCCGACTTGGTGGCCCGCGAGCAATGGGTGACCACGCGCTCGGGCAAGAACCATCTGCTGCAGGTGTATGTGCGCCGCGGCGACCTCGACAAGACCGAGCATGCCATGCGCTCGCTCATCGCCTCGGTGGTGTGGGACGAGGCGCGCTTCAAGCTGCCCCTGGACCTGGAGCGCTTCATGATCGTCGCCGTCGGCGACTTCAACATGGGCGCAATGGAGAACAAGGGGCTGAACATCTTCAACACCCGGTTCGTCCTCGCCAACCCCGCCACCGCCACCGATGCCGACTACATGGGCATCGAGAGCGTGGTCGGACACGAGTACTTCCACAACTGGACGGGCAACCGCATCACCTGCCGCGACTGGTTCCAGCTGAGCCTCAAGGAGGGCCTCACGGTCTTCCGCGACCAGGAGTTCAGCATGGACATGGCCGGCGCGCCCTCGGCACGCGCCGTCAAGCGCATCGAGGATGTGCGCGTGCTGCGGCAGACGCAGTTCCCTGAAGACGCCGGGCCCATGGCACACCCGGTGCGGCCCGACAGCTACGTCGAGATCAACAACTTCTACACCGCCACCGTCTACGAGAAGGGCGCCGAGGTCGTGCGCATGATGCAGACGCTGGTGGGGCGCGAAGGTTTCGCGCGCGGCATGACGCTGTACTTCGAGCGCCATGATGGCTGCGCCGTCACCTGCGATGACTTCGCCCAGGCCATCGCCGATGCCAACCCGCAGTCCGAACTGGCCCGACTGCTGCCGCAGTTCAAGCGCTGGTACAGCCAGGCCGGCACGCCGCGCGTCAAGGCAGCAGGCCAGTACGACCCGGCCTCACGCACCTACACGCTGACTCTGGAGCAAAGCTGCGAGCCCTCCCCCGGACAGCCGCACAAGGAGCCGTTCGTCCTCCCGGTGGCGATGGGTTTGGTGGGTCGGGCACGCCAAGCGTTGCCGCTGCAACTGCGCGATGAGCCTCTGCCCGCTTCAGGCAGCTTCCCGACCGAGCGTGTGCTCGTCCTGTGCGAAGCACGCACCACCTACACGTTTGTCGATATCGACGAAGAGCCGGTGCCATCGCTGCTGCGTGGCCTCTCGGCGCCGGTGCGTTTGGTTGACGGCCTGTCCGATGCCGAATTGCTGCTCCTGCTGCAGCATGATCCCGACCCTTTCAACCGCTGGGAGGCGGGCCAGCGGCTGGCGCTCGCCCGCCTGCTGAAGGCCGTGCGGGGTGACGGCACCCTCTCGCTGGACGAGCCCTTCGTGGAAGCCATGCGCGCGGTGCTACGGCACCCCACGCTGGACTCGGCGTTCAAGGACCTGGTGCTCGTGCCACCGAGCGAAATCTATGTGGCCGAGCAGTTGGAAGTGGTCGACCCGCAGCGCATCCACGCTGCACGCGAAGCGATGAAGCTGCAGCTGGCGCACGCCCTGCGCGAGGACTGGATCGTGGCGTTCGAGGCCAACCAGGTGAGCGGCGGATATTCCCCCGACCCGGTATCGGCGGGCCAGCGTTCGCTGGCCAACCTGGCGCTCGCCATGCTCTGCCAGGGCTCGGTGGCCACGGGCGATGCGGTGTGGCCGGGCCGCGCCTATCAGCGCTTCAAGGACGCCACCAACATGACCGACCGGCAGGGCGCCCTCGCCGCGCTGGTGGCCGCGCACTCGCCGCTGGCCGAGCTCGCGCTGTCGAGCTTCCACGAAATGTTCCGGAACGAGCCGCTGGTCATCGACAAGTGGTTCAACCTGCAGGCCACGGCACCTGAGCGCGACGGCCAGGTGTTCGCCCGGGCACGCACGCTGATGAACCACCCGGACTTCAACATCCGCAATCCCAACAGGGCGCGTAGCCTGATCGGCGCGCTGTGCATGGCCAACCCGGCAGCGTTCCATCGCACAGACGCCGCGGGCTACGTGTTCTGGGCTGATCGGGTGCTGGATCTCGACGCATTCAACCCGCAGCTGGCCGCCCGCATTGCGCGCGTCATGGACCGCTGGAGCCGGCTGGCCGAGCCGTTCCGCAGCGCGGCCCGCGAGGCCGTGGCCCGCGTGGCGGCGAAGCCCGACCTGTCCAACGACGTGCGCGAGATCGTGACGCGCGCCCTGGCGGACGCTTGAAAACCCGCGAAACCATCAACCCCTCTGTCCTTTCCATGACGCGACGAGTCAGCCTCACGCAGTACCTGATCGAACAACAACGCCAGCATGGCCACATCACCGCCGAGTTGCGGCTGCTCATCGAGGTCGTGGCGCGCGCCTGCAAGCGCATCAGCATCGCCGTGAACAAGGGTCAGCTGGGCGATGTGATGGGCAGCGCCGACAGCGAGAACGTGCAAGGCGAGGTCCAGAAGAAGCTGGACATCATCGCCAACGAGGTGTTGATCGAGGCCAACGAATGGGGCGGGCACCTCGCCGCCATGGCCTCGGAGGAGATGGAGGGCATCTACGCGGTGCCCAACCGCTTTCCTCAGGGCGAGTACCTGCTGCTGTTCGACCCGCTCGACGGCTCCAGCAACATCGACGTGAACGTGAGCATCGGCACCATCTTCTCGGTGCTGAAGA
>CBINKC010000110.1:0-14958 GCA_966251135.1 uncultured Burkholderiaceae bacterium
GTGGTGTCCGCCCCATACGAGGTGGACGGCCAAGTGGTGGGCACGCTGGCCGTGATCGGACCCACCCGCATGGCCTATGAGCGCATGATCCAGATCGTCGACATCACGTCGCGGCTGGTGTCGAACGCGCTGTCGCAGAGGTAAGTGCCGGGACGGCCAATAGCCGCTTCTACAATCCCGCGCTAGCCGTCAGCTCGGTGTCTCCGAGCGGCGGCGCAAGGAGTGGACGTTTCGGGGGCCGTTAGCTCAGTTGGTTAGAGCAGCGGACTCATAATCCGTTGGTCGCTGGTTCAAGCCCAGCACGGCCTACCACCGAAGCACCCAAGGTCCCGTTCGCGACTTCCTCCGGCCATCTCGCTGAAGCCCTCGCTTAAGCCCGCCGTTTCCAGTTTGCGAAGCGGCACCGCAGCTGCTCCTACCGTTGTTTCAGCGCCCACTGGACCGCTGTGCGCGCCAATGCCGCAGTCGCATCGACGACGGGAAGGCCGGCAGATGCAGAGTCAAGAACCAGAGGTATTTCCGTGCAACCCAGAACGAGCGCGTCCGCGCCGCGGATGCGCAGCGCCTGTGCTGCTTTGCCGAGGAGACCGGCGCCCGACCCCAGTTGCCCCGCCTTGACGGCGGCGATGCCCGGCATCACCAGACCCAGCATCTCTCCAGCGGTGGGTAGGAGCCATGCCACTTTGCGACCGTCGGGGTGGCACCGGTTCAAGTAGAGCCCAGAAGCGAGCGTCGCGTCCGTTGCCAGCAAACCGACCTTGCCTCCGTCTGCAACGCTTGCGAGTGCTTCATCCATCGCGGCGTCCACGAGATGCAGCATCGGCAGACCCAAGGCTTCCTGCACGTCGTCGAACCACAAGTGGGCGGTGTTGCAGGGGATGACCACCAAGCCCACACCTGCAGCGACCAGGCGCCGACCGCTACCGACTATGGCGCCCAGAGGCGATTCACCTTCGCCACGGAATGCTGCCGTCCGGTCGGGCACCTGGGGAATGCAGCTCACAACCACCGGGACGTGGTCCTGATCCGCGTCTGCAGGAGTCGACTCGATCATCTTGCGCATGAAATCCACCGTGGCCAGTGGCCCCATGCCGCCAAGAACCCCTACGACGCCCGGCGCTCCGGGCGAGGCTGGAGAGTTGCCGCACACAGCGCGCGGGTTCAGGTGCTTCATGCGTCGGTCGGCCTGCCGGGCAGCGCCTTGATGAAGTTGTCCTGCAGATTGCGACGGATGAAGCGGCGCATGGTGACGGTGACCTTCATGACTTCGCTGAAGAATAGGTTGCGGTGGGGATGAGCATAGGGACGCTGCGGCACCCCGTGCATCAAACTTCTGCTCTATTCCATAAGCTGAACTTATGACAGGAGGGGCATGGCCATGCGTTTGAAGCACATCGAGGTTTTCCACGCCGTCATGCTGACGGGCTCCGCCAGCGCCGCTTCGAAGCTGCTGCACGTGACGCAACCTGCCATCACGCAAGCCCTGCAGCATGCCGAGCTGCAGTTGGGCTACGCACTCTTCACGCGCCAGAGGCGTCGATTGATACCCACTCGCGAGGCACGGGCGCTTTATCCAGAGATTCAGTCGCTGATCTCTCAGCTCGAGTCCGTGAGGCGGATGGGGGCCGCACTAGGCAGCGGAGAGGGGCAGAGGTTCCGGATCCTGATCGTGCCCTCGCTCGCGGTGAAGGCGTTGCCCGATGCTTTGAAGATCTTCCGGGCTCGATATCGCAAGTTGCCCATCTCCGTGCGGACGCTGCACTCCAATGACATTGCCCGCGCCATGGCGCTGCAGGAGGGTGATGTCGGCATCGTTTATGGCCGGCTTCCTCACCCTGCGCTGTCCGAGGAGCTCGTGGCCACAGGGAGGTTGGTCTGCGCGACGCCGCGCGGCAAGACATCTGCCGATCGCCGCAGCTCGGTGGACCTTCAGGATGTCCTGCGGGAACCCTTTGTCTGTATTGATGAGCGCGACCCTTTGGGCGCTGTCCTGGCTGACCAATGGACGCGCATGGGGATGACGCCGCGCGCGGGGATCACTGTTCAGACGCACCACATTGCCATGGTGATGGCGGAGCAGGGCTTTGGCCCGGCCATCATCGACTCGTTCACCGCGCAGGCGGGTGGCAGGGGGTTGCACATGCGCTCGCTGGTGCCAGAGGTTCCGGTGGAGGTTCGAGCGCTGCAACCGCAGGGGTTGCGATCTCCGCAGACGGTATCCGACTTCATCGCTGCCTTCCGACACGCGATCTCTGTGAACTCGGGGCGGATGTGACGCCCCACTGCGGTCCTCGTCGTGACCCCCACATCGACATGGAACGCTTCCGATCCGGCTCACCCTTTTCTGTCCGCGGGCGGTTTGACCCTCGCGCGGGGGCGCTTCGCGGATCCTGGCTTCTTCGCCGCCTTCTTCGCGGGCTTCGGGGCAGGTGCAAGCTCGGCCGCGGGTGCCTGCGCTTCTGTACCCGACGCCACGCTCAGCCGGTCGGCGAGGTGATCGAGCCGGTCGCCGACCGACTCGGTGGCCGGCGCGGTGCGCGCCCTTTCGTAGGCATGATGGAAGAGCGCCATCAAACGGATCTGCCGGACTGCCGAATCGCGTTCGCGTGGTGTGAGGATCGTGCTGTCGAGCGCGTCCTCATAGCCACACGCCAGGCTGTCCAGCGCGGCGTTGCTGGCCGTCACGGCGGCGGCCAGCGAGTCGTCGAGCAACGCCGCCACCAGACCCGCATCGGCGTACATGAGGGCGTTGTAGGCGTCGGCCTCCTCCGCATACGCCGCGTTCGCCGCCGCAGCGCAGCGCTGCGCATGCGTGACGTAGGCCTTGCGGTCTTCCAGGGCGGCGGTGAGCGACCACAGGAACAACCAGTTGAGCGTGGGGTAGGGCCTCAGCTCTTTGTCACCCAGTTTGCTGGCCATGGCCTCGTAGGCGCGGGTACTGTGGTCGAGCGCGTCGGCCATGGCGGCGAAATCGTCGTCCGCGCCGCGCTCGAGATAGGCCCGCGCATGCACGGCCGCCTTGCGCTTCCAGGCGCTGCCCAGCAGCCCGGCGCGCTCGGTATGCGTGGTGGCTGCGGCGCGATCGCTCGCCATGCCGGCGGGCAGCGGCTCGCTCGTCAGCCGTACCAGCTGCGTCAGGCGCTCGATGCCGCGGGCCGCCATCGCCGGGTCGCGGGTCGCCTCGCCCAGGCGAGATTCCACGTTCGCCAGCTGCTCGATCGCGCGGATCGTGGCCTTGCCTTCGCGGTCCGAAGCGGTCACGGCGCGCTGCAGGCACTGGCGCGCCAGTTCGAAGTAGCCGGGGCCCAGGTCGATGTAGAGCGAGCCCAGCGCCGTGAGCAGGTCGGGCCGCGCGGACCACTCGTCCGGCACGCCGGCGAAAGCGGTCTGCACGCGGGCCACCCGCCGGCGCGCCTCACCGGCGCTCAGAAGCTCGCCGTTGCGCTGCAATTCCTGCCGCTCGCAGTCGATGCGGTCCAGCAGCTCTTCGGGCGAGGCGATGCGCGTGTCGCGGCGGGAGACCATCGTGGCGCCGTCGAGCCGCGGATCGAGCCGCCAGCCCGGGTCGCCATAGGCCTGGTAGGCGCCCCAGGTGATGCTTGTGGGATAGCGCTCCCAGGTGGCACACCGCGCCTGGAACACGGCCTCGCCGAAGGGGAGGTTGTCGGCCAGCAGCCGCTCGTAGAAGGTTTCTGCGAAGAGGCTCGCGGGCGCATCTTCCACCGCCCAGCCGGCCACCACGACGGCACGCACCCCGATGTCGATGAGCTGCCGCGCCAGGCTGGAGGCCAGCTTGTTGAAGGCCACGGGTTCGGCGTCGACCCGGGCGAGGTGGCAGCAGTTGAGGAACACGAGGTCGGGCACGCTCTCCATTGCGTCGATCTCGGCTGCGGTGATGAGCAGGCCGTCGGACAGCACCACGCCGCTGCGCGCCTGGCCATCGGCGCCGGGCTCGTCGACCACGCCGTGCCCGGCGATGTGCACGACGCGGTAAGGCTGGCGGTACAGGCGATTGATCAGTGCGGTGGCGCCCTGGTCGGCGCCGATGCTGCGCTCGACCTCGAAGCCCTGGCGCAGCAGGCTCTCGGCCACCACATGCGCTTCGCGCTCGGCTGCGGGGAGATCATCGAGCGCGGTTGCGCCCACGACCTGCGGGCTCGCGCAGGCCTTGAAGTAGCCGGCGGTCGAGGGGTTGCCCACCACGTAGGCGCGCCGCACGGTGGTCTGGTTGATGCGCGAGCGATAGCGAGTGGACGAGAGCTGGCGGACCATCGCCGTGCGCGTGGCCAGCGGCCGGTCGTCGGCCAGCATCAGCTCCCAAGGCAAGTTTGCGGTGTAGCCGTCGAGCACGAACACCATCTGCTGTGCCTGGCGCGCGGTGTCCTTGAAGTCGTGCGGCAGCAGCAGCTGGAAGAGCGTGCGGCTGAAATCGGCGTCGTAGGCGAGCGTCATCAACTGCCGCTGCACCATGCTCTCGACGAGGCCCGGCTGGCGCTGCTGCACGGTGGCTTCGGCGCGTGCGCGCTGGCCGAGGTAGAGGTAATCCAGCCGATCGGCATACCGGGGTGCCGCGGGTGTCGCTGGCGTGGCCGCGCCGGCCCCGGCCGGGGCGCTGGCGCGCGAGGCGCCGCCCGATGCGCCGGTGATCATCAGGCGCGGCCAGTACGACGAACCGGCGCGCCCGTCGTGGAGCCGCTGGCGCATGCCTTCGCCCCGATGCAGCAGCGGGTCCACCTCGATGCGGCAACCGTTGCGCGTGTCGCCGTTCATCGCCTGGGCCACCTGCCTCGCCTCGTAGGTGGCGGTGATCGCCGTGTCGAGATAGAGCTCCACGATGTCGAGGCCGGTGATGCGCAGCTTCGAGGAGGTGGTCTGCACGAAATGCCGGTTGGCATCGGCCACGCCGCGGATCAGCGCTTGCACGGAGTCGGCGATGGTCAGGTTGGCGGCGGAGTTGTAGCCCAGCAGCAGGCTGGCGAGCTTCACGCCTTCCGGCCTGTCGCCGTCCAGCGTGCCGGTGTCGAGCAGGTGCACGAGGTAGCGCAGGGCCGCGGCGCGCACGGCGTCGGTGAGCTTGGCGGCCGTGAGGGATCCATCGTAGGGACCCAGGCCCGCAACCACGGCGCCGCGCATGCTGCCGCGCTGTCGCTCCTGGGGGCTCGCGCCGAGCAGCACCGCGCTGGCGGTGCCGACCGGCCCGGCGTACAGCCCCAGGTGCTGCCGCACGCTCAGCTCGCCGCGCACCACGTGGCGGTCGATCACCGACTCGGCGCCGGAGATCGCGTCCTGCTCGTAGTGGCCCACGAGGATCGGCTGCGTCACCTGTCGCAGGTCCATGGCCCGCACGCGCACCGTCAGCACCTTGGGCCGCCGTTCGCGCGCACGCAGCGCCCGGCCTGCGCCGAACAGGCCGCCGGCCAGCTCCAAGCCGGTGGGGTAGGGCACCGGCCCGGCGTCGTACGTGGCCACCGGCGGCGCCTCCCCGGCGCCGCGTAGCGCGGGCGGGCTCGTCATCAGCAGCCCGCCATCGCCTTGCTCCAGCAGGCCCGCAACCGAATCGAAATAGGCCTCGGTGTCGGCCAGCGCACCGTGTTCGGCGGGCATGTAGAAGAACTGGCCGATGCCGTCGATGCGGCCCGATTCCCAGGTCACCGAGCCGTCGCCCAGCGGCGTGCCGAGCATCTTCCAGCGGCCGCCTGCGCGGGTGACGCCGCAGGGCGTGCGCGCCGCGCAGCCGAACACATAGGCGACCTTCTTTTCGTGCCGGGCCGGCAACGCGGGGCGCGCCTGGCCGTCGCGCGCCCACAGCCATCGGGCTTGTTCCAGAACGGCGGCCGCGGGTACGGCGCACACGCCGTCGCCGAACCACAGGTCGCGCATCTCGGGCTTGAAGGCCGCCCACACGGCGGGGTCGAAGTAGTTCCGGGCCGGTGCGTCGTGGCCCGTGTCGGCGAAGCCGGGCTTGGGAAGCAACTGCAGCGCCCCAGGGAAGCTGGCGACGATGTCCAGCACCTCTTGCAGGCCGTGCGAGAGATCGAGCATGCCCAGCTGGCGCACGGTGCCGGTCTTGCCGAGCAGCGTCTCCACCATCAGGTACGAGCCCTGGTGAGGCGTGCCGAGCATCACCAGGCGCGCGCCGTCGCGTGCCATCAGCTCGTCCCAGAGGGCGGCGTGGCGGTGCACCAGCGCGCGCACCACCAGGCCGCCCATGCTGTGGGCCAGCAGGCGCAGCGGCTGCCGCGGGCTTCGGGCGGCATCCAGCTCCCGGCGCAGCATGGCGGCCAGCCGGTCGGCCAACACGTCCAGCGGCTGTCGCCAGTCGTAGGGGAAGGGCACGATGCGCTGCGTGCATTCGAGATGGCGCACGAGGTCACCGTAGCTCTGCGCGAAGAGGGCCTCCGCCTCGACGCCGTCTTTCTTGTCGCCCGGCGCCATGCGCAGCCGCGCCAGAGCGCCCGTGGCGAGCGCGGGCACGCTGAACCACACGCGCTCGCGCCGGTTCACCCACAGGTGCGATCCCATGATCCCAGGGAGCATCACCGTGACGGGCAGGGCCGCCACAGCCGCCGCCGCGGCGCGCGTTCGCTTGCGTGCCGGGGCCGGCAGCGTGTCCTCCAGTCCGCGCAGCGGCAGGAAGACGTCGATGTTTTCCACCGAGGACTCGGTGAGCCAGCGGCGCAACGCTTGGCGCGTGTCCTCGTTGATGAAGTAGCGGAAGTGGTTCACCTGCGGGCCCTGGTCGAACAGCACGCGAGTCGCGCCGGGGCGGGCCACGCCAGCGGCCATGGAATCGGTGTCGACCACGAGATCGTTGTCGGTGTCGTCGAAGAACACGAAGTCGGTGAACAGGGCGCCCAGCCGCTTGAGCCAGCCGCCGCCTTCGACGTCGCCGCTGATGACGGCCAGCTGCAAGCCGGGCTGAGGCGTCGCGCGGGCGAGCAGCCGTGCCAGGGGCGAGCCGGGCAGCATGGCTTCGATTCCGGGCACCAGCTGGGGCCGGGTGCGGTTCTTGGCGACCTCCAGCACCACGCGCTTGAATGCGGAGTACAGCAGGTTGCCCTTGAAGGCCGGCACCCAGCCCATCACCGACAGCAGCGCGGAGAGAAACACATGGAAGTTCCCGCTGGCGAGGCGGGTGCCGCGTGCGGGGCAGGCCACGCGCACGTAGCGTTCCACGCGCAGCTGCTTGCGCCGCAGCTCTGCCGCCAGCTCGTGCAGCGCGCCGCGCTGTTCGGCGTGCGCCCGGGCGAGCTCGCGGCGCAACCGCTCGCGCTCGCCGGGGTCGGGCTCGCCGATCTCGGCCATATCGAGCGCATAGTGCTCGACCAGCCCGTCGAGGTCCTGCAGGCACAGCAGGTCGCCCACCAGGCCGCCGCGCGAATGCGTCACCAGGTGCAGCGTGGCATGGGCGGGCAGCGCGCGCGCCAGTTGCAGCGCGTTGTCGATGGGGCTTTCCGACAGCGTACGGTGCTCGAAGGCCAGCACGCGATCGCCGTAGCGGTCTTCCAAGGCTTTCCAGTCGCCGGTGGACGCAGCCTGCAAGTCGTCGAAGCTGCCCGCGGTGCTCGATGCGGTGCCGTGGATGAACACCAGCAGCGGGCCGGCGCCCGCATCGCGCTGCAGCTGGGGGTCTCCGGCATCGAGCCGGGCGGTGAGCCCGCCGTCGGCCCAGCGGTACAGGCCCGGCTCGTGAGGAAGCCGGCTTTCGATGGCCCACATCAGTGCTCGAGTGCCGATCCAGCTCACGCCCACCCCGGCGTACTGCTCGATCTGCTCTTCGGCTTTCATGCCCAGCCATTCGCCGGCCTTGCGGCGCGCGGCTTCGATCAGCGGATCCGCCGCCTGCCCCACCGTGAGGGTGTAGACGCGCGAGACCACGGCGTTGAGCCCGGCGGTCAGCGCATCGCCAAAGCTGCCGCGCAGGCCCGCGCCGCGCGTGCGCAGGGCCCGCTCGAAATCAACGGCGCCGTCGGCATCGACCGACTGCGGGTCGATGCGCTCCAGCGTTTCGCGCAGGCTGTCGGGGTGGGTGATGACGGTTACGCCGTCGGGCAGCTCCAGCACCACCACTTGGCCTTCGATGGCGCCGATAGCGTGGGGCTGCTGGCCGGCTTCGGTAGAGCGGGCGGTGGCGGAGAGGTCCAGGGCCTGGTCGACTCTCAGCAGGCGCCGCGGCAAGAAGGGATCCTCCTCGAACGCCGCGGCCGAGCGCTGCGCCTCCTGGAACGCTCGAGGCAGGCGCCCCTCGGGCAGGGGCGCGGCGCGCAGCTTGAAAAGAACCCGGTCCGCCATGTCGGCTCCTCGCACGCGCAGTCGGCCTGCATGGACGCCCACTCGCTGCTTGTTGTTGTCAGGAAAAACGGCGGCGGCGAGTAGAGCACAGGGCCTGGGGCGGCTCAATCCCCTCGAAGGCCGCGGGCGGCACGAACAAAAAACGCGCCCCGGGGGGCGCGTCGTCGTCCGCGTGGCAGCGCGCCTGCTCAGCTCTTGGGCGCGGGCACGGCTGACGACGCCGGTGCGCGGGATACGCGGGTCTTGCCACCGGTGGTCACGAGGATCACCGCGTCGCCCGGCTGCAGGGTCTCGTTGCCCTTGGCCTGCACGATGGACCGGCGTTCGCCGTTGCGCAGCTGCACCAGGATCTCGACGGCCTGTTCACGCGTGCCGTAGCGCTCCATTGCGTGGCCCGCCACGGCGCCGGCCACAGCGCCCAGCACGCCCACGACGACCTGCTCGCGCTTGCCGCCGACCGAAGAGCCCGCCACGCCACCCGCCACGCCGCCGGCGGCCGCGCCGATGCCGCTCTGGCTGCCTTCCACCACGACCGGGCGGACCGACAGCACGGTGCCGTCTTGCACCTGCGACAGACGCTGCGCGTCTTCTCGTTGGATGACATCGGGGCTGGTGGTGCTGCAGGCGGCGAGGGTGGCTGCGGCCATCGCGGCGGCGAGCAAGGTCTTCATGGGGGGCTCCTGAAGGATCGGGATGCACCGGCGAACGGGTGCGGGCGGACGGAGGTTGACGCGGTGGATCAGCCGTGCAGCCGGCTGTGCCGCGGCACGCTGGCGAGCAGGAACTCCATCTGGTCGGCGAGGATACGCCGTCCGCGCAGGATCATGTCCTCGTGCAAGTTGGGCACGTAGGGCAGGTACAGCAGCGACATGTGCACCTCCTCGGGGAGGCGGCTGCCTTTGCGGCCGTTGCAGGGCCGGCAGGCGGTGATGCAGTTCATCCAGGTGTCGCGCCCGCCGCGCGAGGTGGGCCGGATGTGCTCGCGCGTGAGTTCCTCGGCGGGGAAACGATGGCCGCAGTAGGCGCAGATGTAGCGGTCGCGCACGAACAGCTTCGGGTTCGACAGGGCCGGCGAGGCGCGCCATGCGCGGCTGGGAATGGCGCCGCGCACCGCGATGATGGGATGGACTTCGATGCGAGACTGCAGGCCTGTGCGCCGCTGCGTGCCGCCACGCAGGACGTAATACGCATCCCCCAGCGTCCAGGCGACGCCGTCGCTGGCATAGATGCACGCCGCTTCCTTGGCCGAGATCCAGGCCTGGGGGCGTCCGGAGATGTCGAGCTGCAGAACTTCCACGCGCAAACTCCTCCGCGCGAGCGTAAACCATTACCCTGTCGTGACTCAATAGGCACGAGCCTTGCGGACAGCACTGCGGCCACGTCGGTGTGGGCCGGGAGCGTGCCGGCGGGTTGGGGGTAAACCCTGCCTCCGGTTTCGTTGCAATAGACACGAATGCCTAGAACATCAGCCCGGTCTTTGTGCCGGCAGGCTGGAAGTCGGCAAAATAGAACGACCGTTCGTTTTGTCTTGCGTGCCCGTGAGCGACCACCCTGCCCCCACGCGCGAATCCGCGGGTTCGCAGCGCACCCTGTTGAAGGGTCAGCAAACGCGCGCCGCCATCCTGGAGGCGGCGCTCGGCCTTGCAGCCAACATGGGGCTGGAGGGGTTGTCCATCGGGGCGCTGGCCGAGGTCACGCACATGAGCAAGTCGGGCGTCTTTGCCCACTTCGGCTCGCGTGAGGAACTGCAGATCTCGGTCGTCCGCGAATATCACGCGAAGTTCGAGGAAGAGGTGTTCTTCCCTGCGATGCGAGAGGCGCGCGGCCTGCCCCGGCTCACAGCCCTGTTCGAGCGCTGGACGCGGCGTGTGTCCGTGGAGATCGATTCCGGTTGCATCTACATCAGCGGCGCGGTCGAGTTCGATGACCGTCCCGGCCCGGTGCGCGACGCGCTGGTGACGATGGTGCAGGCCTGGCAATCGGCGCTGGAGCGCGCCGTGCGCATGGCGGTGGAGGCAGGGCACCTGCGGGCAGATACCCACCCGCACCAGCTGGTGTTCGAACTGCACGGTCTGATCCTCGCGCTGCACCACGATGCCCGTTTCCTGCGCAACCCCGGCGCGCTCGACCGGGTGCGCACCGGTTTCGAACGTCTGATCGCCTATTACACCGTTCCTGCGCAACCCGCGGCCGCGGCCCGTCTCGCGCGCAAGTCGCGCGGCTAGGTTCTTCCATCCCCTTCCACAGGAGTTCAAGCGATGGCCCAGTACACCCCTCCGTTGCGCGACCTGCAGTTCGTGCTGCACGAACTGTTCAACGTCGTCGACGAGCTGAAGGCGTTGCCGGCCCACGCCGAGATCGACGCAGACACCATCAACGCCGTGCTGGAAGAAGGTGGCAAGTTCGCCGCGCAGGTCGTTGCACCGCTCAACGCGGTGGGCGACCGCGAGGGCTGCCGGCTCGACAAGGCGACACACGCCGTCACCACGCCTGCAGGCTTCAAGGAGGCCTATGCGCAGTACGTGCAAGGCGGCTGGCCCTCGCTGTCGTGCGATGCCCAGTACGGCGGGCAGGGCCTGCCGGTGGTGGTGAATCAGTGCTTCTACGAGATGCTCAACTCGGCGAACCAGGCCTGGACGATGTACCCCGGCTTGTCGCATGGCGCCTACGAGGCGCTCATGGCGCACGGCACGCCCGAGCAGAAGCGCATCTACCTGCCCAAGCTCGTGAGCGGCCATTGGACGGGCACCATGTGCCTGACCGAGCCACACTGCGGCACCGACCTCGGCCTGCTGCGCACCAAGGCCGAGCCGCAGACCGACGGCACCTATCGCATCACCGGCAACAAGATCTTCATTTCCGCCGGCGAGCACGACATGGCGGAGAACATCGTGCACCTCGTGCTCGCGCGACTGCCCGATGCGCCGCCCGGCTCCAAGGGCATCTCGCTGTTCATCGTGCCCAAGTACAAGGTCGGGGCCGACGGCAGGCTCGGCGAGCGCAACCCCATCTACTGCGGCGGCCTGGAGGAGAAGATGGGCATCCACGGCAACGCCACCGCGCAGATCGTGCTCGACGGCGCCATCGGTACGCTCGTGGGCGAGCCGCATAAGGGTCTGCAGGCGATGTTCGTGATGATGAACACCGCGCGCATCGGCGTGGGCATGCAGTCGCTGGGTCTCACTGAGGTGGCCTACCAGAACGCTGCCGCCTACGCAAAGGACCGGCTGCAGATGCGCGCGCTGTCGGGCCCCAAGGCGCCGGACCAGCCCGCCGACCCGATCATCGTGCACCCCGACGTGCGCAAGATGCTGCTCACTGCGCGGGCCTATGCCGAGGGTGGCCGCGCCTTTGCCGTATGGGCGGCGCTCCTGGCGGACAAGGAGCTGTCATCGGCCAGCGAGGACGAGCGCGCCGAGGCCGCCGACTTGCTCGCGCTGGCCACGCCCATCGTCAAGGCCTTCCTCACCGACAACGCCTGGATCGCCACGTCGCACTGCCTGCAAGTTTTCGGCGGCCACGGCTATATCCGGGAATGGGGCATGGAGCAGTTCGTGCGCGATGCCCGCATCAACATGATCTACGAGGGCACGAACACGATCCAGTCGCTGGACCTGCTGGGCCGCAAGGTGCTCGCCGACAACGGCATGCGGCTGAAGAAGTTCGACCGCATGGTGCGCGAGTTGATCGAGGAAGAAGGCGTGAACGAGGCGATGCAGGAGTTCATCAATCCGCTCGCGGATCTCGGCGACAAGGTGGGCAAGCTCACCGCCGAGCTGGGCATGAAGGCCTTCCAGAATGCCGACGAGGTGGGCGCCGCGGCGGTGGATTACTTGCGGGTGTGCGGGCATCTTGTCTTCGCCTACCTTTGGGCGCGCATGGCCCGCGTGGCGCTCGCCAGGGTCGATTCGGGCGATCCGTTCTACCGGGCCAAGCTGGCGACCGCGCGCTTCTACTTCGCCAAGCTCCTGCCCGAGACGGCCTCGCTCATCCGTACGTCGCGTTCCGGCGCCAAGCCCCTCATGGACATGGATGAGGCGCTGTTCTGATGCAATCGACAAACATCGACACAAGGAGGAAAAGCATGACCTGGGGCAAGGCAAGCAAGGGTATCGCGGCGGTCGCGGCGACACTGGCTGTGCACATGGGCGCTTGGGCGCAAACGTCGCCAGTGGGCCTGTGGAAGACCATCGACGATGATGGGGCCACCGAGAAGTCGCTGGTGCGCATCAGCGAGAACACGGGCGTGCTCACTGGCCGCATTGAGAAGCTCCTCGACCCCAAGACGCGGGCCGATGCCGTGTGCGACAAGTGCACCGACGAGCGCAAGGGCCAGCCCCTGCAGGGCCTCGTCATCCTGCGCCGCCTGAAGCACAGCGCCGACGACCCCGAGTGGTGGGAAGGCGGTGACGTGACCGACCCCAAGAACGGCAAGGTGTACAGGGCGCGCGTGCGCACCGTCGAAGGCGGCAAGAAGCTGCAGCTGCGCGGTTACCTGGGGCCTTTCTATCGCACCCAGACCTGGATCCGAGTGGAATGACAAGTGGAGTGACGTGTCGAGTGATGCGTCGACAGACATCAACCAAGGAAAGACCATGAACCGATTTCCTGTGCGCAAGGTGGCCGTGCTTGGCGCCGGCGTGATGGGCGCGCAGATCGCTGCCCACCTGGTCAACGTGAAGGTGCCGGTCGTGCTGTTCGACCTGCCCGCCAAGGAGGGCCCGAAGAACGGCATCGTGGCCAAGGCCGTGGACGGCCTGAAGAAGCTCAAGCCTGCGCCGCTGGGCGTGCCCGAGGACGCGGTGTTGATCGAGCAGGCCAACTACGAGGAGCACCTCGACCGGCTGAGCGAATGCGACCTCATCATCGAGGCCATCGCCGAGCGCATGGACTGGAAGCTCGACCTGTACAAGCGCATCGCGCCCGCGGTGGCACCGCATGCGATCGTCGCCTCCAACACCTCGGGGCTGTCCATCACCCGGCTGGCCGAGGTGCTGCCGGAAGAGATCAAGCCGCGTTTTTGCGGCATCCACTTCTTCAATCCGCCGAGATACATGTATCTCGTCGAACTCATCCCCACGCCCGACACGAAGCCGGAGATCCTCGACCAGCTCGAAGCCTTCGTGACCACGAGCGTGGGCAAGGGCGTGGTGCGCGCCAAGGACACGCCCAACTTCGTGGCCAACCGCGTGGGCATCGCCGGCATGCTGGCCACCATGAAGGAGGCGCAGAACTTCGGCCTCACCTACGACGTGGTCGACGACCTCACCGGCAAGAAGCTCGGCCGGGCGAGTTCGGGCACTTTCCGCACGGCCGACGTGGTGGGTATCGACACCATGGCGCATGTGATCCGCACGCTGCAGGACAACCTGGCCGACGATCCGTTCTACGCCTCCTATGCCACGCCCGAGATCGTCCAGCAGCTCATCGAGCGTGGCGCGTTGGGGCAAAAGAGCGGCGCGGGTTTCTACAAGAAGGTCGGCAAGGACATCCTGCGGCTCGATCCGGCCCAGGGCGACTACGTGCCGGCCGGCCAGAAGGCCGACGAGATCGTGGGCCGCGTGCTCAAGAAGCCCGCGCCCCAGCGTCTGAAGCTGCTGCGCGAGTCGAGCAACCCGCAGGCTCAGTTCTTGTGGGCCATCTTGCGCGATGGCTTCCACTACGCGGCCGTGCACCTGGCCGAGATTGCCGAGACCGCGCGCGACGTCGATTTCGCCATGCGCTGGGGTTTCGGCATGACGCAAGGCCCCTTCGAGCTGTGGCAGGAAGCGGGCTGGAAGCAGGTGGCCGAATGGGTGCAGGCTGACATCGATGCCGGCAAGGCGCTGTCGAAGGCGCCGCTGCCGGCCTGGGTGTTCGAAGGCCCGGTCGCGGCGAACGCGGGCGTGCACACGCCGGAAGGTTCGTGGAGTGCCTCGCAGGGCCGCTACGTGCCGCGCAGCCGGCTGCCGGTGTACGAGCGCCAGCTGTTCCCGGAGTCGGTGCTCGGCTCGGGCGCGGTGCCGGCACTCATGGCGGGCACCGAACTGTTCCGCAACGAGGACCTGCGCGTCTGGACGCTCGACGGCGAGATCGCCATCGCCAGCATCACCGCCAAGCTGCACCTCATCAGCCCGGCGGTGATCGACGGCCTGCAGAAGGCCGTAGAGATAGCCGAGTCGCAGTACAAGGGCCTCGTGATCTGGTCGCCCGACGACGTGTTCTCCGCCGGCGCCAACCTCGAATCGCTGATGCCCGTGTTCATGAAGAGCGGCGCCAAGGGCATCGAGCCCGTGGAGAAGCAGCTGCAGGACGCGATGCTGCGCATCCGCTACGCGCAGGTGCCGGTGGTCGCGGCCATCCGCGGCCTGGCGCTGGGTGGCGGCTGCGAGCTGGCCATGTACACCGCCAGGCGCGTGGCCGCCATGGAGGCCTACATCGGCCTGGTGGAGGTGGGCGTGGGCCTGCTGCCGGGGGGCGGCGGCCTCACCTGCATCGCCCGCCGCGCGGCCGAGATGGCCGCCGCGGGCAACGCCAACGCCGACATCTTCCAGTTTCTGAAGGACGGCTTCACCAGCGCCGCCATGGCCAAGGTGGGCACCAGCGCGATCGACTCACGCAAGCTGGGCTACCTGCAAGACAGCGACACCATCGTGCCCAACAAGGACGAGCTGCTGTACGTGGCCA
>CBINKC010000111.1:0-14673 GCA_966251135.1 uncultured Burkholderiaceae bacterium
AGCCGTGGAACACCCACCGGAGCCTAAAGTCGGCGCGCCAGTCCTCGACCCTACTGAGTGCTCATGGAGTGCAAGGCCCTCGTCATGCAGCCGGGGCCGATGAGCCAGAACGAACCGAGTGCTCGCCATCCCGGCGGGCGATTCACGTCTCGACCCGCAGCGCAGCGCTAGTCAAGAGCGCGATGCCATGAGAACGGTGGCATCACCCATGTTTGCATGTTTGGGGTCCGCGCCGCTTGGAGTGAAGTGCGGCGCGGTGGCCCATTTCAGAACTTGAGCGATCTCAATGACTGCCGTGCGTCTTCGGTGGCTGTTGGTGCGGGGGCTTGTCATGCCACGGCTTGTCCTTGCCGTCGCCCCAGCGCTCGGATCCCATCGTCGTCTTGAGCGACAAATGGGTGAAGTCGGAAGGAAACGTGAACTTAGAAGGGTCGAACCTGCCATTAACTTTCACGAGGGTCTCCTTTGCCTGCCTGTGCCTGCTTGGATGAGGGGACGTGATGCAAAAGGGCACATCACGGGCTCAAGGTTGCGCCTGCGGGTCTCCTGGTCCACATCCGGTTTAACCCGCACCTCGGAGACTGGCGAGGAATCGACCAGGCAGCGGGTCAGGCCTGTCCGGTCAGGCTCACGACCTCATATGCGCGCCTGCGGCCCAGCCGGGTTTCGCGCAAGGTGCCGATCACGCGGCCGGACACCTGAAGCTGGCGCTTGCGCGAGGCACCGTGGGCTTCCAGCCGCTGTCGCAGCGCGAGGCCGCGGCACTCGATCGATGGTGTCGTGAAGCGGCCCAGCACGATATCGACGGTGACCACGGGCCCGCTGATGCCGGCCTGCGCGCGATCGATGCGGTGGCCGGGCGCGAGCTGAGTGACACGACCGCCCTCGAATAGGACGACGCCGAAGAAGCGGGACCGCGAGGCATCGCCGAGGGTGTCTTGCACGAAGACGGACAGATGGGTGTCGTCGTGCATCTCCGGCTCTTCACAGAGCAGGAGATCGCCCACCTGGAGCATTCGTAGCTGCGATGCGGCCACACGAATCTGGTGGCCCGCGAACATGGGGATTTCCGTGCGGCGCAGCGGCACGGACGCGGGCAGCATGCGCGCCAGGTCCCGGATGCGGGGAGCGAACTTCTCGTGTACACAGCAGGCCAGGACGCTCGTGTCACTGTCGAGCGAGAGCTCCAGCTCCAGAGCGTCCTTGCGCCAGGGCCAGGGCACATCGGTGTCCTCCACCCGTACGCTCAACTCGTCATCGAACAGGGATCGCAGTGGGCCCATGAGGGGCCCCAGGCATTGCGCGGCGACGGCATCACGGACGCGGGGCGCAAGTGCCGCTGACAGCTGCCACTGCCTGGCCAACCAGCCAGCAGGCAGGGCCAGTCGTGCGAGCACCTCGTGGTGCCCCGCGATCACGAGCTGCGTGGGGGAGGGCGTTGTCCGGCGGAGCATGCGCACGCGAACCCCCATGAGCTCCGGCGCGCCGAGCAACTCGCCGAGCCGCACGATGCGCGTGGCCAGGATGTTGCCGATGTCGATGTTGACGGGCGTGTAGCGCGGCAGGCCAGCGTCCAGCGCTCGTCCGGGGTGCGGGGCGTTCATCCGCGGCTCACTCACTGTTCGGCGTCGAGAAGGACGCCGGCGTTCTCGCCCACCACCACCAGCCGTGCCTGGGCGAGGCGCTCACCGTGGGCCCAGACCGAAAGCTGCGCCCTGTCCAGGCTCGTGCCCAGGCTCAGCACGTAGCCGCCGCGCATGGCCTCGAACTCGGAGATGCGCATCCGGATGGGCTCGAAGGAGACCGTGACCTCCACGACCGCATCATCAACCAGTGCATCGTGGCGGTCGGTGGTGTTGGTAAAGGGGTACGAGGGCTCGGACATCAATCAGCCTCCTGGCATATGGCGATATGGCGGCGGCCGGGCATGTGGGCGGAATACGGCATGCCGCTCATGACGATGCGCCAGTCGTGAGCACGGCCAGCGGCTTGATCGTCACGTCGCGGCTCAGCTCGGGGTACGAGAACACGCACAGCTGCGGGAAGCGCGGAGCGAGCAGCTTCGCCAGGGAGCGGCGGATTTCGGGTGACACCACCATGGGCACTTCCTGGCCCTCGGGCGCCACGTGGTTCAGCACCTTGGCCAGTTGCTCGTGCATCGACTGCGACATGTCGGGTGTGAGAGCCAGGATCGGACCGCGCGGGCCCATCTGCACAGCCGAGGCGAGCGATTGCTCCATCTCGGGGACCATCACGATGGGTCGCATCTCGGAGTTGGCATCGAGAAAACGCTGCACGAGCGCCACGCCAAGGTCGATGCGCACCTGGTCGGCCAGCATCGCGTTGTCCCGCTCGCGGCCCGCGCAGTTGAGCAGGCTCTCCATGATGGCGCGCATGTTGCGAATCGACACCCGCTCGCTGACCAGCTTGCGCAGCACGTCGGAGGTGCGCGGAAGCGGCGAGGCCTTCATGGCCTCCTTGGTGAGTTCGGGCATGTCGCGCTCGAACTTGGTGATCATCTGGTAGGCCTCTTCCAGGCCGAGTAGCGTCTCGGCGTGCGCCACAGCCACGGCTTCGAGGTGGAGCGCGATCAGGCTGTATACGGCGAGCCACTGCGGCCCCTGGGGATCGCGCATGGCGTTCGCCTCGGCGGCGGGTACCCAGGTCAGTGTGCCGAGGTAGGGGATGTTCACGATGGCCTCTTGCGGGGCCCCGGGATGCAAGCCTTTGCGGGCGACGTGGTTGGGCGGGATGCCGACCGTGCCGACCACGAGATCGAACACGTGCAGGACGTAGCAGTGCTCCGGGACCTCCTCGTCAACGAAGAAGCGCACCTTGGGCATCGGCAGGCCGTAGCGCTTGAGCAGCCGCATGCGCACAGTGTTGAGTTCCTGCGCGGCCACGTTCGTGTTGAACCAGCCGGTCATGCCGGGCGACATCGCGACCCATAGGCCCGGCGCGAAGGACGGAAGCTGCCGCTCCAGCGTCACTTCGGCCAGCCGGACTTCTTCAGGCGACAGTTTCGCGGTTACGGGCTGCGCAGCCTTTGTACGGTTGGCCTTCATGGTGGCCCAGCCGGCGAAGGCGATGATGCCGCCGAGGACGGCGAACTGGATGTGCGGCAGGCCCGGCACCATGGCCGCGACGATGAGCACGCCGCCGATCAGCAGCAGCGCAAACGGTTGCGCCGCGATCTGGTTGCGGATCTCGTCGCTGAGGCGGCCCCCGCCGGAATTCGACACGCGGGTGATGAGGATGCCGGCCGCCACCGACGTCACCAGCGACGGCACCTGTGCCACCATGCCATCACCCACGGTGAGGATGGTGTAGCGGGCCAGCGCATCGGGGAAGGTCATGCCGTTGGCCCCCACGCCGACGGCCAATCCCGCAATGATGTTGACGAGCGCAATCAGCAGCGTGGCGATCGCGTCGCCCTTGACGAACTTCATGGCGCCGTCCATGGAGCCGTGGAACTGGCTCTCCAGGTCCAGCTCGGCCCGTTTGTTGCGGGCATCTTCCATGCTGATCGCTCCCGCCCGCACGTCGGCCTCGATGCTCATCTGCTTGCCGGGCATGGCATCGAGCGTGAACCGTGCGCCGACCTCGGCCACGCGCTCGGAGCCCTTGGCGATCACGATGAACTGCACCAGCGTGATGATCACGAAGATCACCAGGCCAACAATGATGTTGCCGCCCACGACGACCCTGCCGAAGACGTCGATGATCTGGCCGGCATGCGCGTGAAGCAGGATGAGCTTGGTCGTGGCAATGCTCAGTGCCAGACGCAGCAGCGTGGTGATGAGCAGCAGGCTGGGGAAGGTGGACAAGTGCAGCATGCGTTCGACATGCAGTGCCAGCACCAGCATGCCCAGGCTGGAGGCCAGGGACACGCCGATCAGCAGGTCCATGAGGAACGTGGGCAGCGGCACCAGGATGATGAGCACCATGCCGATGAGGCCGAGCGGCAGAAGCGCGCCCGCGCTATCGCCGAAGAGCTTGAATTTCGACTGGGTTGCCGTGTTCATCGGTAGGTCAGCACAAGGCCCTGAATGAGGTGAGTCCAGCCGTCCACTGCGACGAACAGCATCAGCTTGAACGGGATGGACACGATGTTCGGCGAGACCATTTGCATGCCCAGCGCCATCAGTATGGTGCCGACTACCAGGTCGACTGCAATGAATGCCAGGTAAAGCAGGAATCCGATCTGGAAGGCCTCCGTCAACTCGGTGAGGGTGAAGCTCGGGATGAGGACGAGCATGTCGTCTTCCTTCACCTTGCTCGCGGCATCCTCAGGCCACAGCTGCGCGGTTGAGCGCACGAAGAAGAGCCGGTACTTGGGCTCTGAGTGCTTGGTGAGGAACTGCTGCAGCGGCTCCTTGATGGCCTGCGCAATCACCGGCATGTCGGAGAAACTTCGGCCGAACTGCTTCGACTCGGAAAACGCGGGCGACAAGGTGTCGTAAGCCTTGCTTGCGATCGGCGCCATGATGTAGGCCGACAAGATCATGGCGATGCCGTTGAGCACCATGTTCGGTGGGATCTGCTGGACACCCAGGGCCTGGCGTACCAGGCCGAGCACCACCACGATCTTGGTGAACGCAGTGACTGACAAAGCGACGAACGGCAGCAGGCCCACGGCGATCAGCACCGTGAGCAACAGCAGCGGATCGGCCGGTGAGGCCTGCGCCAGCTCGTTCATTGGGAGTTCCCCACGCGCGTGATCTGCACGCCGAGCTGGTCGCCGATGGCCACCAGTTTGCCGAACGCGAAGCGCTGCCCGGCTGTGGACAGGCTCACTTCCACATCGTGGATGCGAACGCCGGTCTCGACCAGCCAGCCAGGTGTGAACCTCGATATCTCCAAGAGGGACATCGAGGACAACGGCAGATGCAGGGTGATCGGGACCGTCAGCTGATCGATCGGCATGTTTTCGTCGGTGCTATCGCTCATCTCTCTACCCTCGAACTTGGTTCGGATCCATCCCCACCGATCGATGGCCAGCTTCAGCTGGCGCCGCGGGATCGGGGCGCTGTGCGGCGTTGATGACCGCAGGTTCGCGACCAGGGCCACGGCCGCTTCGACATCGGCCATCGAAGGCAGCGGCGTGCGCACTACGTCGCCCACGGCAAGGTTGCGCTGTACATCCCGGGCCAATGCGCCGCAGGAGGCCTGTACCTCCCATTCGAGCGGCACATGCTGCGCAGCTTCGGCGACGGCCGGCGACCATGGCAGCGCTTCGCATGCCGAGATGAGCGTTGGCGACACGCCGAAGCTCAGGCGTCCGAGCCGGGGTACGCCCGTGGCCAGGAACCGGGGAAGTACCTCGGCCGGGCCTCGGCGGGGATCGAGGCGCTGCATGCCGAGGGCCACCTCGCAGCGGAGCAGGCGGCTGACCTGCTGGCGCGACTCTTCCAGCAGCGGACGCAGCAGCGGACTGAGCAGCGATGCGATCGAGTTCACAGGCGCATGCCGCCACACCTGTGCCGACAGGCCGAGGGCCAACAGATCCCACTCGGACAAGTACGTGTCCAGGTGCACCTGCTCGTCGGGAGCGCGCCATGCGATGCGCAGGCCGTCGAAAGTGGCGAACGTCTCGCTCTGCGCTACGGCGCTCACGCTGCAGCCCGATGGTGCGCCCAGCGGCACCAGCTTGCGCACCTCGGGGTCTGCGCAGCACGCCACGAAGCGCCGTTGGTGCGCCGAGTAGCGCGGCAGCTGTGTCGTCAAGAGGTTGGCAGAAGAGGCCATCATGCCTGTTTCCCTCCGGCACCCGCGGCACGGGCCGCCATCTTGCGTGCGCCTTCAGTCTTGGATAGCCACTTGAACACTTCGGCCACGGCCTCGAAATGATGGTGCGGGATGTAGTCCTTCGGTCGGCAACTGCGGTACAGCTCACGGGCCAGCTTGCGGTTCTCGTACACAGGCACGCCGACGCGCTCGGCGTACTTGCGCATCGCCAGGGCCCGGTCGTCCAGACCTTTGGCTGCCACCATGGGCAGCTCGATCTTTCCGGGCTGGTAGCGGATCGCAATGGCCACGTGCGTGGGGTTGACGACCAGCACCTTCGACTTCTCGATCTGCTCCTGGGTGGTAGCGTCGAGCAGCTCCCGGAAGAAGCCCTTCTGGCGTGACTTGATGAGCGGATCGCCTTCGAGGTCCTTTTGCTCCTGCTTGACCTCGTCCTTGGTCATCCTCATGCCGCGCATGAACGTCCAGTGCGTGATCAGATAGTCGGCGGTAGCCATGAGGGCGGCGACCACCACGCCAGCCGTGACGAGCTTCTTTACGAAGTACCACGACAGCACCACCGTTTGCTTGGCCGGCGCGTAGCCAGCGCGAATCATGTCGGGCAGCATGTCCCGGATCATTACGGCCACGACGATGCACACGACCAGCAGCCCGAACACGAGCTTGAGCAACTGCAGAAGGTTGTGCACACGAAACAGGTTCATCGTGCCGCTGACCGGGTTGACGCGCTGCAGGTTGAACCTCACGGGCTCGAAGGACACCAAGCCGCGCGTCTGGGTCAGGCCAGCCGCGATCGCCCCAATGCAGGCGATGACGAGCACCGGCAAGCAGACGCGGGCCATGACAATGCCCAGCTCGAGAATCATCTCACTCGCGTACGGAGCGTCCGGCTTGCCGGCCGTCCAGACGTTGCGCAGCACCAGGTGGAACACGTTCTGCAGGTCACGCACGATGGTGTCGATCTCGAGCATCAGGTAGGCCATCGCTGCAGCGAACGCGGCCGCGGAGTTCACCTCCCTGCTGTTCGGGATCTCACCACGGTAGCGTGCCTTCGCCAGCTTCCACCATGATGGCTGTTCGGACTTTTCCTGGCTCACGAGCCTGTCCCCTTGGGCAGCGGGTTGCCGAACAGCAGGCGGCTCAGTGCCTCGGCCGACTTCGCCACGTCGCCCACGATCTCTACAGAGAACTGCAACAGCACCGCCAGGACCACGAGGCCGGCCAGTGCCTTGATGGCGAAGGAGACCGATGACACGTCAATCTGCCGGCCGAATCGGGCCACCAGCCCCAGGGCCACTTCGAAGATGAGCAGGATCAGCATCGCCGGTGCGGCGAGCTTGACGGTCAGCGAAAACAACGACTCGACGTGGGTAATGGCGAACGCCTCAAGCAGCAATCGGCCTTTGGGGACCGCTTCCTGGATGGGCCACACGACGTACGAGCCGAACATCGTTTCCATGGCCACGCGCAGGCCGCCCACCGCGATGAACAGGGCGATCCCGGCCTGCGTGGCTGTCTTTCCGAAGGGTCCGGTGACAGATCCGACGATGTTGTTGAAGATGAACAGGTTCGAGTAGCCGGACTGGGTGTCCACCAGCTCGCCCAGGTGTGTGAAGACCCAGACGAACACGCCTAGCCCGAAGCCGATGAAGGCTCCGATGGCGAGCTCCTTCAGGATCGTGAGCACCCACACGAAAGGCACGATGTCGACCGTCGATGCGACGTGGTAGGTCATGGGCAGCAAGGGCACGCTGAGCGCGATCGCCACGACTTGGCGCACCATCTGAGGCAGCTCTGCCATCGCCATGACGGGCAGTACCCACAACAGGCCCGCGACCCTGGGCATGGCGAGCACCACTGCGAACAGGATCATCTTCAGGTCGGCGACCTCGGTGGGCAGTTCGAGTGGCATCTCGCGCCTCAGGCCTCACGCCAGCAGGGTGATGGTCACGGCCACGCTCTCGGGGAGGCGCTGCTTCAGCATCCGCTCGAGCACGTTCAGGGCCTGCTTCACCTCGTCACGCCGGTCGTGGGGAAGCGAGGTGCGGGCCTTGACAACGAAGTTCCCGTCGTCGCCGCTGACCTGCAGCGTAAGACGCAGCCGGTTGGGTGACGGCGGGACGATGTTGAGTTCGGTGACCCGTTCGGACTGGCGTGCGCGCAGGGTCGCGATCAACTGAGCCAGCGGCTCCATCGTGTCCTGCCGTTCCTGATGCGATCCCATGCGCTGGCGGCGCTTGCGCGGAGCGCCGGAGGCCGGACCGTCTTGTCGCTGAGGCGGCGTGTCGTGCAACTGCCGCTGTGCGGCCACGGCGGCTGCCGTCCGGTGCTCGTGCCGGGACGCGGGACGGTCTCGTTCTTCTTCGATGTTCCGGTGCTCGCGCAGGGCCGTCCGAGATTCGGGCGACGGCTCATGGTCGTGCAGGTGCTCGACGTAAACGTCCTCTACGCCGCATAAAGTTCCGGTGAGTGCGGCCCGGAAGTCCTCTACGTCCTGCGGCGGGGGAAAGGGAGGGGCGGCGGCCGGGTGGTCAGGTGCGCAAGGCGCTTCTTGCTCGATCTTGTTGGGGGTCATGTACGGGGCTCTTTACCTCACCAGGCCAGCCGAGGGCCCATGACGGCAATCTCGTCCAGTTCGTCTTCCTCCACTGCCTCGTCATGCTCGCGCAGGGCCGCCTGGACCCGGGCGATAGCTTCTTCTGCCTTGTTCAGCTCCATCCTGCGCGCCACCAGTTGCCGCTGCGCGTGAGCAAGGCGTTCCTTGCCTTCTTCCACTTGCATGCGGCGAACGTCGATGAGCTGGCCCGCCTGGTTGATCTGAGAATCGCAACGTGCCATCAGTGCTTCGTGGCAGATGATGTCGTGGGAGTCGAAGGGCTGCATCTCCAGGCGTGCGGCGTTCCAGGCCCTGCGATGGCCATCTTTCTCCGCCACCATGCCGGCATGCTGATGCACGGCGAGGGCCAGGTTGTGCTCCAGACCGAGGATTTCCTCACGGATGACCCTGCACTCCTTCTCGGCACGTTCGATCTTGTATTGACGTACCACACGCAATCGCTGGAGCAGCGCGAGCTTCATGGGGTGGACTCCTTGTGTTCGCCGGGGTTGCCGTGCCGCGCCACGAAGGCCAGCAACGCCGATTCGGCCTGAGCCGCGCCAGCCATGGCGAGTGCCCCGCTGCCCACGTAGTGCTCCACCGGCTTGCGGCGCGGACCGGCTGTCGCTTCAATGCGGCGGCGCGCCAGACCCTGCGGGTCGTCGTTCCATGCCGTCAGCATGCTCCAGCCCAGATCCAGCAGGAACCGGCCGGCGAGCAGTCCGGCAGCCGTTAGTCCCTTGCAGCGCCCAAGAGGGGCCGGCTTGTGCAGCACTTCGGTGTACAGCACATGGCCCATGCGGCTGCGCAACCGGCGCGCCGACTCCCGGTCGACCGCGGTCGCAATCTGCCGGTGCACGACGCAAGCGCCGCACCATAGTGCCAGGGTCGTCAGTTCTCGCCGGGTGGCGGCCATGACCAGCCTCCATTGCAGAGGCTGGTTCAACGCGTAGTCGAAGGGCGGGAGCACGGAGCCGTGCTGATGCTCAACGTGCTCCCACAAGCTGCGGGCAGCCAGAAAGTTCGCTTCGGCACTACGCAGCAACAGGCGCCGCGAAGTGCCGCAAAGAGGGGCCCATGCCGAGGCATGGAGGTGGGCGGAAGGGTTCTGGTGTGCTTCGTTCATCAGCGCTACCCAGGCATTCGGGTCGCTGCTTACTGCCCACCGGCCCAGCGTCCGCCTGAACAGCGCCGTCATGTCGGCTTACCTTGCGACCTGCGGGTCGCCGTCCGTCGTATTGACAGGGGCGGCCTGCACGGGGTTTCGCATGAGTCTCCATGCAATGACAGAACCCAGCATCAGGGCGATCACCGACAACCCCAGGAATACGGTGTCTCGCACGGTGAAGCCTGCCTCTTCCAGCCCGGTGGGAATGAGCTGCGTCGACTGGATCGACACGTCACCTGGGGGCTGCTCCATCACGGCAGCGGGGAAGAAGGAAACGCTGATGTTCTCGTAGGTGAGGCCCTCGATGCTCTTCATCACAAGGTTCTTGATCGAGGGCGTGAGCCGCTGGAGATCGACGTTGGCGCGATGCTTGATGAAGACAGACGCCGACGAGGGCTGCACCTTGAGGGCAAGGGGATCGTTGACCGGCAAGACCACATGCACGCGCGCCGTCACCACCCCATCAATCTGCGACAGCGTGCGCGACAGCTCCTCGGAGATGGCGTACACGTAGCGCGCCCGTTCCTCCGAGGGCGTGGACACCAGGTTGCCCTTCTGGAACAGCTCTCCCATGCTGGCTTTCTTCTCGCGCGGAAGTGCGGCCGCCTTCAGCCGCTCCAGGCTGCGAGGGAGATCGGTCTGCGACACCTTCACCGTCCACACCTTGCCATCCGGCGAATCCTTCGAGGCACGTATGCCTGCCCGCGCGAGCTCGCCGAGGATCTCGTTGGCGTCCTGCTCGGAAAGATTGGAGTAAAGATCGATGCCGCCGCAGGCCGACAGCCCGATTGCGAGGAGCAGCACGCACAGGAGTCTGATGAGTTTCATGGCAGTCGCAGCGATACGGTTGGCGAGGTTCAGGCGAAGCTCTTCAGCTTCTGCTGGTCCAGCATGGAGCACGCCGTCTCGTACCCGAAGGTACCGGGACCGCTCTGCACGATCTTCTTGGCTGTGGCGGTCCACTCCGGTCGGTCTGAGCAGCACTCCACGTAGCAGCGCGCCATCAGGAGCATGTCGGCCGGTGCCTCGATCTTCTGTAGGGTGACCAGCAGTTCCGAGGCGCCGGGCATGTCGTTGAGTTCACAGCGCGCCACGAGCCAGGTGAAGTACAGCTCTGCCTTGCTCTGCACCACTTCGATGAGCGCGCCGAAGATGGCTTCGCCTTCTTCGGCCCACTTCATCTTCATGGCGAGGTACCCAATGTGGGTGAGCAGGCGCAGATCGGCAGGTTTGTAGTTGGATGGATTCATGTCGGGTGTGCTTCGTTCGACGATCGCGGCATCACGCGCCGTGTGCGGCCGAGTGCGCGGCCGACAAGACATCGCGAGCGGTGTCGCAGGCTCTGAGCAGGCCGTCAATCCGTGCCGATTCCACTCGATCGCGGCAGGCCAGGCGCGACATGTCGAGACGCCTGGAGAGTTCTTCCAGCGCGTCGTCCAGCGAACGCTTGAAGTTGCCCGATTCGTCCGAGACCAAAACCTTGCGCAGATCGAAGTCTGCCTGCAGCCAGGGGAACTGTTCCATGCGTCCGTACTCCTGTTTGTGTCACTGAGTGGTTGCGCCGGCCCGCAGCACGGCCCGCTCGGTGCCCTTGGCCAACCAGATGCCGGCTTCATTGATGGCCACGATATGGGCACCATCGGGCAGCACGCCCCCGGTCATGTAGGTCTGGCCATCCTTGCCGCGCAAGTATCCATTGCTGCCGTACTCGGCGAGATCAATTCCGCTGGGCAATTGCGCCAGTTCCGTGACCTGCTTGCGAGCGGGGTCGGGGCGATAACTCACGAGATTGCGAACCTGGAAGTCGGCTTGGAACTGCGCGATCGCGGCCTCGATCGTCTCGCGGTGCTCGGGGCCGATGTCGGTACCCGAGAGGAGGAGCGTGTTGCCATCCGGAGCGCTCACGCTCACGGACTGCATGGCGATCAGATCGGCCATGCGCTGAGCCGCAGCCCGCGCGTTGGCCAGCTTGACGGCCGGGGTCTTCTGCGCAGCCAGTGCCTCCTTGCGCTCTTGGGTCGTGCGCATGCGTGTGAGAACGTTGTCGGCCTGCGCAAACACGAGCAGCAGCGGCACGACCACCGCGATCATGGCCAGTACGGGCCGCACGAAGCGCCTGTGCCGCAGCAGAGGCTGGATCTGGTGCGGCATGGCGTTTTGCCAGGAGTCTGCCGGTTGGGGCGCCTCGACCTCGGGTTCCTCCGGCAGGACGACGCCGCGGAAGCCAATCCCTCCCCACAGCACTCCGCCGTCCAGGGCGATTTCCTCGCCGACCGGCACGGCATTGGGCCCGACCACCAGCTCCGGGCCGGCAACCACCCGCACGCGCAACTGCCCAGCGATGCAGCCGAACTCCGCCTTGCCTTCGGCGAGGTCGTCGTCGGCCATCCAGTATTCGGCGTCCACGACGCCGCCGACGGAGTACCAGACGTCGCGTTCGCGCAGCTCCAGCCGGGCTCCGGCGTGCAGACCACTTTCAACGAGGACGAAGGCGGCTGGCCTTGAGGTCGTATTGCTCACGGCGTGATGATCCTGGGCGTGAGGAGGAAGAACCGTTCGTGACGCACGCTGGTGGTCGACGTGTGGCGGAACAGCGCGCCTACACCCGGCAGCGACGACAACACTGGAATCCCGGACTTCGAGGAGGATTCTTCCTCCCGCACGTAACCTGCGATGAGCAGGCTGGCACCTTCGCGCACGATGGCCTCGGCGTTGATCTCGCTCTGCGTCGTCAGAGGCAGTCCTTCGACGCGGTTCGTCGTGTCCACCTTGCCGTCGGTGATGTTCACCGCCAGACGGACGGAGCGCACACCCTCGTCGCTGATGACGAAGGGGAGCACCTTCAGCGACACGCCGGCAGACACCTCGAAAAGATCGGAGGTGTACGTGCCGGGCACCTTCACGTAGAACACTTCCTTGCTCGACATGATCGACTGCACGTTGTCGAGCGTGGTGACGCGCGGCGTACCGACGGTGCGCGCCTTGCCTTGGTTCTCCAGGGCGCGGATGCGGGACACCAGGAAGTTTGCGGCGTTGCCTGCCACCACGGTGAACCGTCCGCCAATTGGGGCCGCCACGTCGATCGGATTGCTGCCCAGCGAGGACGAAAAGCGCAGGGTTTCGCCGCCGCCGCCCGACTGGGCATCGAAGCGCCGCCCTGCCGCGCGCCAGTCGAGGCCCAGCGACTCCAGCGCCTCGGTGCGCACGTCGACGATCTTGGCCTCGATTTCCACCAGGGTGGAGCGCGTGTCCAGTTCCTGGATGAGCTGCCTGTGCTTGGGCAGGCGCTCGGCACGGTCACGCACGATGACCGCGTTGCGCCGCACGTCGGCGGTGATCACGGGCAGCACCTCGCCGCCGCCGGGACTGGTGGCATTGCGCAGCACGGAGTTCACGGTCTCGCGCACTGACGTTGTCGCCTGCTCGGCGGCGTCGTTCTTGTTGTAGAAGCCGTAGCGGCGGCCCTCGAGCGCCCCGCCTCCGAAGACCGAGCCGCGCTGCCGTGGCTTGGTGGCGCTCGTCACGGTGGTGGACGAGCTCTGTTCCATGCCGGGGTGGTAGATGCCGCGCAGCACGTTGGCAATGCCGGGGATGACGATGCTTTCGTTGCCGATGTTCATGGTGCGGTCATCGGCCCAGGCGTACTTCAGCGGATAGACCAGCACCTCGGTAGGTGCCTTCTGCTGCGACGAATCTTGCAGCGCGCGTGACACGTTCGCCAGCATCTCGACATAGCGGCTGGGGCCGTTGAGCACCACCAGCTGGTTGGCTTCATCGACGCGGATGGGGTAGCGCGGGTCGTAGATGCCCAGGCGCGACAGCGTCCTGCTCAGATGCGACAGGGCATCGGGCGTGAGCCTGACCATCTCGACCTTCACGTCATGGGACGGCGACACGATGATCGAGCTGCCGTCGTAGAACCAGAAGAATCCGTAGCTTCTGCTCAGCAGGTCGAGGATCTGCTGCGGCTCCAGGGAGAACGTGGCGCTCACGTTGCCCCGAATGCGCTCGTCGACCTGGATCGACAGCTGGTTGCTCGCTGCCAGCTGGCGCAGTAGGTCGCCGATGGCCTTGTTGTCGGCTTTCAGCGTCATGCGCCTGAGCTTCCACGGCACCCGCGGGCCCGCGTAGCCGTCGATGACCAGGTTCGTGGGCGCAGCCAGGGAGGGCTGAACCCAGGCGAAGCACAGTGCCAGCGTCAGTAGGCGCAGGCCGGTGGCCACAATCTGCACGATGTTGTTCCGCAGGTGCTTCATAGGATCGGAAGCCGGGTCCGGCCTTAGTGGACGAGGGCGGGGAAATTGCGGAACAACTGCTCGGCGAAACTCACCATCTCATGCCCCATCCACCGCAGGGTGATCAGGAGGACGACCACGGTGGCGAGCAGCTTGGCCGCCTGTGCGATGGACTGGTCGTTCACTTGGGTGACGGCTTGCAGGAAGCCCATGAGCAGACCGACCGTGGCAGCCGTCACCACGGCGGGCAGCGTGAGCATGGCGACCAGGATGAGGGCCTGGTAGGAGTAGTCGATCAGGGTGGCGGTGGGCATGGTGCCTCCAATGCCTGAACGATCAGCCCTGCATCCGATAGAGGTTGTTGAAGCTGTCTTTGACCGAGTTGGCGATCTGTGCGGTGCTCTGCAGCTCCATCGTCACCTCGTTGAGCGAGACCTGCACTGCGAGCATGGCGCGCATGTAGTCGCTGTCGTCGGTTCCAAACTCGTCGGGCGAGATCTCGGCGAACTCGCGGGCCAGCGTCATCCGGTCGGAATAGCGCTCGGAGAGGTCCACGCCTGCGGAGACGATCTTGCCGCCGATGTCGGGTGCCGCGGTGGTGTGTTGCACCATGGCCTGGAAGGCAGCCACGTCGGAGCTGGGCGGTATGGCGAAGCTTTCCGGCTCAGGGGTCATGTAACCCGTCACATTGCTGCTCTGTTCCGCGTTGACCGAAGAGATGGCGGTAACGGCGGTGACGGGATCAGTCATGGAGGGCTCCGAGGGCTTGTGCGATGGTTGTGAGGCTCGGGCATCGGCCCTGCTGGTCCACATCGGGGGATACCCGCAACGTGGTTGGCGCTCCACCTGGATGGGGTGCCGCGTGGCTGATGCGCACTGCTGCTCGGAGCAGTTCACCAGGGTGTCATGCTGGTGTGCTACCCCTG
>CBINKC010000112.1:0-14554 GCA_966251135.1 uncultured Burkholderiaceae bacterium
TGAGGTCGGGGAGAAAACTCTGCACCTTGTCAATTCCCTGCAGCCCGTCTTCCGCGATTTGGATCTCGAAGCCCAAGGAAGTCAGAAAATCGGCAAGCATCGAGCGGTTATGGTCTACATCATCAATGACTAGAACGCGCCGGCGGAGCCCCTCGTAGCGTGCGGGGCTGCTCCGTGTCGAGGCATCGCGATCACGCGTGTCGGCATGCTTGAGGCGCAAGCTGAACGAGAACTCCGTGCCGCGACCCAGCTCGCTGGTCACACGGATGTCGCCGCCCATTGCGCCGACCAGCGCACGCGTGATCGTCAGACCAAGTCCCGTGCCAGCTTCTCGCCGTCTGACGTCGCCAACCTGCTCGAACGGCTCGAAGACAAGGGGAAGATCCTCCGGCTTCATCCCAACTCCGGTGTCGCGAACATCGATCCGCACCAGCGAGTGATCGTCTTCTCGGCCTTCAGCGCTCACGCACAGAGACACGGTGCCCCTGTCCGTGAATTTCACCGCGTTCCCAAGCAGGTTAAGAAGCACCTGGCGCAAGCGGCGCTGATCGACCAGGACCACGGCCGGAAGACCGGGAGCCGTGTCCAATGCAAGGATCAAGCCTTTCTCGTCGGCCTTCGCCCGCATGACGTCGGCCACCGAACGAAGGAATGGCTCAAGCTCCACGGGCGTGGGCATGAGCTCGAAGCGCTGGGCCTCTATCCGCGACAGATCGAGGATGTCAACGATCAGCGACAGCAGGTATTCCCCGCTGGCGCGAATCGTCTGGATGCTCCGGCGCTGTCGTGCGTTCAGTCCGCTGTCCATGCTCAGCAACTGTGCGTAGCCGAGCATCGCGTTGAGCGGCGTGCGCAACTCGTGGCTCAAGGTGGAGAGAAACTCGCTCTTGGCGCGGTTGGCCATTTCGGCCACGCGGCGCGCGGCGTGCGCCGTCTGCGCTTGTTCATGCTCGGTCGGCTCGAGCGCGAAGCCGACAGTGGACTGCTGCTCCGGATCGAGCAGCGTGCCGGCGAGCACGGAAACGAAGCGCGCGTCGGGCTGCAGCAGGGTCATCTCGGAAATGTCCATCGCTCGCTCCAAAAATTGCTGCACACGATGCAAGCGTAGGCGCTGCCCCCGGCCGGACCATTGCGCCGAGGTACAACACTCGTGTGCGTAGCGATACAAGCCTTGGCGCACAGGAAGGGGCGCCTAAGACTTTGGTATGGGCCCGCCGCCACACCGGGCCAGCGCGTCGCCCACGCAGTCGAGAAACTCGTCTGGGGCGAAGGGCTTGCTGAGATAGCAGCAGATACCCGCTGCGCGTGCACGCGACTGCGTGCGCTCGTCCGGGTGTGCAGTGATGATGACGGTGGGAATAGTCTCGCCGGCAGCGACAAGCGCCTCGTACAGCTCCAGGCCCGACATGCCGGGCATGCGCATGTCGGCCACCAGGCAGGCAACGCTGGCACGTGTAGGCCACCCGAGGAAGCTTTCGGCGTCCTCGAAGGCAGCGGGGGAGAAACCAGCCGCCTTCAATAGATCGCACGTCGCGTTGCGGATTGACTTGTCGTCGTCCACGATGGCGACGAGCGGCATGTCGACCATTTCGCCTCCTGTGGTTGAGAAGTCAAGCCTAACGCGCGAAGAACAGGAAACCCATTGCACCCAAGCGTCGAATACCTATACCTTGGTATAGCAACCCGTTCGCGAGTGTCCTGTTCCTGCAGACAAGGGGCTTGTCCCGTTGGCCCGTCGAAATACCAGGCTCGGCGGGTCAGCCGCCGGGAGGTGCTGAACGCCGGACTCTAGGTCGGGTAAGGCAGGCCCAGCTCGTCGGCCATGCGCACCAGGTCCGGAACCGACTTCGCAAGCATCTTCCGCATGACCTGCCCGCGATGGACCTTGACGGTGACCAGGCTCACCCCCATCTCGGCTGCAATCTGCTTGTTGACGCGCCCGGCGACCACGAGCGTCATCACTTCGCGCTCGCGCTCCGTGAGCGTGCGGTATAGCGCCTCCAGCTCGGCCACGCGCGTTGCGGTGCCTCGCCTGGCGCGGTCCCGTTCGATGGCCGCGTCGACGGCGTCGAGCAGCGCCTGCTCCTCGAACGGTTTGGTGAGGAAGTCGGCCGCGCCGGCCTTCATCGCGCGCACCGTCATCGGTACGTCCCCGTGCCCCGTGATGAAGACCACCGGCAGGGGAATGCCTGCCTTGGCCAGCTCCTGTTGGAAGGTAAGTCCACTCATGCCCGGCAGCCGCACATCAAGCACGAGGCAGCCCGGTACATCGGGCCGCGTGGCCCGCATGAACTCCTGGGCCGAAGCATAGAGATGCACGTCCAGGCCTACCGACCGGAGCAGGCTGTCGAGCGAGCGCCGCATGGAGGCATCGTCATCGACGACGAAGACCGCAGCCCGATCCTCTGTCATGGCTGCCCCTCGGCTGCCAGCAGCGAAGGCTGAAACAGGGCCCACGCCACGAGCGCAAGCAGGTAGGTGGTGGCGGCGCCTTTGGGGACCAGAAGCGAGTTGCGCACGACTTCATTCTTGTTCGGCCGGTTCATGTTCGTCCGCCGCGGCGACTGGCAGCGTGAGCAGGAAAACGGCGCCGTGCGGCTTGTTGACGCTCGCCCACAGCCGACCGCCGTGGGCTTCGACGATGGAGCGGCTGATGGACAAGCCGATGCCGATGCCCTCCTCCTTGGTCGTGTAGAAAGCCTCGAACACCTGCTCGATGCACTGCGGATCGAATCCGCTGCCGGTATCGCTCACCTCCACAAGGATGGTGTTCGGGCTATCGAGCCGAGACAGGATCGTCAGCAACCGAGGGCGGTCGGTGACGGCGCTCATGGCCTCGATGGCATTCAAGATCAGATTGATGAGTACCTGCTGCAGCTGGATACGGTCGCCCTGCACGCTCGGCAGTGTCCGATCGAGCTCGGTCCGCCGCACGACGCCATGAGTTCGCGACTCGTGCTCGGTGAGCGCGAGTACTTCCGCGAGCTCGCGGTTGATGTCCAGGTCCTGCTTGCGCACCATCTGGCGCTTGGTGAGGGCGCGGATGCGCGCGATGACGTCGCGCGCGCGCCTGCCGTCGGCAGTGATGTTTTGGAGCGTCTCCCGGGCCTCCGCAATATTCGGCGGCTGAGCGGCAAGCCAGCGTGCGCATGCGCCGGCGCTGGTGATCATCGCCCCCAGCGGCTGGCTGACCTCGTGGGCGATCGACGATGTCAGCTCGCCGAGCATCGTCAGGCGCGACACGTGCGCCAGCTCCTTGCGGGCCGTCTGCAGCGCATGGTCCTGCTGCCGCAGCCGCTCCTCCGCGAGCTTGCGCTCGGTGATGTCGCGTGCCAGCGCGAGGTAGACCAGGCTGTCGCCCTGGCGAAACGTGCCGCTGCGGATCTCGACCGGGAACACGGTCCCGTCACGGCGACGATGCCGGGTCTCGAACGTGACCGTCTCGCCGGCGCTGGCCCGCTCCGCGAGGCCCGAAATGGACGGTTCGTCAAGCGCGACATCGAAGTCGCGGGGATGCATGCCGATCAGCTCGGCGCGGGAGTACCCCAGCCCTTCGCACGCCTGGCGGTTCACGTCGATCACGGTCAACTGCTCGTCCATCAGGAAAAAAGCATCCGTCGCACGGTCAACGAAGGTGCGAAAGCGCGCCTCGCTGGCGCGCAGCTCCTCCTCGGCCCGCCACAGGTCGGTGATGTCCTGCATCACACCGAACTGGCGGATGGGCTGGCCCGACGCGTCCCAAATCACATCACCCTGGCTGTGGACCATGCACTGCGTGCCATCGGGGCGCACCACCCGGTACTCCACCTCGTAGCGTGGCCCGCCTTGCAACGCCGCCTCGCTGGCCGCCGCGGTCCGCAGTCGATCCTCCGGATGGATCAGGCTGAGCCAGCGCCCGTGCCACTGGGGCATGTCGACGGGCTCCACGCCGAAAATTCGGCTCGCCTCGTCCGACAGCGTCACGTGGGTGGTCCGGTAGTCGCGCTCCCACCATCCGATATGCGCGACCCGCTGCGCTGCTTCGAGGCGGCGCTCGCTGTCGCGCAGGATGCCGATGACCAGAAGGCTGCCCAAGGCATCGGCCAGACGCCCGCCGACCTCGCGAAACAGGTGTCGCTCGTCGTCGGTCCAGCTGCGCGCGTGTGAGCATTGGTGCAGGCAAAACAGATAGGGGGGCCCCTCCTTGGGATGGAGGGCCACGACCATCTGCGAGAGGATCCCGTAGCGATCGCCCAGCACCGCAGGCAACACCTGCATGGGCTCGCCCGAAGCCCGTGAGGCGGCAAAAGGGGACGACAACAGGTCCTCAGCCCCCTCGACATCGGCGCCCGGCGTCAAGACGGCGGGCAGCGGCGGCCGCACGCGCTCCATGTCCAGTCGCCAAGTCCTGAGCTGAGCATCGCAGGGATGGAGCAGCCATGCGCGATCACAGGAGAAGATGTCAAGCGCCGCGTCCAGCACGTCCTGGAGCAACCGTTCGAGATCGTGCGTGCCTTGCATGGCGCGGCTGACACGGTCCATGGATTGCAGGAACAACAAGTGCGCCGCATGCTGGGCCTCGGCGCGCTTGATGTGCGTGATGTCGCGCTCGACCCCCCGATAGCCCGCGAAGCGACCGTCCTCGTCGAAGACGGGGAACCCTGACACCGCCGTGTAGAGAATGCTGCCGCCGTCCATGGGCCGGGCGAGCTCGAAGTCGCGGAACGGCAGATGCGCCGCAAGCGTCGCACGGTGTCGGCGCCAAGCCTCCTCGTCGGGCTCGAGGTGCGGCACCTCCCAGCGCGCCATACCGATTTCGGAGCCAGGAGCAGGCGCATCGTGCCGGGTCGAAGCGTAATCCTGGCGCGTGTAGCGATGCGCCGCGTCGGTCTCCCAGTACACGTCGAAGGACAGGTGCACCAGCCTTTGAAAGCGCTCCTCACTGTCCTGCAGCGCCTTCTCCAAGCGCTTGCGCTCGTCAAGGCCCTGGTCGTCAAACTTCTGCGACACGCGGTTGCTTGTCATGGACCGACCTGAACGGTGCATCTACTGCCAGGGGGTGGGTTTTCGCCGAACGGTGTGCCAGCGCCAATTCAGGAAATCCCGAGGAAACACCGGGGTACACCTGCCATCCCGACAGCCTCGACAGGGATCCCCCGATAACCCATCGCACTCCACCCTGACATCAGGCTGAAGACCAACCACTGCCGCCCGCTATGCGCACGACCGGTCGGCATCCGGCAGTCGGGCAGTCACAGAACAGGCGTTTGATCCTGTCGGCCCAGCCAAGCTCGAACTGGAAGGATCCGACCCTGGGAAAGTCCGCATGCGCCGCACGGATCGGCAAGTGCAACTGGGTGCGGCGACAAGCGACGGCCGGTGTAAGCTGCCCAGAGCAAGCCGCCCACCGGCCCTGCGAGCCGGCGTTCCCTGCGACCGCACCGGGATGCACCGATGACCGCACGCCACACCCCCGCCGCCGGCCTCACGCGCCGCACCGTCATCCAGTTCGCGGCCGCTGCGCCGGCCGGGCTGGCGTTTCCGTCGCTGGTCACTGCCCAGGGTGCGCCGGTGCGCGTGGGCTACGCGATCGCGCGCAGCGGCCCGTTGGCCGCCGGCGCGCAGGTGACCCAGGAACCCAACTACCTGTTGTGGGCCGAGCAGCAGAACGCGGCGGGCGGGCTCAACGTCAAGGGCAGCAGGCGGCCGATCGAGCTGATCGGCTACGACGACCGCACTGACATCGAGACCTGCGTGCGCACCTACGAGAAGCTGATGGGCAGCGACAAGGTTGACCTGATCCTGCCGCCTTATGGCAGCAACGCCAATTTCGCGGTTGCACCGCTCGCCACGCGATTCGGCTATCCCTTCCTCGCGCCCACCGTGCTGAGCCGCAAGCTGATCGAGATGAAGTTGCCGTACTACTTCGCGCTGCTGCAGCAGGCCGAGCCGATGATCGGCGCGCTGGTCCACATGCTGAAGGCCAACGGCGTGAGGACCGTCGTGGTGATCTACATCGACGACCTGTTCGGACTGGAGAGCCACGCGGCGCTGAAGGCCGCTGCGCGAGGCAGCGGCATCGCAATCGTCGAGGAGAAGAGCTATCCGCTCGGCATAAAGGACTTGTCGCCGGTGCTGCGCGCGATGAAGGACAAGTCGCCCGACGCTTTCATCGGCCTGACCTACCCGCCGGACACCATCCTCGCCAGCAAGCAGAGCAAGGAGATTGGCTTCAACCCGAAGTTCTTCTACGTGGGCGTGGGCACCTCCTTCCAGCTGTACCGCAACGTGATGGGCGCGGGCGCCGAAGGTGTCCTGGGCATGGGCTCGTGGAACTCGAAGTCGAGTCCGGGCGCAAAGGCGTATTTCGACGCGCATGTGAAGAGGTTCGCCGGCAAGGAGCCGGACCGCTGGGCCAGCGGTGCCGGCTGGGCAGGTCTTGAGATCCTCACTGCCGCGGTAGGCCAAGTGGGCCTGGACCGCAAGGCGATCCGCGACTACGTGGCGGGCACGGAGCACGACACCATCCTCGGCAAGATCAAGTTCAACGGCAGCGAAAACGTCGGTACGCCGGGAACCGTGAGCCAGTGGCAGAAAGGCGAGTTCGAGGTGGTGTGGCCGAAAGCGAGAGCGACGGCGCCACTGATGGTGGCCAAGCCGGCGTGGGTGTGACGCGACGCGACGCCGGGAGCAACCGATATGACGCCCGGCGCCTGGGTTGAGCTGATTGCCTCCGGCCTCATCACCGGCGGTGTCTACGCGCTCGTTGCGCTGGGCTTGAACCTGCAGTACGGCCTCATGCGCATCCTCAACATCGCACATGGCGAGTTCTTGATGGTTGGCGCCTTTCTCACCTGGACGGCGCAAACCTCGCTTGGGATTTCGCCGCTGCTAATGTTGCCGATCTCATTCGGCCTGCTGATGGCAGTGGGCCTCGCGATCCATCGGTTGACGTTCCGGCGCCTCACGCGCACCTCGCCGAACCTCGACATCTTCGAGGCACGCGGGCTGATGGTCAGCTTCGGCCTGATGTTCCTTGTGCAGAACTTTGCGCTGCTCGTGTGGGGCGGCGACCTGCGTGGCTATGACTTCCTGTCCGAACCGGTGGCTCTCGGCGGCGCGCAGTTCGCCGCCAACAACCTGTTGCTCTTCGTGCTGACGCTCGCCTTCAGCGCGGCGCTCATCGTGATGTTGCGCAAGACGCTGCTCGGCAAGGGCGTGCGCGCGCTGATGCAGTCGCCCACCGGCGCGCAGCTGGTGGGCATCGATACGCAACGGCTGCATCCGGCGCTGTTCGGCGTGGGTCTCGGCCTGTCCGGGGTGGCCGGCTGCCTGCTGTCGATGACCTACACGATCTCGCCGGCGATGGGCGAGCCTTATACGGTCACCGCGCTGATCGTCATTACGCTCGGCGGCTTCGGCAGCATGACGGGGGCTCTGGTCGGCGGGCTGGCGCTGGGCGTGGTTGAAGCGGTCGGCACGCACCTGACGAGCCCGTCGCTGAAGCCGCTGCTGTCTTACAGCATCTTCATCGGCGTGCTGCTGTGGCGCCCCAACGGATTGTTCACGCGCCGATGACACGCGACCTGCTGCTTCTGTCGGCGCTGGCCAGCTGGGCCCTGGCGCTGCCGCACTACGCGAGCGAGTTCGTCGTCTCGCTTGGCCTCACCTGCCTGATGTACGCGGCGCTGTCGTCGAGCTGGGGACTGTTCTGCGGCAGCACGCGCTACCTGTCGCTCGCGACCTCGGCCTTCTTCGGCATCGGCGCCTATACCAGCGCGCTGGTGCTCGCCACGCTGCCTTGGTGGACGGCGATCGCGCTCGGCGCCCTGCTGGCCGCCGGCGTCGCGGTGGTGATGGGTGCGGCGGTGCTTCATCTGCGCGGCACCTACTTCGCCGTGCTGACCTTTGGCATGACAGAGCTGATCCGCCACGCGGTCGCCTACTGGGAGAAGAAGGTCACCGGCACCGTCGGCCGGCTGCTCACGAACGTGCCCGACCGCGACACGGTGTACCTGACGGCGTTGGTTCTCGCGGTGGCGGCCGTGCTCGTCGCCATCGTCGTGCGCCGCAGCCGCTTCGGTCTCGCGATGGTCGGCATCGGCAGCGACGAACAGCGCGCGCAGACCCTGGGCGTGGACACGCGGCCCGTGAAGATCGCCGGATTCGCGCTGACCGCGGCCTTCGCCGGCGCGGTGGGCGCGGCGATGAGCGTGCGCTGGACCTACATCGACCCCGGCACGGTGTTCAACTCCTTCATCGGCTTCCAGACGGTGCTGATCGCGCTGATCGGCGGCGCCGCCACGCTGTGGGGCCCGCCGATCGCCGCGGTGGTGTTCAGCCTGCTGGCCGAGACGCTGCGCCTGCAGGTGCCCGAGCTTTACATGATGTCGCTCGGCGTGCTGCTGATCCTGTGTGTGCTGTACCTGCCGGGCGGGCTCGCTTCGGTGCGCTGGCAAACGCTGCGTGGATGGGTCGGTCGATGAACGGCCCCGCGCTGCTCGAGGCCAGCGGGCTCACCGTGCGATTCGGCGGGCTGACTGCCGTCGACAACGTCAGCGCCGCGTTCGCGCCCGGCGAGCTGGTGGGCATCATCGGCCCCAATGGCGCCGGCAAGACCACCTTGTTCAACCTGCTTTCGGGGGTTCTCACACCGTCCGCCGGCGAGCTGTTCGCGCTGGGCCAGCGCCTGCGCGGCGCGCGGCCCCACCGCTTTGCGCAGCTGGGTATCGCGCGCACCTTCCAAACGCCGCGCGTCTTCACGGAGCTGAGCGTGGCAGCCAACATCGATTTCGGCCTGCAGTTTGCCGGGCGCCAGCGGCAAGGATCCTGGCTGCTAAAGGATGGCGCCAGCATTCTCGACCTTGTCGGCCTCGCAGCGCAGTCGCAGCTGCCCGCCGGCGCGATCATGCCGTCCCAGCAGCGCTTGTTGGAGATCGGCATGGCGCTCGCCACGCGACCACGCCTGCTGCTGCTCGACGAGGTGGCCGCAGGCCTCACCGACCACGAGGCCGAGGCCGTGGCCCGGCTGATCCGCCGGCTTCGGGACGAGCTGGCGCTGACCGTCATCTGGATCGAGCACGCGGTGACGACGCTGCTGTGCCACGTGGAGCGCGTGATCGTGCTGCACCAGGGCCGCAAGATCGCTGACGGCACGCCGGTCGAGGTGGTGCGGAACAACGAGGTCGTCGAGGCCTATCTCGGCGACGAAATGCTGGACTCGGTGGTCGCATGAAGAGCGACGGAGCCCCCGCGCTGCTGGCGCGAGGGCTCGCCCACCTGACTGTCGAAAAGCTGTCGGCCGGCTACGGCGCCTTCACGGTGCTGCGCGACCTGACGCTGGAGGCGCGGCCCGGCCTCACCTTGATCCTGGGTCCAAACGGCGCGGGCAAGACCACGCTGCTGAAGGCCATCGCAGGCCTGATCCCGCGCACCGGCCGCGTGGTGCTAGACGGCTGCGAGATCGCACCCGACGCCCAGACCTCGGACATCGTCCGGCGCGGCATCGTGCTGGTGCCCGAGGGACGCCACTTGTTCGCGCAGATGACCGTCGCGGAGAACCTCGAACTGGGCGCCTGGCTGCTGGCGCCCGACCAGCGTGCCGCGCGGCTGCGCCAGGCATTCGCGGACTTCCCCGCCTTGGCCGAGCGCGCCGGCCAGCTCGCCGGCACGATGAGCGGCGGCGAGCAGCAGATGTTGGCCGTAGCGCGCGCCACGATGAGCGCGCCGCGCCTGCTGATGCTCGACGAGCCCTCGCTGGGCCTGGGGCCGAAGATGGTCGCCGAGCTGCTCGCGATCACGCGCCGCATCGCCGATGCCGGCACCACCGTCCTGCTGGTCGAGCAGAACGTGCGCAAGGCATTGGCCGTGGCCGACCGCGGCTATGTGCTCGAGCGCGGCCGCCTGATCGCCAGCGCCGAGGCCAGCCTGCTCGCCCGATCCACCGTCATCCGCAAGGCCTACTTCGGCATCCAGGACGGCCCTTCGACGCCAGCCGAAGGCTGCTGCTGAAGGCAGCCGACGCGCTCGAAGCGAAGACGCCGAAGTTCATCGAGTCCTGGCCAGATCGTCCTCGTACTGCAAGGCGGGGGCGCACTGGACGCTTATCAGGGCAAGCGTCTACCAGGCGCTGCACGAGGCCGGCATCGCGCCTCATTGGGTGATCGGCACATCGATCGGGGCGATCAATGCGGCCCTCATCGCGGGCAACCCCCTTGAGCGCCGGCTGGAGCGCCTTCGCCTGTTCTGGCACAGCGTGGAGAAAGTCATCCCAGCGCTGCTGCCGGGCGGGCCGGCAGCAAATGAGGGCTACGTCGGCAGCTTCGATGCGATCGTGCGAGGCGTTCATGGCTTCTTCACGCCCAACCCGATGGCCTGGCTCGGAGCGACTATGCCGCCAGGAGTGCAATGCGCGTCGTCCTACTCCACATGGCCCCTGCATCGCAGACCATACGAAGAACATCGACTTCACGCGCGATCGCCTGCGCGCTCGATGGCGCGCCGGCTACGAGGACACGCTTAAGGTTACGGAGCGTGCGCCGTGGTCTGCTCCGGTCGATCCGATCGAAGGGGTTGTGGTCCATTCCGCTTGAGGTCGACATTCGAGAAGAATCAGGCGATCTGCTCCCTGTCGCGGAGCCGGAACACGCCAACGGCCGACACCAGCCGTGCGGCCTGCTGCCTGAGGCTTTCCGCCGCAGCGGCCGACTCCTCGACCAGTGCCGCGTTCTGCTGCGTCACCTGATCGAGCTGCGACACGGCATCGTTCACCTGGCCGATGCCCGTGGTCTGCTCGGCGGTGGCCTGGCTGATTTCCGAGAGCATCTCGTTGACACGTCGCACCTGCGTGACGACGTCGCTCATCGTGCGTCCGGCGTTGCCGACCAGCTCACTGCCGGTCTCTACTCGGCTCACGCTGTCGCCGATCAAGCCCTTGATCTCGCGAGCGGCTTGCGCGCTGCGCTGCGCGAGCGCCCGCACTTCGGAAGCCACGACCGCGAAGCCGCGACCCTGCTCGCCGGCGCGTGCGGCTTCGACCGCTGCATTCAGCGCGAGGATGTTGGTCTGAAACGCGATGCCATCGATCACGCCGGTGATGTCGGCGATCTTGCGGCTTGACTGGGCGATCTCGCTCATCGTGTGGACCACCCGCTCGACGACGTCGCCGCCATCGGTCGCCACGCGGCATGCCGAAGCAGCAACTTCGCTGGCGCTGCGGGCCGTTGCGGCGTTGGTACGCACGGTGCCGGTGAGCTGTTCCATGGAGGCCGCCGTCTGCTGCAGGTTGGTGGCCTGCTCCTCAGTGCGCTGGCTCAGGTCCTGATTTCCCGTGGCGATCTGGTTCGAGCCAATCGCGATGCCGTCGCTGCCCTGGCGAACCTCCGTGACGATGCGGACCAGCCCGGCGTTCATCTCCTTGAGAGCTTGCAAAAGCTCGCCGACCTCGTCCTTCGTCTCGACGCGGATCTCGGAGCGCAGGTCTCCGGCGGCTACGGCCTTCGCCACGCCCACCGCGGTGCCGATCGGTCGCGTGATGGAACGCGTGACGATCCACGCCATGAGCACCGCCAAGCCAATCGCGGCGCCGCCGAGCAGGAGCATCATCAAGCGGCCGACCGCAAACTCCCTGTTGCCCTCCTCCGAGGCTTGTTTGAACTGATGGCCGAGCTCGCCGACCAGGGCATCGATCGCCTTCTGGTACTCGTGCTGGCCCTTGCGCATCTTGCTCAGCGCCAGCTCGGTTGCCGCGTCCTTGTTGCCTGCGCTGAGGAGGTCCGCGAAGGCATCCTGGTCTGCGACGAAGGATGCACGCGCTTGGCGCACGTCGTCGAAGATCCGCCGCGTCTCGGGCGCCTGCAGCGTCCGATCCAGGGTGTCCATGGCTTCGCCGATGCGAGCCCGCGCGGCCGCGTTGTCGGCAGCCGCCTTGCGCACGCTCTGCTCGTTCTTGTCGATCAGCATCGCGCGTACGTTGCGAACGATGACGTTGACGTCGTTCTTGATCTCGTGCGCGAGCAGAACCTTGGGGTAGCGGTTCTCCACGACCAGGCTGAGCTGGTCGCGCAGATCGACCAATCGCAGCAGTCCCACGCCGACCACCGCCACGAGCAGAATCACCACGAACGCGAAAGCCGTGGCCAATCGCGCTCCAATCCTCAGATCGAGAAAAATTTTCATCCGTGTCTCCATGTGGCGTGGTCCACCGAGCTTGGAGACAACCGCCTACCGCACTATCGGCCAGGGACCGCCAGGGCATAGCGCAAAAATGCACGACATGGCCTGCTCTTCTTTGCCGCAGGCATCGGCCCGGTGCACGCCTCAGAAGGTGTGAATGAATCCGGCGTGGCCGAGCAGCGCGCCGGAACGTGCCCAATCAAGGCGCAAAGCACAGCCGTAGCTCGGGCTACGGCGAGCATTTGCAACGCAGAGTGGGCGCGTTCCGGCGTGATGAGCGGCCATGTCGGATTCGTTCACACCTTCTCAGCAGTTCCCCGGCTGGCCCGTGAGCCAGCCATGCCACGCAGCCCGCCGGTGCCGTAGAAGAAGCGGTACGCGCATCGGATGTCGGCATGCAGGAACAGCAGCACTTCGCCACGCGCAGCCGAGTCACCGGCGTTCATCTGGGCTCAACACCTCATAGCTGCCGTTGAACGGGAGCCGCGCCGCATGACGACCGGCGCGGAGGCTGTCCACTGCTTCAGATCTCCGTCTGCTCGGAGATCCCGAGGGCGTCATCCACTTCGATGCCCGGGTACCGCACCGAGCAAACGTAAATCACGCGGATGTCGACCTTGCACTCCAGTCGGTGGGTGGTGAGGGTGATGGCTATGAGTGCCATTTACAAAACCCAATTGTTCGTCACATCCCGATTGACGAGACTAATCACCAACGCAGCCTCACCCGTTAAACATGGACCACTTCGATCGATGGGCCGCATGGCACGCCACCGCTTGGCGAGTGTTCGGGGCCACGAGCGTGACCATCGGCGTCGCCAACGCCTTCATTCCGCTGCTGCCCACCACGGTGTTCCTCCTCATCGGCGCATGGGCCTGGGGCAAGGGCGCGCCTGAGTGGCGGACCTGGCTGCTGACCCACCCGCGCTGGGGTGAGCCGCTGCGCTTGTGGGCGAACGGCCGGCAGGTTTCGCGCTGCGGCAAGCGCATGGCGACCCTGAGCATCGCGACAAGCTGGGTTCTCAGTGCCGTGTCGCTCGGCCCGACGACTGCTGTGTTGGCAGTGGGCCTCGGTCTCGCGGCATTGGTTGCATGGTTATGGTGGCGCCCCGAGCCTGGATCCGCCCCGTTGAGCCGCAACCGTGTCGCACGCAGCGTCGACCATGGTTGAAGCCGTGCCGAAGCAGATCCAGCGCGAGCACGCTCGCCACGTTCAGCAGCTGCTGCTCGCCCTTGCGCCCGCAAGCGGCAGCCAGCTCCATCACTGGCTTCGCGGGGGCCCTTCGCGCGTTCATGCCGCGCAAGCCCAAGGCCTGGCGAGCGCGAGGCATCACAAGCCGTTGTCCGCCGGCAGGGCCCGCGGTCCGCCGGACGCGGGACGCCGCCACCATGCAGCCGGCCCACGGGTGCGTCAGCAATGCAAGCCCATCAGAACCTGTTCTCGACCGACATCAAAGGACCACTCATGACTAACGAAAACAAGTGCCCGTTCGGACACGGCGCAATCACCGAAGCCGTCGGCGGCCGCTCCAACCGCGACTGGTGGCCGAACCAGCTGAACCTCAAGATCCTGCATCAGCACACGCCCGAATCCAACCCGATGCCGGCCGGCTTCAACTACGCCGAGGAGTTCAAGAAGCTCGACCTCGCCGCGGTCAAGGAAGACATCTGCGCGCTGATGACTGACTCGCAGGACTGGTGGCCTGCCGACTGGGGCCATTACGGCGGCCTGTTCATCCGCATGGCGTGGCACAGCGCCGGCACGTATCGAACGGCCGACGGCCGTGGCGGCGCTGGCACCGGCAATGAACGCTTCGCCCCGCTCAACAGCTGGCCCGACAACGGCAACCTCGACAAGGCGCGCCGCCTGCTTTGGCCCATCAAGCGCAAGTACGGCAACAGGCTGTCGTGGGCCGACCTCATGATCCTGGCCGGCAATTGCGCGCTTGAGTCCATGGGCTTCAAGACCTTCGGCTTCGGCGGCGGTCGCGAAGACATTTGGGCCCCCGAGGAAGACATCTACTGGGGCGCGGAAGCCGAGTGGCTGGCCACCAGCGACACAACCCACGGCCGCTACTCCGGCGAACGCCAGCTCGAGAACCCACTCGCCGCCGTGCAAATGGGCCTCATCTATGTGAACCCCGAAGGCCCAGACGGCAACCCCGACCCCGTGGCCTCCGGCCGGGACGTGCGCGAGACCTTCGGCCGCATGGGTATGAACGACGAAGAGACAGTGGCCCTGGTCGCCGGCGGCCACACCTTTGGCAAGGCGCACGGCGCCGGTGACCCCAAGCTGGTGGGCCCGGAACCGGAGGCCGCTCCACTCGAAGCCATGGGCTTCGGCTGGGTCAACCAGTTCGAGTCGGGCAAGGGCGTGCACACCACCACCAGCGGCATCGAGG
>CBINKC010000113.1:0-14396 GCA_966251135.1 uncultured Burkholderiaceae bacterium
ACCAGGTCGTGCTGGTGGCGGTCCACCATCTGGCCGCGCTGGTTGACTTCGGTGGCCATGCTTTCCAGGATGGCCGTCGCGGCAAAGCCACCCTGTTCGGGCGCTTGGCCCTCGGTATCGGACTTCCTGGCGGGATCCTTCGGCGGTCCAAGATCGCCGAACAGCGAGGTCAGCATGTGCTCTCCAGCGTTTCGTGGCGCGGGCGCGGGAGCACGCGACATCGCGCAGGTCTTGTGGCGGGCAGGTGCTCTGGAGTCTAGACCAGCCGCTTGCGCGGAGTATCCCCAGTGAGTGCAACCGGTCGTTGCAGGCCTCCAAATGGGGGATCCGCGTCAGCGAAAGACCGATGGCGGCGTCCGGGCAGAACGTCTTCGCAGCACGCCTCCGGGGCGCCCGGCCTACCATGCGGCATCCGTCCAGTTTCCCAGTTCCATGAGCACGATCAGCCTGCCACGCACCCCGGGTACCCGACACGACGCAGCGCTTATCGGCCTGGTGGGCGCGGCTCATGCCGTCAGCCACTTCAGCCAGCTGCTTCTCGCACCGCTGTTTCCGTGGCTCAAAGTGGCGTTCGACGTCAGCTATGCCGAGTTGGGGTTACTGCTGACGATCTTCTTTGTCGTCTCGTGCGGGGTGCAGGCCCTCTCGGGCTTCGTGGTCGATCGTTTCGGGCCCAGGCCCGTGCTGTTCGGCGGCCTGGCGCTTCTGGCCACGGCGGCGTTCGGCTACGCGGCGAGCGGCAGCTACTGGATGCTCGCCTTCTTCTCCGTGGTCGCGGGTGTGGGCAACGGCGTCTTCCACCCCGTGGATTTCACGCTGCTCAACCGCAAGGTGCACCCCTCCAGGCTCGGCCATGCATTCAGCGTGCACGGCATTACAGGGAGCCTGGGCTGGGCAATAGCGCCGGCCATGCTGGTGCCCCTAACGCTGGCGTATACGTGGCGCGTCGCCATTGCGTGCGCGGGTGCGGTGATCGTGGCGGTATTGCTGTTGCTATGGGTAGGCCGGGAGCGGCTGGCTGTCGAGATGGCACCGCCGCGCAAGCCGGAGGCCGGGCACGGGGGCGAAGGCAGCTTTTCCTTCCTGCGCATTCCCGCCATGTGGATGTGCTTCGCGTTCTTTCTATTCAGCGCTGTGGCGCTCGGCGGCGTACAGGCTTTCGCGCCCGAGTCGGCTCGGCAGCTGCATCATGTGCCGGCCTCGCTGGCAGCCATGTGTCTGACGGTGTACATGGTGTGCAGCGCGGCCGGCATGGTCGTCGGAGGGTTTTTGGCGGCCGACCCCGCGCGCTGCGAGCGCATCGTCAGCGTGGGCTTCGGCCTCGCCTGCGCCGTGGCGCTGATGATCGGCTTCGCCCATCTGCCGGCCCTGGCGGTGCCGGTGCTCTTTGGGGCGATGGGCTTCGGCGCGGGCATTGCGGGGCCCTCGCGCGACCTGCTGGTCAAGCGCTCGGCGCCGGAACACGCCACCGGCCGGGTGTACGGCGTGGTGTATTCCGGGCTGGACATCGGCCAAGCCGTGGCGCCGCTCATCTTCGGCACGCTGCTGGACCATGGCCAGCCGGCCCTGGTGTGGCTGGGAATCGCCGTGGCGCAGGGAATGCTTATCGTCAGCGCCTTCAACGTGGGGAGGGTAAGGCGCACGGCGTTGGCTGCGGCTTGACGGCGCCCTCGGGCCAACCGTCCCCGTGCGGCAATTCGCGCAGTGGCGCAGCAACGCATGCACTGAAGAGGCTGAGAAGCAATCCGACATGACCGCTCGTACCCTGCAAATGGCGCCACTAGTCTCTGCAAACGCTCGCCATAGCCCGGGCTATGGCTGTGCTTTGCGCCTTGATTGGCACCATTTCCAGGGCCCGCTCGGCCACGCCGGATTGCTTCCCAGCCTCTGAAGACCCGCCACCTGAGCATCGCGGCCATTACAGGTTGCAATGCTTTGCGGCGCGCCGCGGCGGGCCTGGGCTCGTACCATCGAATCGGCATATGACGACCCCTGACTATTCCACCTGCGATTTGTGCGATGCACACAAGGAAGATGCCAGCGGCGCTTTCCGGGTGCTGCCGCCGGTGTGGCGTGATTTCGGTGCGCGGCGGCGCTTCGCCGGCCAGGTGAGCACCATCAAGTGCTTCGAGGACAACTCGCTGGTGAAGGCCGCGCTGGAAGAGCCCGGGCGGCGGCGTGTGCTGGTGGTCGACGGCGGCGGCTCTTTGCGCCGCGCCTTGGTGGGCGGCAACCTCGCGGCAGCGGCCATGCGCAATGGCTGGTCGGGCGTCGTGGTGCACGGCTGCGTGCGTGATGCCGCCGAACTGGCGATGGCTGAGGTCGGCATCCGCGCCCTGGCACTCATGCCCTTGCCTACCGAGAAGCGCAATGCCGGCGAGCGCGACGTGCCGGTGCAGATCGAGGGTGTGTGGGTTCGCCCCGGCGACTGGCTCTATGCCGATGAGGACGGTATGGTGGTCATGGCGGAGCCGATCTCATGAACCCGAGCGGCAGTCCTCCTGCCGAGGCGGGCCCCAACATGAACATTCGTGAGTTCGCGCAGCACACCGGCCTGACGGCCCATACGCTGCGCTACTACGAGCGCATGGGCCTGATGGGGCAGATTGGCCGGCAAGCGCACGGCCACCGCGTCTATGGGCCGCAGGATGCGCAATGGGTGAGCTTTCTGCACCATTTGCGCGAAACCGGCATGTCGATCCGTGAGATCCAGCGGTACTGCGCCTTGCGCGAGCAGGGCGACGCCACGCTGGATGCGCGGCTTGCGCTGCTGCAGGGCCATGTCGAGAAAGTGACGGGCCAGTTGCGCTCGCAGCACGAACACCTGGCCCGGCTGCGAGAGACCATACAGACCTGCCAGGGCTCAAGAGCGCCCGATCCCTCGGCCGCTACGGCTGAACCACCTCAAGAAGCCGATCCAACCCCCCGTGGTTGATGGCCACCATCGCTTGCTCGCGCACCTTGGGTTTGGCGTGATAGGCCACTGACAGGCCGGCCTCGCCCATCATCGGCAGGTCGTTGGCGCCGTCGCCTACCGCGATGGCCTGCTGCGGCTCGATGCCGAGCGCCGCGCAGGTTTGCAGGAGCATGCGCTTCTTCTCCTCGCCGTCGCAGATGTCGCCCCAGGGCTGGTCGACCATCGCGCCGGTGAGCACGCCGCCGGCCACGTCCAGCACGTTGGAGCGCGTGTAGTCGAGACCCAGCCGGTCGCGGATGCGATCGGTGAAGAAGGTGAAGCCGCCGGACACCAGCAGCGTCTTCAAGCCGGCCTGCTGCGCCGCGCGCACCAGCGTTTCGGCGCCGGGGTTGAGCTGCAGCCGGCGCTCGTAGACCTCGTGCAGGGCCGATATGGGCACGCCCTTGAGCAGCGCGACACGGCGGCGCAGGCTCTCCTTGTAATCGGCGATCTCGCCGCGCATCGCCGCTTCGGTGATGGCCGCCACTTCCGCCTTGCGCCCGGCGGCCCCGGCGATCTCGTCCACGCACTCGATGTTGATGAGCGTGGAATCCATGTCGAACGCGATCAGGCGGAAATCGGCCAGGCGCAGCGGCGGGGTGAAACCCCGGACCACGAGGCCGGAGTCGTTGGCGGAAGAGGGCATGACAGGATGGGTTCGGGCCTGGGTGAGGCCCGGGGATCAGAGCGAAGCGGTGCGGATTCTATGGGTGGGTGCCTGCCGGCTGCGAAGGCCGTCAGGCCGGCACGGCCTGCGGCTGCCCCAACGACCGAAGCACGTCACGGATGAGCTGGGCGCGGTCGCGAGGCTCCGGCGTGTCGCGCTCAATGCGCAGCTTGTCGTTGCCCGCCAGCTTGATGTGCCGGTTCTTCTGCACCAGCTCGATGATGCGCATGGCATCGATCGGCGGGTTGGGCCGGAAGCTGATGACCATGAGTCGCGGCGCGGCGTCGATTTTGACCACGCCGTAGGGCTTGGCCAGCACGCGCAGCCGGTGCACGTCGAACAGGGTCTGGCCCTGCGGCGGCAGCTTGCCGAAGCGGTCGGTGATTTCCTCCAGCATGGTGTCGATCTGCTCGGCCTTCTCGGCGGTGGCGAGGCGCTTGTACAGCGACAGGCGGGTGTGCACGTCGCCGCAGTAGCTGTCGGGCAGCAGCGCGGGCGCGTGCAGGTTGATCTCCGTGGTGGCCGACAGCGGCGACAGCAAATCCGGCTCGCGGCCCGCCTTCAGGGAGCGCACCGCCTCGGCCAGCATGTCGTTGTAGAGCTGGAAGCCGATCTCCATCATGTTGCCGCTCTGGTGCTCGCCCAGCACCTCGCCGGCGCCGCGAATCTCCAGGTCGTGCATGGCCAGGTAGAAGCCCGACCCCAGCTCTTCCATCTGCTGGATGGCCTCCAGCCGCTGCGCGGCCTGCTTGGTGAGGCCGTCCACCTCGGGCACGAGCAGGTAGGCGTAGGCCTGGTGGTGCGATCGGCCGACACGGCCGCGCAACTGGTGCAGCTGTGCGAGGCCAAACTTGTCGGCGCGGCTGATGACAATGGTATTGGCGCTCGGCACGTCGATGCCGGTCTCGATGATCGTGGAGCACAGCAGCACGTTGTAGCGTTGGGCTACGAAGTCGCGCATCACGGCTTCCAGTTGGCGCTCGGGCATCTGGCCGTGTGCAACCGCGATGCGTGCCTCGGGCAGCAGCTCGGCGAGCTTGCCGCGCCGGTTCTCGATGGTCTCCACCTCGTTGTGCAGGAAGTAGACCTGTCCGCCGCGCTTGAGCTCGCGCAGCACCGCCTCGCGGATGATGCCGCTCGTCTCATTGCGCACGAAGGTCTTGATGGCGAGGCGCCGCTGCGGCGCGGTGGCGATCACTGACAGGTCGCGTAGCCCTTCGAGCGCCATGCCCAGCGTACGCGGGATGGGCGTGGCGGTGAGCGTGAGTACGTCCACATCCGCCCGCATGGCCTTGACGGCTTCCTTGTGTCGCACGCCGAAACGGTGTTCCTCGTCGACGATCAACAGGCCCAGCCGCTTGAACTTCACGTCGGGTGACAGCAGCTTGTGCGTGCCCACCACGATGTCGACGCTGCCGTCAGCAATGCCATCGAGCGCGGCCTTCACTTCCTTGGCGGAGCGAAAGCGCGAAAGCTCGGCGACCTTCACCGGCCACTTGCCGAAGCGGTCGGCGATGTTCTGGTAGTGCTGCTCGGCCAGCAGTGTGGTGGGCGCGAGGATGGCCACCTGCATGCCGCCCGTCACCGCGACAAACGCGGCTCGCAGGGCAACCTCGGTCTTGCCGAAGCCCACGTCGCCGCACACCAGCCGGTCCATGGGCTTGGGTGAGACCATGTCTTGGATGACGGCGTGGATGGCAGCCTGCTGGTCGGGCGTTTCCTCGAAGCCGAAGCTCGCGGCGAAGGCCTCGTAGTCGTGCGGTGAGTAGCGGAAGGCGTAGCCCTCTCGGGCGGCGCGTCGGGCATAAAGGTTCAGCAGCTCGGCGGCGGTGTCGCGCACCTGCTCGGCCGCCTTGCGCCGGGCCTTCTCCCACTGGCCCGAGCCCAGCTTGTGCAGCGGCGCCTCCTCGGCGCTCACGCCGGTATAGCGGCTGATGAGGTGCAGCTGGGCCACGGGCACGTACAGCGCGGCCTTGTCGGCGTACTCGAGATGCAGGAACTCGCTCGGGCCGTCGCCCAGGTCGATGTTCATCAGGCCCACGTAGCGGCCGATACCGTGATTGGCATGCACGACGGGATCGCTGACCTTCAGCTCGGACAGGTCCTTGATGAGTGCATTGACATCGCTGACCTGCTCCTGCTTGCGGCGGCGCCGCGCGGTCGGGCTGGTGGCGAAAAGCTCGGTCTCGGTGATGAACTGGATCGCCTTGCCGTCTTCGGGCTCGTGCCAGAAGAAGCCTTCGGCCAGCGGCGCCGCGGTGATGGCGAACTGCTCATCCCCCGTCTCGAACTCGGCGAGCGTGGCCACGCTGGGCGGCTCGATGCGGTTGTCGCGCAGCAGCTCCAGCAGGCTTTCGCGCCGGCCTTCGCTCTCGGCCACGATGAGCACACGGTTCGGCGTGCTGCCCACGTGCTGCTGCAACTTCTTCAGCGGCTCAGGCGCGCCGCGGTCGACGCTGAGCTCGGGCAGCGGGCGCGCCCAGGCCACCGGCTCCTTGCCGCGCACCGCCAGCGTGGCGTGCGGCTGCGTGAGCGTAAAGAACTCCTCCGGCCTGAGGAAGAGATCTTCGGGTGCCAGGATGGGCCGTTCCTTGTCGTGCTGCAGGAAACGATGGCGCTCGCGGGTATCGGTCCAGAAGCGCTGCAGTGCCTCGTCGATCTCGCCGTGCAAGGTGAGCACCGCAGTCTCGCCGAGGTAGTCGAAGATGGTGGCCGTGGCGTCGAAGAACAGGGGCAGGTAGTACTCGATGCCCGCCGTGGCGATGCCCGCGGCGATGTCCTTGTAGATCCGCACGCGGCTTGGGTCGCCCTCCATCTTCTCGCGCCAGCGGGAACGGAAGGCGTTGCGCGAGTCCTCGTCCATGGGGAACTCGCGGCCGGGTAACAGCCGCACCTCTGGCACGGGGTAGAGGCTGCGCTGCGTGTCGGGATCGAACGTGCGGATGGAATCGACCTCGTTGCCGAAGAGGTCGACGCGGTAGGGCACCGGCGAGCCCATGGGGAACAGATCGATCAGCCCGCCGCGCACGGCGTACTCGCCGGGCGATACGACCTGGCTCACGTGCGTGTAGCCGGCCAGGGTGAGTTGGGCCTTGAGGCTGGCCTCGTCGAGCTTTTCCTTCTGCTTGAAGTGGAATGTGTAGGCCGCCATGAAGCGGGTCGGCGCGAGCCGCACCAGGGCGGTGGAGGCCGGCATGAGTACCACGTCGGCATCGCCCTGGCGGATGCGCCACAGGGTCGCCAGGCGCTCCGAGATGAGGTCCTGGTGGGGCGAGAAGGTGTCGTAGGGCAGTGTTTCCCAATCGGGGAACACGGCCACGCGCAGGCCGGGCGCGAAGAAGGCGAGTTCGCCTTCCAACCGCTGCGTGTCCGCAGGCTCGGCCGTGATGATGGCGGTGAGTTTCTTCTGCGCCGCCTGTGCCTGCACGAAACGGGCGAGCAGCAGTGCGTCGGCCGAGCCGAGGGGGCGGGGCAGCGTGTAGCGCTTGCCGGGAGCGATGGAGGGGATCTGCATTGACGAGGACTGCCAAAGCAAATCGCCCCGGGAGGGGCTCCCACGGGGCGATGCAACAGAGGCCGGATTATAGAATTCGCCGCCCTTTTCCCCCGCCGCATGTCCCACCTTTCATTGCCCCGTTTCCATGCCCTCGTGCCCTGTGCCGGCACGGGCTCGCGGGCGCAGACGGCCACGCCCAAGCAGTACGCGATGGTCGGCTCGCGCAGTGTCGTGGCGCACACGCTCGCGGCCCTGACCGCGGTGTCGCGCCTGACGCAGTTGCTGGTGGTCCTGGCGCCGGACGACGCGCAGTTCGAGAGCAGCGTGCCAGGCTGCATCTGCCGCGTTGTTCGCTGCGGCGGCACAACGCGGGCCGAGACGGTGGCCTACGGCCTGGCCGAACTGTCGAGATCGGGAGCCCAGGCCGGCGACTGGGTGCTGGTGCACGATGCGGCCCGCTGCCTCGTGCGCCCGGAATGGATCGACGCACTCATCGATGCGTGCGTCGACGACCAGGTGGGCGGCCTGCTCGCCCTGCCGTTGGCCGACACGTTGAAGGAAGAGCGCGATGGCCGCGTGGCCGCCACGCTCGACCGCACGGGCAAGTGGCAGGCGCAGACGCCCCAGATGTTCCGTCTCGGCCTTTTGCGCGAAGCACTGGAACGTGCCGGCCCAGGTGTGACCGACGAGGCCAGCGCCGTCGAGGCCCTCGGCCTCGCACCCAAGCTTGTGCGCGGGACGCTGGAGAACTTCAAGCTCACCTATCCCGCCGACTTCGATCTCGCGCAGCGGCTGCTGAGGACACGAACATGACACGCCCCCCCGTTCCCCGCATGCGTATCGGCGAGGGCTGGGACATCCATGCCCTGGTCACGGGGCGACCGCTCATTCTGGGCGGCGTGGAGATTCCACACACGCATGGGCTGCAGGGTCACTCCGATGCCGACGGGTTGTGCCACGCGATTACCGACGCGCTTTTCGGCGCGCTGGCGATGGGCGACATCGGGCACCACTTTCCCGACACCGATGAGCGCTACCGGGGTGCCGATTCGCTGGCGCTGCTGGCCGAGGCGGCCCGGCGGGTGAGGGCGCTCAACTGGCACATCACCAACGTGGACAGCACCATCGTGGCCCAGGCGCCGAAGATGGCGCCGCACATTTCCGCCATTCGGCAGAGGCTGTCGACCGCGCTCGCGCTTCCGGTGGACCAGGTCAGCGTGAAAGCGAAGACGGCCGAGAAGATGGGGCCGGTGGGCGAAGGGCTGGCGATCGAGACTCGGGCGGTATGCCTGCTGTTCAGGGCTTGAAGCGCCGCGAGTCTTACCGCTGCTCGCCCCGAGTCCGTCCCACCCGGTTGCCCTGATCGCCCACTGCGCCGCCTGACCTTCCCCGCGCTTCGCCCTGCTAGTGCAGTGTTTCTCGCTCCGTGGAACTTAAGAAAACCGATGGATTTGTCGCCCCGGCTAGGCGCAAACCGCAGCGATACCCGCAGGTATCGCGAGGATTTGCAACGACGCCAGGACGGCAAAGACGCGGTTTTATGTTCCACGGAGTGCGAAACACTGCACTAGGGTCCGAACGAATCCGGCATGCCCGCTCGAAATGGCACGGTCATGAGCCTGCGCTGGGATGCTCAAGAAGGTGTGAATGAATTCGGGTGTCTGAGCAGCGCGCCGGAACGGCGGAATCGCCGTCTCCTGCGGCGTTAAGGTGGCGCCTTCTTGAGCCTGATGTGCGCGATCAAGCCGCCATCGGCTGCATTCGCGATCTCGAAGGTGCCGCTCATGCGCTGGATTGCCTTCTCCACGATGGCCAGTCCCAGGCCAGCGCCTGTAGCTGCGGTGCGGGCCGCGTCGCCGCGGAAGAAGGGTGTCGTGAGCTGGGCGATCTTTCTGGGGTCCACGCCCGGCCCGTGGTCGCGCACCGACAAGATCACCCAGGGACCGGTGCGCGCATAGCTGACGACGACGCGCGCGATACCGGTGTCCGTGGATCGGCCATAGCGCCGCGCGTTCTCGAACAGGTTGGCCAGAACGCGGCCGAGTTCGGTCTCGTCGGCCATGACCTTCGTGTCGATGGCCACGCGCGACGTGATGCGGATCTGGCTCGGGTCGCGGAAAGCCGCCATTTCGCGATCGACCAGGCTGGATAAGTGCACGGCCGTGAGCTTCACCTCGCCGGGCCGCGCATAGTCCATGAACTTGTCGATGATCGCGTCGAGCTGGTCGATGTCCAGCGCCATGTTGCGCTTGGCCTCTTCGTCGCTCACGCTCATCTCAGCTTCCAGCCGCAGCCGCGCGAGCGGTGTGCGCAGGTCATGCGAGATGCCTGCCAGCATGACCGCGCGGTCTTCTTCCACCTTGGCCAGTTCGCGCGCCATGCGGTTGAAGCCCATGTTGACTTGCCGGATTTCGCTCGTGAGCGTGTTCTCGTCGAGGCGCGAGTCGAACTCGCCTTCGCGGATGCGGCTGGCGGCGAAGGACAGGTCACGCAGCGGCTGGTTGATGAGTCGCGCGATCGCCACCGAGCCGAGTACTGAGGCCACAACGGCGATGCCCACCCACACGAACAGCGTCGTCCAGGTGATGGGTTGCATGCGGGTGGGATCCGCTTGCAGCCAGTACGGATCCTTGTCGAAGGAGAAGCCCACCCACAGGCCGGCCGATCCGTTCACCTCGCTGGCCACCAGCGTGTCAGGGCCCAGGCGCGAGCGCAGCTCCTGACCGATGGCACGCGTGAACCGGTCGACCTCGTAGGGTTCCCACTTGTCCTTCGGTTCGCGCGGCTGCAGCCGCATGCCCTCCTGGTTCTGCATGCTCTTGATGAGCGTGACGCGCTGGATACCGTCGGTGCTGCCCAGGGCGGCGCGCGACAGGTTTACAAGGTCGGCGATCTGCTGGGCGGCCTGCACCGCGCGCGGCTCGAACTCCATCGCCCGGAAGGTTTGGGTCCAGGCGAACACCCCGCCGGCAAGCAGGAGGGCCAACAGGAAGAAGGTGCGCCAGAACAGGCTGAGCGCAACGTGCTTACGGGCCATCGAGCAAGGCGGGGAGGGAGGGGCAGCGAAGGAGGAAGGAATCTAGTGCAGCGTTTGACGCCAAGCGGAACATAGCACCACGTCTTTGCTGCCCTGGCGCCCTTGCGACTCCTCGCGATACCTCGGGGTATCGCTGCGGTTTGCGCCTAGCCAGGATGGCAACTCCATGGGTTTCCTTCGAGTTCCACATAGTGTCGAACACTGCACCAGCAGACGAATGGCTCGGGTCTCGGTACCCGGGATCGATCGGCGCGAGGATGCCAAATCGGTCGCGGACCTGACCGCGACCTCGCCGATGATGCGTTGCGGATGGCCCGCTCAGGCCGCGCCGTCTGGCACGAAGACGTAGCCCACGCCCCAGACGGTCTGGATGTAGCGGGGCTGAGCAGGATCGGGCTCGATCATCTTGCGCAAGCGCGAGATCTGCACGTCCAGGCTGCGGTCGAAGGGTTCGAACTCGCGGCCGCGCGCCAGCTGGGCCAGCTTGTCGCGCGACAGCGGCTGCCGTGGGTGCCGCACCAAGGCCTTGAGCATGGAGAACTCGCCCGTGGTGAGCGCGATCTGTTCGCCGTCTTTGGAGAGCCGCCGCAGCGCGAGGTCGAACTCGAAGGGCCCGAAGGTGACGGTCTGCGCTTCCTTGGCAGGCGCACCGGGCGCTTCCAGCGAAGGCCGACGCCGCAGCACGGCGTGGATGCGCGCCAGCAGCTCGCGCGGGTTGAACGGCTTGGGCAGGTAGTCGTCCGCACCGACTTCCAGGCCGACGATGCGATCGACGTCCTCGACCTTGGCGGTCAGCATGATGATGGGCGTCACGTCGTTGGCCGCCCGCAGCCGGCGGCAGATGGACAGGCCGTCTTCACCGGGGAGCATGAGGTCCAGCACGATGAGGTCGACGGTTTCGCGCGTCAGCACGCGGTTGAGTGCCTTGGCATCTTCCGCGAGCAGCACTTCGAACCCCTCCTGAGTGAGGTAGCGCCGCAGCAGGTCGCGGATGCGAGCGTCATCGTCGACGACGACGATGCGGTCGGCACGAGCAGCGGGTGCGGTGGTCATGGGGTAACTCCTAATTTGTAACAGCGGCATTGTGCTCAGGTTTGCTCAGGTTTGACTAGGGAATTTGGGTTACCTGACTCACTGTTACAAGTCTTGCGAAGAGGGTGGTCTCTGCAAGAGTGCCAACAGGCGTTGGTACCCTGCGGCACATCCCGCTTCAGCTCAATGAACCCCATGACGAACCGTTCACTTTCCGCCGCGCTGGTGGCGCTTGCGTTGGTGCTGCCTGCTGCGGCCCAGTCGCAGTCTTTGATGCCTGGCGCCGATCTGCTCGCGCCCATGGACGTGCTAGGCCTGTCAGCCAGCGCGTCGGTGGAGGTGACGCACGACTTGCTGTCCGTGGTGCTCACCACCTCCCGCGAGGGGTCGGACGCTGGGGCGGTCCAGGATCAGCTGAAGCAGGCGCTCGACACTGCGCTCACGGAGGCAAGGCGCGTAGGCAAGCCCGGCCAGGTGGACGTGCAGACGGGGAACTTCTCGCTTTACCCACGCTACAACCAAAAGGGTGCGATGGCCGGCTGGCACGGCACCGCGGAGCTGGTCGTGGAAGGCCGGGACACCGCGGTGATCGGGCAGCTCGTGGGGCGCATCACCAGCATGGCGGTGGGCCGCGTGAGCCAAGGCCTGTCGCGCGAGGCACGCGAGCGCAGTGAAGCCGAAGTTGCCGGGCAGGCCATCGCCGCCTACCGCGCGAAAGCCGCGGAGTACGCGAAGAAGTTTGGCTATGCGGGCTATGTGCTGCGCGAGGTGAACGTAGGGGCCGGCGAGCCGCCGGGCTCGCCCATACCGATGTTGCGAGCCCCGGCGGCTTCGATGGAGTCTGCGCCCTTGCCCGTCGAGGCGGGCAAGGCCACGGTGACGGTCACCGTGTCGGGCACCGTGCGCCTGACACGGTAGCTGCGCTCACTGCGCGAGCCAGCCGCCGTCGACGTTCCAGGCGGCACCGCGAACGTTGTCAGCCGCGGGCGAAGCCAGAAATACTGCCAGCTCCCCCAGCTGTTCAGGGGTGACGAACTGCAAGGAAGGTTGCTTTTCGCCCAGCAGGTCGACCTTCGCCTGGTCGACGGAGATGCCTTCGCGGGCGGCTCGGTCGTCGATCTGCTTTTGCACCAGGGGGGTTAGCACCCATCCCGGGCAGATGGCATTGACGGTGATGCCGGTCGTGGCCGTCTCCAGCGCTACCGCCTTCGTGAACCCAACGATGCCGTGCTTGGCCGCTACATACGCCGACTTCTGCGCCGATGCCACCAGGCCGTGAGCGGAGGCGATGTTGATGATGCGGCCCCAGTTCTTGCGCCGCATGGTCGGGATCGCCAAACGCGTGGTGTGGAAAGCCGAGCTGAGGTTGATGGCGATGATGGCGTTCCACTTCTCGACCGGGAACTCCTCCACCTTCGCGACATGCTGGATGCCGGCGTTGTTGACCAGGATATCGGCGCCGCTGAACTCGCGCTCGGCATACGACATCAGTTCGGCAATCTCCGCGGGCTTGCTCATGTCCGCGCCGTGATAGCCGACCTTGACGCCGAGCCGGGCCACTTGCGCCTTGGAGCCTTCCACGTCGCCGAAGCCGTTAAGCACGATATCGGCGCCCTGGCGCGCCAGCGCCAGCGCCACGCCGAGGCCGATGCCGCTGGTGGAGCCGGTGACAAGAGCGGTTTTTCCTTTGAGCATGGGCGTTCCTCCGGTTGGGTACGATGCATTATCGAAGACGCACACACCCGAGCCCACCATGACCGAACCCCAACTCAAGCGCGTGAAGTGCCTGCATGCCCAGGCGCTGCATCGCATGGCGTACTGGGAATGGGGCGATCCGGCCAATCCGCGCGTGCTCGTATGCGTGCATGGCCTGTCTCGGCAAGGGCGCGACTTCGATGCGCTTGCCGATGCGCTGGCCGGCCACTACCGAGTGGTCGCGCCTGACGTGGCGGGCCGGGGCTACTCTGACTGGTTGACCGATCCCATGGCCTATGTTTTGCCCACCTACGTGGCCGACATGGTCACGCTGCTGGCCCGCCTCGATGTGGAATCGGTGCATTGGGTAGGCACTTCCATGGGCGGGCTCATCGGCATGGGCCTGGCGGCATTGAAAGGGTCGCCGATCGCGCGCCTGGTGCTCAACGACGTCGGACCGACTCTCGAGCCTGTCGCGCTCCAGCGCATCGGCACGTACCTCGGCCAGCCGCTGCGTTGGAAAACCCTGGAGGAAGCCGCCGACTACCTCTGGACGATCGCGAGCAGCTTCGGGCCGCACACGCGCGAACAATGGCTCGCACTCACGCGACATATGCTTCGGCCCGACGGCGACGGCTTCAAGCTCCATTACGACCCGGCCATCGCCGTGCCGTTTCGCGCCGTGACACCCGAGATGGCTGCGGCCGGTGAGGCCGCCCTGTGGCAGGCCTACGATGCCATCGCCTGCCCGACGCTGGTGCTGCGCGGTGCGCAGTCCGACCTGCTCTCGCACGACACGGCGCAAGCCATGACCCAGCGTGGGCCGAGGGCGCGCGTGCATGAGTTCGAGGGGGTCGGCCACGCGCCCATGTTCAGCACCCGCGAGCAGATCGAGGTGGTGCGGGAGTTCCTGCTCCAACCATGAAGACGGCGCTGCGAGAGGCGCGCGAGCACGCGGCGCCCATCGTCCAGCTGGCTGGTGACCGCCCCGCCGACGAGGCTGCGCAACTGGCTCGTGCGCGTGCTTTCGCCGAACCGTTGCTGGTGGGTCGGGCCCTGGATACTGGCGAGGACGCGCTCTCGCATGCCGACGGCGTGGCCTCCATCCTCGAGCGTATTGGCGCGGCGCCTTCGATGCGCGCCGCGGTCTACCTGGTCTATGCGGCCGACTACCTCAATCGCCCGGAAGAGGTGGTCGCCAATGCCTTCGGCGACTCGTATGCCAGTCTCGTCTCGCATACCCGGCGGCTGGTGCAAATCCAGCGCGCAGCACGCGAGGCGAAGGTGGGGGCCGACCAGCGCGCTCTGCAGACCGAGCGCGTGCGCAAGATGCTGCTGGCGTTCTCGCGCGACCTGCGCGTGGTGTTGCTGCGCCTGGCTTCGCGGCTGCAGACACTGCGTTACCACGCCGCCAGCAAGTACCCCTGCCCGGGAGTGCTGGCGAGGGAGAGCCTGCATGTGTTCGCGCCGCTGGCCAACCGGCTGGGCATCTGGCAGATCAAGTGGGAACTGG
>CBINKC010000114.1:0-14360 GCA_966251135.1 uncultured Burkholderiaceae bacterium
TGCGGCAGCTTCGCCGTAGCACGGAACGCAGGGATGGCTTCATGCAATTGCCCTGATAGCCAGCCAGATCAATGTGGTCGAAGGCGGGATTGAATCCAAGAGCGCCACTTGAGGCGTGTCCGTCGATCGAAAGTAGTCGATCAAAACGCTGGAGTCGACCAAGATCACCGGTCTGTCCTCATCGCGTTGAGATCACCTTCCCAGGTAATCTTTCCCTTGAGTTCTCGGGCCGTCTCCTGCGCGCGAAGTCGAACCAGCGTCTTCAAGCCAAGTTCCACCGCTTCACGTTTCGTCTTCACGCCCGTGGCCTTCAGCGCATCCTTCATGAGCTTGTCGTCAATCTCAATGTTCGTTCGCACCTTGTGTACTCCTTTGATGATTGGTACACATGCGGGCACCTTCGATGCCGCCGAGAAGCCCAATCCCTTGAATTTTGGCCGGGGGCACGTGTTGCTGCACTTCAGAGAGAGAATGGATCTGAGCCCCAGAGGCACCGCAGATCAGCAAATGGCAAACCAACTGAAGAATCTGATGCAGGGTCTTTACTACCCTGCCATAACGGGAACAGGTGTGGTGCTCGTAATGTACCGGGCGACCATGCACGAAACATTGGTGGAGTTCGTCACGGACTATGCGCTCGGATACGGGATCCTATTTGTCCTGTTTTTCAGTGCGAGCTTTGTCGCAATTTCCATCGTCAGAGATCGTGACTACTTGCTCTGGGAGTTCTTTCTAGATGTCCTGGAAGTCGTGTGCGTGTTCTATGCCTTCTACTATTTGGGCCTCTTTGATACATCGAGAATAGTTCCTCCGAATTTCAAAGGGGTTTACGCATCCATCGCCGTTCTGGCCATCTTTCAGGCCTTGTGGCGGTTGTTTCTGATCGATGATGTTGGAAGGCGACTCGTGAATCTTCGGATTGCAACGATCTCTGTGGCGGCACTCGGCTACGTCTTTCTTCATCGCTACACTTGGTTCAATGTGGCGTCGTTGCTCGCCTACTTTCTGCTGGTCGTTCAGTACATCAGGACGCTTCAGCACCGAACGGGCTCGATCGCTGCCGGCAAGGGAAAGCGCGAGACCTGAAGACGTCTCGCAGCATGCGCTGCATCGTCCTCGCTGCGATTCGTGTCTATCGCCACCTGCTCGGCCGCTACCTGCTCGCCCTCAGCGCAGTGACGTACCGCCCGCCTGCCAATTGGAAATGGTCTTGTTGATCAAGTTGCCGCCATCGGTTTCGGGCGTGGTCTGCTCCTGCTGCCCAGCGCCGAAGAGCAGGGCGGCGATGTGTGCATCTGCCACGTCGCTCAGATGGGCGAACAGGTAGTCCACGCGGTTGTCTTGCCAATGGCTGGTGGTGTTGTTCTGCAGCGAGTTGCCGAGCGGTATCTGCCACATGACGGTGGGCTTGCCGACCGTCTCGGCGAGGGTCTTGCTCCAGGCGAGATAGGCGGCCGCCTTCTGGTCGTCCCACCAGCGGTCTTGGCCCAGCGAGCTGTAATAGCCCGCATCGCGGTCGGAGGGATCGGTGACGATGAAGTCGCCGTCGGCTGCACCGAGCGCCAGCATGAAGTTGGCAGTGGCTGTGGCGTCGCCCGCGGCTTGGTAGTTCCAGGGTGAGGCGTGCAGGCCCACGGCGGCGTTGGGGGCGTACTTGCGGACCATGGCGATCATGCAGCGCGCGAAGCCTGCAGCGCTGTTCTCGTGCGATGCGCAATCGGTGGGATTGGCCGCGATCACTTGGGCTGGTACGGCATGCGGGTCGCTGTTCACGGAGCGTAAGAAGCCCCACAGGTCGGGCTCGACGTGCAGCATGGCGCGCGTGTTCCCGATGCGCTGAAGCAGAAAGCGCCAGTCATCCAGATAACGTCCGAGGATGCTGGCGTTGTTCATTGCCGTCACTTCGTTTGCACCTTCGCTGCCACCGGAGGCTGACAGCAAGAGGTAGTAAGTGAAAACGGGCACCTGGGGGTGGGCGTTGCCTTGCCAGGTGGCTGCAGCGGCCCGCTGCATGTGCCAGGCGGCGTACTGCCCGGGCGGCTGTGCAGGGTCTTGCCAGCAGCCCCACCAGTTCCCACAGGCAGACGATGCCGTGCACGAACTCATGCAGGCCGCCGCAGGGGCCGGGCCGCCCGCGAGATAGACGTAGCGCGCATCGAACGGCGCCGCCGTCGCCGTGGAATCATCCATCTGCGCACCGATCATCAGCTTGTTGCTGCCGATGAAGCTTGCGAAGGTGGTTCCGCTGCCTCCAGACGGGGTACCACCGGTACTGGTGCCGTTGTCGGTGTCGGTGGGGGGTGTGGTGTTGTCGGTGTTGTCGGCGGGTGGTGTGGTGCCGGAGGATGATGCACCGCCTCCGCATGCGGAAAGCCCGGCAAGCAGTACAAACAACGCGGCTGTGGCCAAACGGAAATGTCGCTTCATGATCTTGCTGATCGTATCGGCCATGGCACCACCGGTGTATGCCATCCGGCGCTGCCGAAGGGCTGTTGTGTAGTTCGCGTCGCAGGTTCCGCGATGGCAGGCTTGATGCGGAGTTGAACTTCGAGGGGGCTATGGCAGTTGAGGTGCCATCGGCGCGTCAGTGCGAGCGGCGTGCTGCAGCAGCGGCGGTGAGCACGTTTTGCAGGGCTTCGACAGGCTCAGCCCGAGCGGGGTGGGGGAGTGCTGCGACTCCGTTCGCCCTGAGCTTGTCCCGAAGGGCTTGCGCTGGTGGGCAAGGGGCTTCGACAAGCTCAGCCCGAACGGTTGCTTATTCGAGGGCTTCGGCGGGACAGGTCAATCCAACGCCAGCAGATGCCTGCGCTTTTGCGTCTGGTCGATGTAGCGCTGCAGTGCCCTGATGCCGCCGTTGCCGGCGTCCACCATCTCGCAGCCCAGGCGCACGCCTCCGGATTCGGGGTTGAGCGAGGTCACGTGCTGCAGGCGCAGACCGGTGTTCACGCGCGTGTCGGGGTCGAGTTCGATCACCACGCCGTTCATCAGCACGCCCGGCGTCAGCGGTGGCACGTCGTGGGGCAGGAAGAGGGCGCAGCCGCCCTGGCTCACGTCGAGCACGCGCAGCGCGAGCTGCATGTCCGGGATCATGGGGTGGCGCAGCCGGGCCACCGGTGTGTTGCGCAAGAGCGGCTTGACGCGGAACGCGCTGCGTCGCTGGAAGCGGAACAGCTCGCGCGGGTACGAGCCCTTGAGCGCCAAACCCTTGTCGCTGTGCACAAGCACCAGCTGATCCACATCGAACTGCACCTTCACATGGTCGAGCCAGCCCACCACCGCCACTTCGTCCGACTCCACCATCGCATCGAGCTGCGGCTCGTCGGCCACCAGGGAGAAGCTGACGGTGCCGAGCGCCTGGTCCACTTTCCACAATGAGGCAGCGATGGAGCGACCGTCGGGTGCGTTCAGGCTGACCTGCACGCCGGCCTGGACCAGGCGATCGAGCAGGGCCTTGATCTCGCGGCTGTCGGCGACCCGGCAGTCGTCGAGGCCGCCGGCCGGGCGCAGGGCACCCGGCGGTGGGGATGTCTGCGAGGTCTCCATGGGATCCGGCACCCTGGGCCTCAGTGCAGCGTCTTGGGCCGGCCGGCGAGCAAGTGGTCCAGTTCTTCGAGCCAGGGCTCCGCCAGCATCCGGATCTCGGCGTCGTTGATCAGGATGCGCTGCATGATGCGCGACTTGAGCTGCGCCTCCTCGGGCCCGAGCGCCTCGCGGGTGGCGGCGTGCTTGAGCTGCGAGATGAGCAGCGCGCAGGCGCCTTCCAGCTTGACCACGTGATCCCAGTTGCCTTCTCGCGCGGCCGTCAGCATGTCCTGACTGGCTTGCTCGATGGCCTCGTAGTAGTTCAGCAGGACAGGGTTCATGGTCGCTCCACTGAGGGCTGGTTGTGCCATGGTCAGGCCGCCATACGCTGGGGCTTGATGGCGGCCCAGGCGTCGCGCAGCGGCGCGAGTAGTTGGCTGCACTCGCGCAGCAGCGCCGCGTCGTTGCGGACGTTCGCGTCGGTGAGGCGCAGCAGGACGCAGCTGTAGAGGTTGTGCAGTGTGGCTGCCACCTCGCCGCCCTCGGTCATGTTCAGGGCGCCGCGCAGGCCCTCGTCGATGATGCCGGTGGCCTTGCTGATGGCCTTGCACTTGGCGGCGATGTCGCCGCGCTCCAGCGCGCTCACTGCGGCGGCAATCGCCGCCATCGCGCCATCGAGCAGCATAGATACGAGCTGGTGGCCGTCGGCGGCGCCGATGCCGGTCTCCACGTGAATGCTGCTGTAGGCGCTGGCTTGGGGCTTGAAGGATGCAAACATGTCGGTGCGAGCAGGTGTGGCGTCTTGCTTGACATATCGGCCAGTTGCAGCTGCAACTTGATGCACTCATGCGGCCCGCGTTCAGGGGAATGCGGTGCGCGCACATGTCCCTGACGATCGAGTGGGCGGTTTGGGGGAGGGGCAGAGGGCCGGATGACGGCCGGATGACGGGCCTGCAGAACCCCGCGAGGCACGCGTGCACAAGGAAGGCGCGTGCGCGTGTGGCCGATGTCGCGGCCAGCACGAGCGGCGCCGGTCACCGGTTCTTGGCGATGGCTTCGCTCTGGGCCTGAAGTGCCGAGAGTGCCTGCGACAGCGAGCTGTTGGTGGCGCTGATGCGGCTCATCATCGTGTCCAGGGCGCCGTATTGCTTGGTCAGCCGCGCCTGCACCAGCGCCACGCGCTTTTCCAGGCGTTCCTGGTCGTGCTGGTTGCGCGTGATGCTGTCGCGCAGGCCTTTCGTGCGCGTGGTGATGGCGCCGTCGCTCGATATGAGCGCGGCGGTCAGCGATTTGGCGCGTACCGCGAAGCCGTGCTCGCTGCTGTCCGATGCCACCGTGCTGGTGAAGAGCTTGGCGACCTCGTCGGGGTGTGCGGCCATCGCGGCGCTGAGCTTGGTGTCGTTGACCTTCATCGAGCCGTCGGCCTGGATCTCCAGCCCGATGTCCGACAAGCGTGCATACACCAGCGAGGCGCTGCTGCTGTCGGTGAACAGCGAGCGCAGGTTGTTCTGCAGGGCCAGCGTGGCGCGGTCGCCCTGCAGCGCGGCGCCCTTCTTGCTGGCCGCGTCGTACTTGGTCTGCTGGTTGATGTAGACGTTCATGTCGCTGAACGCCTTGGCGAAGTCGGTGACGGCCTTCTTCAGTGTGGCCGTGTCCTGCGCGACCTTCACTTCCACGGGAGAGGTGGTCTGCTTGTACAGGGTGAGGGTCACGCCGGAGATCATGTTCTCCAGCTTGTTGGTGGCCGAACTCACCGGCAAGCCGTTGATCGTGGCCGTGGTGTTCTTGCCCGCCTGGCTCTGCGACATCTGACCGGCCACCACGGCCGGGTTGAAGGCCAGGGCCGACAACCCGTTCGCGTCCGCGGTGTTGCCGTCGTCGTCCGTCGTGGCGGTGATGCGTACGGCGTTGGCCGCGCCGGTGGCGTTGGATGTGAGCACCAGGCGTGCGCCGGAGGTGTCGTTGACGATCGACGCCGTCACGCCGGCATGCGCGGCGTTGATCTGGGCCATGATGTCGTCGAGCGAGTCGCTGCCCGCGGCCACGGTGATGTCGACCGGCACCTTGGCGGCATCGGCGGTGAACGCGGTGAGGTCATCGTTCCAGGTGCCGGTCTCGATGCGCAGGGTGCCCGTGCCCACCGAACTGGTCGACGAGACGTAAGCCTTGGAGGCCAGGCTGTGGGCCTGCGCCAATGCGGACACCGAAACCAGGTAGGAGCCCGCCGAAGCCGTGCTCGCGGCCGACACGCCCACGCTGGCGCCGTCGGAGGTGGTGGCGGCGTTGCCCTCCCAGAACTCGGGCTTGGCCAGGCGGTCCGAGATGTCGCGCAGGTTGCCGGCGTAGCTTTGCAGCAGCCCGAACGACGAGAGCTTGGCCTGGATGGCGTTCGCCTGTGTCTGCAGCTGCTCGATGGGCTTACGCTCGAGCGAGACCAGCTGCGTGACGATGCTGCTGACGTCCAGTCCGCTGCCGATTCCGGGGGAAGCAATGGTGGCCATGGTGTCGTCGCTCCGGGGTACATACGACCCTTCGACGGGTCACGGCAAAACTTGAGCGGGAAGCAACGGCGAGGCGCGACGTTTGTCACGCCTCGCCTCCCGCTGGCTCGCCCATGTCTGCCTTCAGCCCTTCAACCCTTGAGGAGTTGGAGCACCTGCTGCGGCATCTGGTTGGCCTGGGCCACCATGGCGGTCGCCGCCTGCTGCAGCACCTGGGCGCGCGAGAGCGCAGCGGTTTCGGAGGCGAAGTCGGCATCCTGGATCCGGCTGCGCGAGGCCGACAGGTTCTCGCTGGTGACCTGCAGGCTGGATATCGTCGAGGAGAAGCGGTTCTGCACGGCGCCCAGGTCGGCGCGGCTGCTGTTGATCTGCGACAGCGCGGAATCGATCACGGACAGGGCTGCGCTTGCGTTCGCCGAGGTGGACAGGTCCACCGCGGCCATCGAGGAGAACGAGCTGTTGTTCACACCGGCGGACGCGAAGACCTGCGCGCTCGCGTTGGCGGTGGCGATGGCGCCCTTGGTGCTCGACAAAGAGACGGTGCCGGTCTTGACGGCCGACACGGCGGTGCCTTCGGTGAGCGTCGTGCCATCGAAGCTGATGCTGTCGTTGCCGGCCGTGCTGTTGGCGAAGTCCTGCAGGTTGATGTTGCGCCCGTCCGTCGTGGTCAGCGTGATCGAGTTCTTGGCGCTCGTGTTGGTGAACGTGGCGGTCACGCCGGTGGTGCCCGCCACGCCGTTGATCGCCGAGACGACGCTGCTCAGGTCGTTCTGGTCGGTCACCACGGCCGAAACGGCCTGGCCGTTCAGGGAGAAGGTAATGGTGCCGGGGCCGCTCAGCGTGCTCAGCGTGGCGCTGTTGGTGGCGGTGGCGCTCACGCCGATGTTGGCGCCGCCCGTATTGATGGCCGAGGCGATGGCATCCGCGCCCGCGTTGGCGGCGTAGGTGATGGGGCTGGTCGTGCCGGCATCGGTAGTGACCGTGAACGCCGTGGCCGCTGTCGCGGCGGTCACGCCGTTGGTCACGGCGCCGCTGGCCGCGGTGACGACGTTGCCGGTGATGGTGCCGTCGCCGGTGAGGGTGTGGCTGCCCAGCGAGGAGGTGCGCGCATCGACGATGGAATCCACCGTGATGGTTTCGCCCGCGTTGGCGCCGACCTGGAAGGTTTGCGCCGAGAACGAGCCGTCGAGCAGCTTGATGCCGTTGAAGGCCGTCTGCGAGCCCACGCGCTGCACTTCGGAGATGAGCTGCGCAGCTTCGGACTGCAAGGCGGCGCGGTCCGTGGCGCTGTTGGTGGCGTTGGCTGCCTGCACGGCCAGCTCACGGATGCGCTGCAGGTTGTCGGCCACGCTGCCCAGCGCGCCTTCGGCCGTCTGCGCCAGCGAGATGCCGTCGTTGGCGTTGCGCACCGCCTGGTTCAGGCCGCGGATCTGCGTGGTGAAGCGCTCCGAGATCGCGAGGCCAGCCGCGTCGTCCTTGGCGCTGTTGATGCGCAGCCCCGACGACAGCCGCGCCATCGCCGTGCCGAGCTGGTCTTGCACCTTGCCGGCGGCACGCTGGGCGGTGAGGGACGAGATGTTGGTGTTGATCGTCTGGGCCACGGTGGCTCTCCTAAGAATCGCTGGACTCCCGGCTCGCGAGCCGGCCCTGGTGCCCTGGGGTCGGCCAGCCCTTGCGGCCGATGCACTGAGCGCCACCCCTTGAGCGAAGGGAGTGATGGAGCGATTGTGGAGAGCGCCCTGTGGCGCCTAAGCGGCGAAAAGGCCCGGCAATGAGGTTCAGTTCGGTGCTGATAGCGCACGAAGAAAGGCCCGTGGAACCTTGCGATTCCACGGGCCCGCCCCGTGCTCCGAAGCGGTGGCGAGGCGCTTCGGTCTACCCCGTTGCCCGGTTCAGCGCAGCAGCGACAGCACCTGCTGCGGCATCTGGTTGGCCTGCGCCACCATCGCGGTCGCTGCCTGCTGCAGCACTTGGGCGCGCGACAGGTTCGCCGTTTCAGAGGCGAAGTCGGCGTCCTGGATGCGGCTGCGCGAGGCCGAGAGGTTCTCGCTGCTCGTCTGCAGGTTGGCGATCGTCGAGGAGAAGCGGTTCTGCACGGCGCCCAGGTCGGCGCGGCTGCTGTTGACCTGCGACAGCGCGGCGTCGATCACCGACAGCGCGGAACTCGCGTTGGTGGCAGTGGACAGGTCCACGGCGGCCAGCGAGGAGAACGAGCTGTTGTTGACGCCGGCGGAAGCGAAGACTTCGGCGCTGGCGTTGGCGGTGGAGATGGCGCCCTCGCTGCTCGACAGCGAGATCGTGCCGGTCTTGACTGCCGAAACGGTGGTGCCCTCGGTCAGGGTGGTGCCGCCGAAGCTCACCGTTTCAGTGGCGCCACCGGTGTTGGCGTAGTCCTGCAGGTTGATGTTGCGCCCGTCGGTGGTCGACAGCGTGATGGAGTTCTTGGCGCTGGTGCTCGTGAAGGTGGCGGTCACCCCGGTGGTGCCCGCCACACCGTTGATGGCGGAGACCAGGCTGCTCAGATCGTTCTGGTCACTGACCACAGCGGAGACGGCCTGGCCGTTGAGGGTGAACGACACCGTGCCGGCGGCACTCAGGCTGCTCAGCGTCGTGCTGTTGGTGGCGGTGGCTGTCACGCCGATGTTGGCGCCAGCCGAGTTGATGGCCGTGGCGATCGCGTCCGCGCCGGCGTTCGCGGCGTAGGTGATCGGGCTGGTCGTGCCGGCCGTGGTGGTGATGGTGAAGTTCGTGCCCGCCACTGCGGCCGTTACGCCGTTGTTGACCGCACCGCTGGCTGCGGTGACGACGTTGCCGGTGATCGTGCCGTCGGCGGTGATCGAGTGGCTGCCCAGCGACGAGCTGCGTGCATCGACGATGGAGCTGACCGAGATCGTCTCGCCCGAGTTGGCGCCCACCTGGAAGGCCTGCGAGGTGAACGAGCCGTCGAGCAGCTTGATGCCGTTGAAGGCGGTCTGCGTGCCGACTCGCTCGACTTCGGAGATGAGCTGGGCCGCTTCGGACTGCAGCGCGGCGCGGTCGGAGGCGCTGTTGGTGGCGTTGGCCGCCTGCACGGCCAGTTCGCGGATGCGCTGCAGGTTCTCACCCACGCTGCCCAGCGCGCCTTCGGCTGTCTGCGCCAGCGAGATCGCGTCGTTGGCGTTGCGGCTGGCCTGGTTCAGGCCGCGGATCTGGGTGGTGAAGCGTTCGGAGATCGCCAGACCGGCGGCGTCGTCCTTGGCGCTGTTGATGCGCAGACCCGACGACAGGCGCGCCATGGCGGTGCTCAGGGAATCCTGGACCTTGGACGAGCTTCGCTGGGCGGTGAGCGAGCCGATGTTGGTGTTGATCGACATTGCCATGATGAGTGACTCCTTAAGTTGGACTCCCGGCCTAGCCGCCGGCGTTACACGCGTGTGCCGCAGGACGAATACTTCTGGCGGCACCGTTGTCTGCCGGTGCGCGCTACCCCTGCCACACCGGCCGCCCGACGCTAGTCAACCGCGGAGTCATCGAAAGGCGCCGTCGCGCTCTTCTCGACATCCTCGGCCGGCTAACCGGACCACGTTCCCGTTGCCAGGAGCGTTGGGATGCTTATCGGAGCGAATCCGCGGCGACTTTAGGGTGCACGCCTTGCGCACGAGAGTCCTCGCTGTCAAGGCTCGGCATGCGGCGAATTGAGGGGGAAAAGCCCTGAGTGTTGGCAGTTCGTATCGGCCGCGAGGGCCGGATCTCAGGGTCTGCATGTAGGAACTTGCCTGACAGCGACCATGGAAGAAGCGGGACTCAAGCGACAGAACGGCCCTGATGCCGGGTGGGTCGGGTGGTCCACACAATCCGTTTCACGTTGAAGCAATCGTCAACGCCAAGACTAAGACCACGAGACCGGAGCCGGACAGCCATGAATACCGAACAGATCCTGAGCGAGATTCGCGAAGCCAACCTTTCTTACCTGATGCTGGCGCAAAGCCTGATTCGCGCCGACCGCGAACAGGCCCTGTACCGCCTGGGCATCAGCGAGGAAAGCGCCGCCCTCATCGTGCTGCTCAGCCCGGCCCAGATGATGAAGATCGCCGCCAGCAATACGCTGCTGTGCAAGTTCCGCATGGATGACGACCTCGTGTGGAGCCTGCTCACCAACCACGGCAAGGCGGCCAACGACACGACGACCCGGCTGCACGCATCCATCCTGATGGCCGGCCGCCACCAGGAAGCTGCCTGAAGTTCGGGCCGGCCATTTGTAGGCCGAACTGCTCGTCCTGGTCCCGTCGAAATCCCTACCGTTCGTCCTGAGCTTGTCGAAGGACCGGGCTGAGCCTGTCGAAGCCCCGTCACCACACACGAATCACCATGCGCACCAAGAGCATCCTCACCGAAGCCAAGCAGATCGAGCGGGCCGTCACGCTGATCCAGCTGGGCGCGCGCCTGCAGGTGCTGGAGTCGGAGACCGACCTGTCCTACGAGCGCCTGCTGCGCCTGTACAAAGAGGTCGCCGGCAAGTCGCCCAGCAAGGGGCAGCTGCCGTTCTCCACCGACTGGTTCATGACGTGGCAGCCCAACATCCACGCCTCGCTGTTCCTCAACATTCATGAGTACCTGAACAAGGTGGCCGAGATGGACGAGATCGACATCGTCATCAAGGCCTACCAGCTCTACCAGGAGCAGACGCAGGCGCAGGGGCTGGAGCAGCTCCTGTCCGTCACCCGTGCGTGGCGCCTGGTGAAGTTCGTGGACAACGGCATGCTGACGCTCACCCCGTGCTGCCGGTGCGGCGGGAAGTTCGTGACCCACCCGCACGAGATTGCCAAGCACTATGTGTGCGGCCTGTGCAACCCGCCTGCGCGAGCCGGCAAGGGGCGCGCTGCCGGCGGCATCCACTCGCATTGAGGTACCGCGCGAGTGAATAACTTCACGAAGTCGAATGAATTGGCCGGCGAGGGGTTTGAAGTCTGAGACTGCTTCGCCGATAAACACCTACAGGTTTCCTTGTCTCCTCCTGGCACATCAAATGTGCTTTTCCAACGGGCCCTTTCGAGGGCCCGTTTTTTTGCCTGCGAGAGCGGGGTGAGCGCCGGCTCAAGTGGACGGGGGGAGGGCCGATAAAACGCGCAGGCCTTGCGCAGCGTTCCACCAGCCGCGCCGGCGATTCCGCACACCACAGAACCATGCCCGTCATCATCGGCTACGTCGTTGCGCTGAGCTGCATCTTCGGCGCCTACATCATCCACGGCGGCAACATCGGCGTGATCCTGCATGCGCTGCCCACTGAGCTGATGGCCATCCTGGGCGGTGCGCTCGGCGCGTTCGCGGTGAACAACCAGCCGAAGGTGCTCAAGGCCACGGTCGGCGCGCTGCCGGGTCTGCTCAAAGGCTCCAAGTACTCCAAGGCGCGCTACATGGAACTCATGGCGCTGCTCTACGACATCTTGCAGAAGGCGCGCAAGGAAGGGCTGATGTCCATCGAGAAGGACGTCGACGAGCCGCACTCGTCGCCCCTGTTCCAGAAGTACCCCTCGGTGGGCGGCGACCATCATGTGGTGGAGTTCATCACCGACTACCTGCGCATGATGGTCTCGGGCAACCTCAACGCCCATGAGATCGAAAGCCTGATGGACAGCGAGATCGAGACGCACCACCACGAGCAGCACGCGCCGGTGGCCGCCATTGCGCGATTGGCGGGGGCGCTGCCGGCCTTCGGCATCGTGGCCGCGGTGCTGGGGGTGGTGAACACCATGGGCTCGGTCGGCCAGCCGCCGGCGGTGCTCGGCGGCATGATCGGCTCCGCGCTGGTGGGTACCTTCCTCGGCATCCTGCTCGCCTATTGCGTGGTGGAGCCGCTGGGCGGCCTGCTGGAGCAGAAGAACGACGAGGGCACCAAGGAGCTGCAGTGCATCAAGACGACGCTGCTGGCCAGCATGCAGGGCTACGCACCGCAGGTGGCGGTCGAGTTCGGCCGCAAGGTGCTGTACTCCGCCGACCGGCCCACCTTCTCCGAGCTGGAAAGCCATGTGAAGGGGAAGAAGTAAATGGCCGGCGACTCCAAGAAGCTCCAGCCCATCATCGTCAAGCGCGTCAGGAAGGGTGGCCATGGCCACCACGGTGGCGCATGGAAGATCGCCTATGCCGACTTCGTGACGGCGATGATGGCGTTCTTCCTGCTCATGTGGCTGCTCGGCTCCACCACCGAGGGCGACAAGAAGGGCATCGCCGATTACTTCAACTCGCCGCTGAAGGTGGCACTCATGGGCGGCAGCGGTGCGGGCGACGCCTCGCACGTGGTCCGCGGCGGGGGCATCGATCTATCGCGGCAGGGCGGCCAGATCAAGGCGGGCGACCACGAACCCGCGAAGAAGACCATCAACCTGCAGGCGTACAAGTCCGCGCAGCGGCGCGCCGAGCTCGAGCGCCTGCAGGGTCTCAAGAACGAGTTCGAGGGCCGGCTGGCCAGCGATGCGCGGCTGGCGGCGCTCAAGTCGCAGATCCGGCTGGACATGACGGCCGACGGGCTGCGCATACAGATCGTCGACGAGCAGCAGCGCCCCATGTTCGCCAGCGGCAGCGCGGTGCTGCAGCCGTACATGCGCGAGCTGCTGCGTCTCATCGGCGAGGTGCTGACCGAGGTGCCCAACCGGCTCACCCTCGAAGGGCACACCGATGCGACGCCGTTTGCGGGCGGGGCCCTCGGCTATGGCAACTGGGAGCTTTCCGCCGATCGCGCCAATGCGTCGCGCCGTGAGCTGGTGGCCGGCGGGTTGCCCCACGAGCGCGTGCTGCGCGTGCAGGGCCTGGCCTCCAGCATGCTGCTCAAGCCGGACGAACCGGCGGACCCGGCCAACCGGCGCATCAGCATCATCGTGATGAACCGCGATGCGGAAGATCGCTTCTTCGGCCGCTTGCCTGAGCAAGACGTGCCGGATGCTGCACAAGGTGACGAGGCGGCGCCCTCAACTTCGCCCGAGCCCTCCCGATAACGCCGACAACGCCCGCCGCCCTATCGGCCTGCAAGGACAGACCCATGAGCACCTCCACCGACATGAAGTTCCTGATCGTCGACGACTTCTCCACCATGCGCCGCATCGTGCGCGGCCTGCTGAAGGAGATTGGCTACAACAACGCCGAGGAGGCCGAGGACGGTGCCGCGGCCTTGAACATGCTCAAGGGCGCGAAGTTCGACTTCGTGGTGAGCGACATCAACATGCCCAACATGAACGGCTTCGAGCTTCTCACGGCCGTGAAGAAGGACGACAGCCTCAAGCACATTCCCGTGCTCATGGTGACTGCGGAGGCCCGCAAGGAAGACATCGTGCGCGCCGCGCAGGAAGGCGCGGCCGGCTACATCGTCAAGCCCTTCACCAAGGCCACGTTGGAGGAGAAGGTCCAGAAGATCATGCAGAAGCTGACCACGGCAGCGTAGGGGCACGACATGAGAATGGAAGACTTGAACGTACTCGCACCGCCGCACGGCCCCGTGGGCGCCTCGCAGGAGGTCTATGCGCAAATCGGCCACCTCACCCGGCTGCTGCACGACACGTTGCAGCAGCTCGGCGTGATGCCTCACCTGCGCATTGCCGCCGACAACCTGCCCGATGCGCGCAGCCGGCTCAACTACGTGGCCAAGAAGACGGGCGACGCGGCCGAGAAGGTGCTGAACTCGGTGGACCGGGCGAAGGCCGAGCACGAGACCATTGCGCAGGAAACCCGCGAGATCGCGCAAGCCATCATTCGCGACCCGGTCAAGGCGGTCGCCTCCGGCTCGGTGATGAACTTCGTGGGCGACGTCGAGGCGGCTACCGCCCGCATCGACCAGCACCTCACCGACATCATGATGGCGCAGGACTTCCACGACCTCACTGGTCAGGTGGTGGCCAAGGTGGTGAAGCTGGCGGTCGATCTCGAAGATAGCCTGGTCAAGCTGCTTATCCAGGTGGCGCCGCCCGAGCAGGTGCAGCAGGTACAGCAGGTTCAGCACAAGGTGCAGGTTGACCACGAGCCGCTCAGCGGCCCCGTGGTCGATCCGGCCGGCCGCACCGACGTGGTCAGCAACCAGGGCGAGGTGGACGACCTGCTCGCCAGCCTGGGGTTCTGAGGAGGGCCTGCGCAGGCGGGCAAGGGCTTCGACAAGCTCAGCCCGAACGCGGGGTGGGGGACTACTGCGCTCCCGTTCGCCCTGAGCTTGTCGAAGGGCCCGAGCAGGTGGGCAAGGGGCTTCGACAAGCTCAGCCCGAGCGGGGTGGGGGACTACTGTGCTCCCGTTCGCCCTGAGCTTGTCGAAGGGCCTGCGCAGATGGGCAAGGGGCTTCGACAAGCTCAGCCCGAGCGGGGTGGGGGACTACTGTGCTC
>CBINKC010000115.1:0-14198 GCA_966251135.1 uncultured Burkholderiaceae bacterium
CAACGCGCTGCTGCTGCGCGGCACCGAGGGTGAGCCGGTGGCCGATCCGCGCCGCCTGCCGAAGCTCGACGTCGTCCTGCACGGCAGGTCCCGGCCGGATCTCTCCCTCTCCGCCCAGGAAGGCGTGCTCACCGAACTGCCTGTGTTGCCGCGCGCCATCGATGCCGCCCCCACCGCGGTGTATATCCAGTCGGTGGTCAGCGGCGAGAAGCCGGCCCCGGCGCCCCTGCTGAAGCAGGTCGAGACCTTGCGCCGCGCGATCGAGGCGTGGAGCGAGACGCCAGCCAGGGAGCTCACCGCATGAGCGACACATCACACACAGGAGACTCGCCACGGCCCACCGTTCAACTCGTCGGCGCGGGGCCCGGCGATCCTGAACTGCTCACAGTGAAGGCCATCAAGGCCATACGCTCGGCCACCGTGCTGTTGGTCGACGATCTCGTGGGCCCCGGCGTGCTGCGCTACGCGCGCCGCTCGGCGCGCATCGTCCACGTCGGCAAGCGCGGCGGGTGCGCCAGCACCCCTCAATCCTTCATCGAAAAGCTCATGGCAGCCGAGGCACTCAAGGGCGAGCGCGTGGTACGGCTCAAGGGGGGCGACCCGTTTGTCTTCGGCCGGGGCGGAGAGGAGGCCAAGCACCTGCGTGCGCAGGGCATCCACGTCGAGGTCATCAGCGGGATCACCTCGGGCCTGGCGGCCGCCGCCACGCTGGGCGCGCCGCTGACGCACCGCGAGCATGCACACGGCGTGATGTTCGTGACCGGGCACGGCAGGAGCGACGACGACACCTTGCACTGGCCGACACTGGCCGCGGCGGCGACGCAAGGCATCACGCTTGTGATCTACATGGGCGTATCCACCGTCGAGGCCCTGCAGCAAGGGCTGCTTGAGGGTCTGGCGCCCGGCACACCGGTGGCGCTGGTGCAGCGGGCGAGCCTGCCGGCCGAGCGGCAGTGGCACACAACCCTCGGCGCATTGGCCGATGTGGTCCGAAGGCGTGGGCAGCCCGGCGATCATCATCGTGGGCGATGTGCTGCGCGCCATGGAGCACTGGCGGGCCACCGAGCGCGTCCGGGTCGCGTGATTCAGCGCAAGGCCCGGCGGGCCGCGAGTGCGAGCACGACAGCAAACAGCACCACGGTGTACAGCCCCGTGGTCAGCGAGGCGTGCTCGGCAATGACCCCGATCAAGGGCGGTCCCGCCATCATGCCCAGGTAACCCAGAGACGCCACCGCCGCGATACCGTGCGCAGGCGTCACGCCCGGCACACGAGCTGCGGCGCTGAAGAGCACCGGGACCACGTTCGCAAAGCCCAGCCCCACGAGGGCGAAGCCCACCAGCGCCACGGCCGGGTGGGGCAGCAGCAGCACGAGGAGCATCCCGACCGCGCCCAGCGCGCCGCTCAGGCGCAGCAGTGCCACGGCAGCCAGACGCGCCCTTACCCGATCGCCGCCGAAACGCGCGGCCGCCATCGCGGCGCTGAAGCTGGCATAGGCGAGCGCAGCCACCTCCCCGTCGGCCCGTAGTTCCTGGGCCAGGTAGAGCACGCTCCAGTCGTACATCGCCCCCTCGCCCACCAGTCCCAGCGCCGCCAGGACACCCATAAGTACGAGCGGCCCGGTGGGCAGGTTCATGTGTCCACCCGCACCAGCAGGTCCTTGGGTGCGTAGCATGAACGACGCTCCGGCGATGATCACCAGCGCGCTCGCCACCGCGGCCGCCGCGAGATGCTGCATCGCACCCAACTGCATGGCATGCACCAGGCTTCCAGCGGCGGCGCCCGCCATGCCGCCCAGGCTGAACATGCCATGGAAGCCGCTCATCATCGGCCGCCCGATCAGGCGTTCCAGTTCGCTCGCCTCGGCGTTGATCGAGACATCCATGAGGCTGCCCGCGGTCCCGTAGGCGAGCATCAGGGCAAGCAGTGCACCGTAGCTGTGGAATGCCAGCAGCAACGCGATGCTCACCGCGCAGGCCAGCCCCGTGGCCAGAGTGACCCCACGCGAGCCGAAGCGGCCGACCAGGCGCCCGGCCTGCGTCAGGGCGAGCAGCGCCCCCGCCCCCGCCGCCAGCATGGCCATTGCCAAGGCCTGCTCACCTAGACCGTAATGCGACTTGATGCTCGGCACATGCACACCCCAGGTAGCGAAAAGCGCCCCCGAGACGAAGAACTGGGCACGCACACCCCAAGCCGCCTGCGCCAACGCGCGGGTCGAGGAGGAGGTGAACGTGTAGGAGGACATCCGGGCCAAGGCCCGGATTGTGTCTTCGCCACCTTTCAATGCCCGTGCCGCGGTGTCGCCTGCATCTGCGCATGGCGGCATTCCTGAACACAGAAGATGCCGTTCACCGCACCTGCGCAGCTCCTGTACCGTGCAGGAGTGCGCTTGACACAGCAGCCTCTCGAAATGGCCTTCGTGCGTGGCTATAATCCGCCTCCTTTGCTGGCAAACCGCGCCGCGACCGGGTGATACACGCAGGCGGCGAAAGTCCGGACCTTTCGCTTCCAGGCTGCGCCCGGCACCGCGTCACTATTTAGGATCTATCCACTTACATGACTACGATTCGCGTCAAAGAAAACGAGCCGTTCGACGTGGCACTGCGCCGCTTCAAGCGCACCATCGAGAAACTCGGCCTGCTGACCGATCTTCGTGCCCGCGAGTTCTACGAGAAGCCCACCGCCGAGCGCAAGCGCAAGAAGGCCGCCGCTGTCAAACGCCACTTCAAGCGCATTCGCAGCATGCAATTGCCCAAGCGCATGTACTGAAACGCCGCGGCGACACGCCGCCATCCGCCCCCAACGGGCGACGACTCTGAAAAGCCCGCTCCCGCGGGCTTTCTTGTTTTTCAACCTCGCCACTGCCCATCATGAGCCTCAAGGACCAGATCACCGAAGACATGAAGACCGCCATGCGCGCTAAGGACGCCACCCGGCTGCTGACCATCCGGGGGCTGCTGGCCGCGGTGAAGCAGCGCGAGGTCGACGAGCGCATCACGCTCGACGATGCCGGCGTGCTGGCAGTCATCGACAAGTTGGTCAAGCAGCGCAAGGACTCGATCTCGCAGTTCGCCACAGCGGGCCGCACAGATCTGGTCGAAAAGGAGACCGCCGAGCTCCAAGTGCTGGAAGGCTATCTGCCGCAGCGCCTGTCAGCCGAGGAGATCGCCGCCGAGGTCGCGAAGATCGTGGCCGAGGTGGGCGCGAGCAGCGCTGCAGACATGGGCAAGGTGATGGGCGCCGCCAAGACACGTCTGGCCGGCAAGGCCGACATGGGCGCGGTCTCGACCGCCGTCAAGCAGGCCTTGGCCAAGTAACAACCCAACCACTTGAGGCCGTCCATGACCATCCACGTGCAGCAACTCAGCCCCGACGTGTGCGTGGCCCCACAACTCACGCCCGAGGCCATGGCCGCCGCAGCGCAGGCCGGCTTCAAGAGCGTCGTGAACAACCGGCCCGATTTCGAAGGCGGCCCCGACCAGCCGACCAGCGCCAGCATCGAGGCCGCTGCCCGCGCCGCCGGCCTCGTGTACGCGCATCTGCCGGTGGCCCCCGGGCACCAGACGCCCGAGGAGATCGCCCGGTTCGGCGAACTGCTGGCCACGCTGCCCAAGCCCATCTTGGCGTTCTGCCGCAGCGGCACCCGCTCGGGCAAACTGTTTCGGGCAGCCACCGGCGGGTGATCCTGTTGCAGTCGCTCCTGGCCACCACGAGGGAGCGTTTGCGACGCTGGCTTCATGGGGGGAGCATCCATGTGTCGCGGCGGCGGCAGCCTCCTCCCACGGACGTAGCGGTAAGACCCCTTGCTCCGGCACGGAACCTCAGTTCTGATGCGGACTGCACCTCAACTTCGGGGAAACGCTTCCGTGTCTTTTCTTCTCGTCTTGTCCAGGCTGATCGACCGCATGAGCGAGTTCGTCGGCCGATGGGTCGCTTGGCTGGTGCTGGCAGCCGTGCTCATCAGCGCGGTGAACGCGGTGGTCCGCAAGCTCTTTAACTTCAGCTCGAACGCCTACCTCGAGATTCAGTGGTACCTGTTCGCAGCCGTTTTCCTGCTAGCCGCAGGCTACACACTGCTGCGCCAGGAGCACGTGAAGATCGACGTGATCCTCGGCCGCTTCAGCCGGCGCACACAGGTGAAGGTCGAAATTTTCGGCCTGCTGGCGTTCCTGATGCCCTTCGTCGTGGTCGCCATCGACATGGCCATGCCGCTGGTCATCGGGGCTTGGCGCACGGGCGAGATGTCGTCGAATGCCGGCGGCCTGATCCGCTGGCCCGTCTATGCAATGGTGCCGATCGGCTTCACGCTGCTGGGCCTGCAGGGACTGTCCGAGATCATCAAGCGCGTGGCCTTCCTCATGGGCCGCATCGACGACCCGGGGCTCAAGCTCAACAGCAAGACGGCCGAGGAGGAACTGGCCGAGGCGATACGGGCACAGAGCGGGCGCGCCGGCGTGGAGGGCAAGGCATGACGGCGTTCCTCCTGGCCAACCTGGCGCCGATCATGTTCGTCGGCTTGTTCGCCTTTCTGCTGATGGGCTTTTCGGTCGCCTTCTCGCTGGCGGCGTGCGGGCTGCTGTTCGGCTACGTCGGCATCGAGCTCGGCGTGCCGGGCATGGCCTCGCTCATGCAGGCACTGCCGCTGCGCATGTTCGGGATCATGCAGAACGAGACGCTGCTAGCCATCCCGTTCTTCACCTTCATGGGCCTCATCCTCGAACGCTCCGGAATGGCCGAAGACCTGCTGGACACCATCGGCCAGCTGTTCGGACCGGTGCGCGGCGGCCTGGCCTTCGCGGTCATTTTCGTGGGCGCCATGCTGGCGGCGACCACGGGCGTGGTCGCCGCCTCGGTGATCTCGATGGGGCTGATCTCGCTGCCCATCATGCTGCGCTACGGCTATGACCGGCGCGTCGCCACCGGTGTGATCGCTGCATCGGGCACGCTGGCACAGATCATCCCACCGTCGCTGGTGCTCATCGTGATGGCCGATCAGCTCGGGCGCAGCGTGGGCGACCTGTACAAGGGCGCCTTCCTGCCCGGTTTCGTACTCACCGGGCTGTATGCCGGCTACGTGCTGCTGGTCGCGCTCACCCGGCCACAATGGGCTCCCGCGCTGCCCAAGGAGGCGCGCACCCTGCGTGAGGACGACGGATCGTCCGGCCTGGCCTCGCTGCTCGTGCTCACGATCGTCTCGGTCGCCAGTGCCGTGGCCTACGCGCAAACGCGGCCGGCCGAAACGGCCACCGACGTGCTGATCGTCATGTCGTTGAGCGTGGGCATCGGCGTGGCCTTCGCGCTGGCCGTGCTGAACCGCCTGCTGCGCCTGAAGCTGCTGTCGCGCATGGCCGAGCGCGTGACGTTCGTGCTGATCCCGCCGCTGGCGCTCATCTTCCTCGTGCTGGGCACCATCTTCCTCGGCATCGCCACCCCCACCGAGGGCGGCGCGATGGGCGCGACGGGCGCCCTCGTGATGGCCTTGGTGCGGCGTCGGCTCACCCTACCGCTGCTGCGCCAGGCGATGGACACCACGATGAAGCTGTCGTGCTTCGTGCTGTTCATCCTGATCGGTTCGACGGTTTTCAGCTTGTCGTTCCAGGGCGTCGACGGGCCGCGGTGGGTGGAGCACCTGCTGACGAGCCTGCCGGGAGGCCAGCTGGGATTCCTGATCGTCGTCAACCTGCTGATCTTCCTGCTCGCCTTCTTCCTCGACTTCTTCGAGCTGTCGTTCATCGTCGTGCCGCTGCTGGCTCCGGTGGCCGAGAAGCTGGGCATCGACCTCGTGTGGTTCGGCGTGCTGCTGGCGGTGAACATGCAGACCTCGTTCATGCACCCGCCTTTCGGCTTCGCACTGTTCTACCTGCGCAGCGTGGCGCCCACCGAGGACTACACCGACCGCCTGACGCGCCAGCCGGTCGCGCGCATTACCACCGGTCAGATCTACTGGGGCGCCGTGCCCTTCGTGATCATCCAGATCGTGATGGTCTCTTTGATCATCTCTTTCCCGGGGCTTGTGTCGAGTGGGCTGGACACGAAGCCCGTAATCGACCCCTCCCAGGTTCAGATCGAGGTTCAGCCAGCGGAGCCTGCGCTGGAGAACGATGCCGAGGAGCTCTTCGGGCCCGCCGATGGCGCCAGTGCGCCGGCCCAGCAGGAGGACCCGATGGACGTGTTCAGGCGCTGACGGCGAGCGCGTGGAGGGCCTGCTCGCAGTCGGCGATCAAATCGTCTGCGGCTTCCAGGCCCACCGCGAACCGCACCAACTGGCCGCGCCATGGAGCCCTGGCGCGCAGCGTCGCCAGGTTGTAGGGCACGGCCAGGCTCACCGGCCCGGCCCAGGACCAGCCGATGCGGAACAACCGGAGCGCATCGATGAAGGCATCGACCTGCGCTTCGGTGTAGCGCTCATCGAACACCACCGACACCAGGCAGGCGGCGCCGCGGCACAGGCGCTGCCAATGCTCGTGTCCGGGCGACCCCGGCAGTGCGGGATGCAGCACCTTCGCCGCCTCGGGCCGCCGCGACCACCAGTGCGCCAAGGCCCGCGTGGCGCGGTCCTGCGCCTCGTAGCGCATGGGCAGCGTGGACAGCGAGCGCAGCACAAGGCCCGCGTCGTCGGCGCCTATGCCGAAACCCATGCGCATGTGCGCGAGCGTCAGCAGCGTGTGCAGCGATTCGTCTCGCGTGGTGACCGAGCCCATGAGTACATCGCCGCCGCCCGAGGGGTACTTGGTCAGCGCGTGCATGGAGATGTCGACGGCCAGTGGCGCGTCGCCCTGCCCGGGCGCAAGGTCGAAGGGGTTGAAGGCGATGCCAGCACCCCAGGTGTTGTCGAGCGCGGTGAGCAAGCCCCGGTCGCGGGCGATGCGCACCAGCGCCGGCACGTCGGGGAACTCCAGCGTGACCGAACCTGCCGCTTCCAGCCACACGAGCCGCGTGGCCGGGCCGATGGCCTGGGCCAGCGACTGCGGGTCCATCGGGTCGTAGAGCCGGTGCGTGATGCCCCAGCGGGCCAGGTCATGACGCGCCAGTTCAAGGCTCGGGTGGTAGGCGTTGTCGGGGATGAGCACCTCGTCGCCCGACTTCAGGAATGCCATGTCGACCAGCGCGATGGCGGCCAGCCCGCTGGGCAGCAGCAGCGTGCGTGTGCCCCCCTCCAGCGTGGCGATGCGCTCCTCGAGCGTGAAGGTGGTCGGGGTGCCATGCAGACCGTAGGTGTAGCCGGCCTTGTGCCGCCAGTCGCGGGCGCGCATCGCCTTCGTATCGGCGAATATCACCGTCGACGCGCGGTGCACGCCGACCTGCGGCGCCTCGAAGCCGGCGGGCGGCTCGTAAGGATGGTGGATCAGCGAAGTGCTGGGCGCAGGCGAGCGTTTCGACATCGGGCGGCGGGCTTCAGATCGGCAGGGCGATGAGGTCGTGACCTTGAGCACCGACGATCTGCGCCCGCGTGAATTCGCCGGCCTTCAGCGTCTTGGAGGCCTTGGCGGGCGGCATCAGCCGGACGACGCCGTCAATCTCGGGCGCATCGGCGTAGGTGCGGCCCAAGCCGCCCTTGCGGCCCAGCGCAGGTGCCGAATCGACCAACACCTGCATGGTGGCGCCCACACGCTCGCGCAACTTCGCAGCCGACACCTCCTCGGCCACTGCCATGAAGCGGGCGCGGCGCTCCTCTCGCACTTGCACGGGCAGCATGCCGGGCAGCTCGTTGGCCGTGGCGCCCTCGACGGGCGAATAGGCGAAGCAGCCGGCCCGGTCGATCCGAGCTTCACGCATGAACGCCAGGAGGTGCTCGAACTCTTCCTCGGTCTCGCCCGGGAAGCCGGCAATGAAGGTGCTGCGGATGACGAGCTGCGGGCAGATCTCGCGCCAGCGCGCCAGCCGCTCCAGGTTGCGCTCGCCGCTGGCTGGGCGCTTCATGCGCTTGAGGACTTCGGGATGGGAGTGCTGGAACGGCACATCGAGGTAAGGCAACACCCGGCCCGAGGCCATGAGCGGCAGGACCTCGTCCACGTGCGGATAGGGGTACACGTAATGCAGGCGGATCCAGGCACCGTGCCGCTCGGCCAGGTCGCCCAGCTTCTCGCACAGCTCCAGCATGCGCGTCTTCACCGGCTTGCCATCCCAAAAGCCGGTCCGGTACTTCACGTCCACACCGTATGCGCTGGTGTCCTGGCTGATGACCAGGAGTTCCTTGACCCCGGCCTCGAACAGGCGCTGTGCCTCGCCGAGCACGTCTCCCACTGGCCGAGACACGAGGTCGCCGCGCATGCTGGGGATGATGCAGAACGTGCAGCGGTGGTTGCAGCCCTCGCTGATCTTGAGATAGGCGTAGTGCTTCGGGGTCAGCTTCACGCCTTGGGGCGGCACCAGGTCCACGAAGGGGTCGTGCGGGCGGGACACATGGCGATGCACAGCGTCCATCACCTCGTGCGTGGCGTGGGGTCCGGTCACGGCCAGCACGCTTGGATGCATTTGCCGCACGAGGTTGCCGCCGCCCTCACCCGCCTTGGCGCCCAGGCAGCCGGTCACGATGACCTTGCCGTTCTCGGCCAGCGCCTCGCCGATGGTGTCGAGACTTTCCTTGACGGCATCGTCGATGAATCCGCAGGTGTTGACGATCACCAGGTCGGCGCCAGCGAAGGTCTTGGAAGTCTCATAGCCCTCGGCGCGAAGCTGCGTGAGGATGAGCTCGGAATCGGTGAGGGCCTTGGGGCAGCCGAGGGACACGAACCCGATCTTGGGGGAAACGGCGGGTGCGGCCGTCGCCGAAATGTCTTGCGTCATGGGGGCCAATTGTCCCCGATGTCGCTTGCCCCCCGGCGGCCCTCAGGGCGAGCGTTTCGGCTGCGTCAGGCCGGGGAACAGCGTCTCGGCCTGCTTGGCCATCTGCTCCTGCAACTGAACGAACAGCTGCTTGCTCTGCTCCAGGTAGTTGCCCATCAGGCCCTGCACCACCGGCGCCTGGCCGTTGAGGAACTGCGTCCACAGCTCGGACGACATGACCTTGGGGTCGTACAGGCCCTTGGACTGCTCGGCCAGTTTGTTCTGGATCTCGGTGAAGGTCTGCAGGTTCTTCTCGAGGTACGAGCCCATCATGCCCTGCATGGCGTGGCCGTAGAAGCGAATGATCTGCGCGAGCATCTGGCTGGAGAACATGGGCACACCGCCCGTCTCCTCCTCAAGGATGATCTGCAACAGGATGCTGCGCGTGAGGTCGTCGCCGGTTTTCGCATCGCGCACCACGAAGTCCTGCCCGCTGAGCACCATCTTCTTCACGTCGGCCAGCGTGATGTAGCTGCTCGCGTGGGTGTCGTACAGACGGCGATTGGGGTACTTCTTGAGGACGCGCGGACCGGTGTCCTGGACGGCGCGACCTTCCGCGGCCGGCTTGGCGTGCTCGGCTCGGCGGGACTGGACCATTGAATGCTCCTGGGGTCGGGTGGGCAGATTCCGGAAGCATTCTAGGATCCGGTGCCCCAACACCCGAGAGGGGTAACCCGCCCGGGTAGCGTGAGACGGCTTGCCTAGACTGGGAAAATGGCCCCTGCGTCCTGGCTCGATGAGATCTGCGGCATCGCGCGCCGTGCTGGAAAACTCGTGCTGACGGTGTATGCGCACGATGTCGTGGTGCGGCGCAAGCCCGACGAGTCTCCCGTGACGGAGGCCGACGAGCGCGCCGAGGCGCTCATCGTGCCGGCCTTGCAGCAGTTGGCGCCCGATGTGCCGGTAGTGGCGGAGGAAGCGGTCGCCGCGGGACGCGTACCCGCCGTCGGCGAGCGCTTCTGGCTGGTGGATCCGCTGGATGGCACGCACGAGTTCCTGGCGCGCAATGACGAGTTCACGGTGAACATCGCCCTGGTGGAGCACGCCATCCCGGTGATGGGCGTGGTGTACGCCCCGGCCCTCGGCCTGCTCTACGCGGCAGGGCCCGGCTCGGGTGCATATGTCGAAGACGCTGCCGGCAGGCGCTCGATCCGTTGCCGCGCCCAGCCGACCAAAGGGGCCACCGTTCTGGCCAGCCGCTCGCACGGCGAGCCCGCGACGCTACAAGCCTACCTGGCGGGAGTGCAGGTCGCGCAAGTGCGCCACCTGGGTTCATCGCTGAAGTTCGGGTTGATGGCGGCGGGCGAGGCCGATCTCTACCCCCGCCCAGGCGTCACCATGGAATGGGACATCGCCGCCGGTCACGCCGTGCTGGCCGCTGCAGGCGGGTCGGTGACCGACCTTGCCGGCAGGCCGATCACTTATGGCAAGCCCGGCTTCACGAACCCGTCGTTCGTGGCCCGTGGCCTATCGCCCTTGCCCTTGAGGCAACGCCGGAGCGTCCCAAGTTGACTCGCTCCTGGGGGCGCTTCCTGGAGTCGCTCACGACGGAAGGAAGTCCACAGGCCACGTGACGACCATCTGGTCGACATCTTTCGCGCCGAAGTCGAACTGCCGGATGCGCGCCAGGAGCTTCGCTTCCAGCTCCGGTGCCTTCAGCTCGCTGGAGACGATGCGGCAGCCCATCACCTCGCCGGCCGGGGAGATCTTCAGCTCCACCACCACCTTGCCCTGCAGCGTCGGGTCTTCGCGCAGCGCCCGGTTGTAGATGGCATAGATGGCGCCCTTGTTGCGCTCGAAGGTGAGCTTGATCTCCTCGATGGAGCGCGAAGCCTTGCCGCTCGCGCCCTTGTGCAACTTGCCGCCGGGGCCGCTGGCGCCGTCGCCCTTGCCACCGGCACCGCCACCGCCCGCACCACCGCCTCCGCCGCCGCCGGCCACGCCCTCCACGAGCGTGGTAGCCCGGCCGGCCAGGCCGCCGCCGCCCGTGTGGCGGCTATAGGCAGCCGTGTTGATGCCGCCACTGCCTCCGGTGGCGTTGGAGGTGATCAGCGATCGCGCCGGCACGCCAGCCTCACGGCCCGCCCCCACGCCGACGCCGACCCCGGTGCCCACACCCGGTCCCTGCCGGATGTCCTGCCTGAGCTGGACCGCCGCGGGCGCGCCGCGCAACTCCGCGAGCTGATCCGCCATGGCGAGCAGGCCGACGCCGGCCGCGCGTCGGCGCGCGCCTTCGATCTCTCCCGGCGACCGATCGGGCAGCGGCCGTCGAGCCTCGGGCACTGGCGCTTCGCGCGACGGCTGCAACTTCACCGGTTCGGGTTTGCGGGTCGGCGCGGCTGGGGCCAGCTTCGGCGTTGCGACTTCGGTCTCGGCCTTGGGCTTGGGAGGTGGCGGGGGCGGGAGTTCACGCTCCAGCACCAGCTTCGCCAGCCTCGGCGGCAGCTCCTGGGGCTGGGTGCGATCGGGCTGAGGCTTGGGCAGCAGCAGGAACAGCACACATAGGAGCACCGTCGCGGCAAGTACCCGGTTGCGGATCTGGCGAAAGCGCGCCTCGTCCTGGAGCGACGGCGCCCAGGGCAGCACCGGGGCGCGAAACGACACGGCAAGGGTGGCACTCATGAGCGCCCCCAGGGCCGGGCTGCGCCCAGCCCACCCCCCGCGGGGGACAACGAAACTTGGGGCGGCCCGGCGTTTCCTTGTGAGGCCAGCTTCCTCGTCACGGCGAAGGACACGTCGCTGAAGTTGGCTCGCGCCGCCGTGTACATGACCTTGCGCAACAGCTGATAGGGAATGTCCTTGTCGCCCATGATGGTCACCGCCTTCGTCTGCGCCTCGTTCTCCGCGCGGATCACCGTGCGGCCGGCCTGGAAGTCGAGTTCTTCCTTGAGCGGGGCGATGAGGTCATCGCGCGAGGCCAGCACTTCGGGCACCGAAGCGACCCGGCGCCCGTCGACCACGATGTCGGCGCGGCTGACCACGACCACCACGGTCTCGCGCGGGCTCTTGTCCGACACCGACTGCGGCAGCTTCACCGCCTTCGAGCTGGGCAGGACCTCCACGCCCGCCGCGCTGGAGAGCAGGAAGAAGATGAGGATGGTGAAGATGTCGATCAGCGACACCAGGTTCAGGTCGAGCTGAGACTGGTTGCGCGCCTGCCGGGCGGCACGCTTTTGCAGCGGTGTGAGCTTCATGCGCTACTTCCTGGCCACGGGGGCGTCGCCGATGGAGATGTCGGGAAACAACTCGACGTGCGCGACCTTCTGGCCACTGATCGTTTGTGTCTCGCGCACCGCGTCCATCACCTGCACGAGCACGTCGTACGAGGTATCGGGCTGGGCCAGGACGGTCGCGGCCGTGGCCTGCGGGAAGCGCGCCTTGACCTGCTGCATGAGCGTGGACAAGCCCTTCAGGTCATAGCCCGTCGGCGTGCTGGGAATGCGCTGGATCAGGCCGCCCACACGATCGCCCACTTCGAGCGCGTCGGGCCGGATGACGATCTCGAGCTTCAGGTCTTCGACCTTGAGCTGCTCCACCGCGCCCGACGACTGGGCCGGCAGCGTGAGGTCGAGCACCGACAGGCGGGTGAATACCGCCGTGGACAGCAGGAATGGCACCAGCACCACGATCAGGTTGATGAACGCGGTGACCTCGAGCCCTGCTGCGTGCTTGCGCAGGCGTCTGACGCGCATGTCGGCTTACCGGCTCGCCGCGGCCGAAGACTCGGCCTTCATGCGCTGCACCAGGTTCAGGAAGCTGATCTTGGCGGCTTCCAGGCCGTCGACGATCTCGCTGGTGCGCGCCTGCAGGAAGGCGTGGATGAGCAGGAAGGGAATGGCCACCATCAGCGCGAACGCGGTGTTGTTCATGGCGATGGAGATGGAGGCCGAGAGCATCTCGGCCTTCTCGGCCGGATTGACCTGCGCCACTGCGGTGAAGCCCTTGATCAGGCCGATGATGGTGCCGAGCAGGCCGACCAGGGTGATGACGTTGGCGAAGGTGGCGATGTAGTGCGTGCGCTTTTCCAGCCGCGGCACGATCTCCATCATGCCCTCCTCCATGGCGGCGTCGATGTCCTCGCGGCGGCCCGGGGTTTGCATGCGGGTCAGGCCGTGGGCCAGGATCTTGCCGATGGCGGCATCGGACTCGGACGCCATGCCCAACACGTCCTTGAAGCGGCCGCCTTGCAGCAGGGGCAGCAGCTTGGCCCACAGCTGGCGGTTCTGGGTGCGTGCCTTCTGGAGGAAGACGAAGCGCTCGATGGCGATCGCAAGGCCCAAGGCCATGATCAGCAGGCTGGGGTAGATGAACAAGCCGCTGTCCTGAAAGAACTTCACGGCAGTCTGGAAGGCATTCATCGCTCACTCTCTCCAATGACAAGAACTACGGATTCGGGGTTCGGGACTGACGATTCACCTGGCGGCCGGTGCGGCAGGCGCTCGCACCAGCGCGTCGTACTGGATCTGGCGCCGGAATACATCGCGGTCGACGGGCGCCAGCGCCTCGTCGAGCACGCTGTCCACCGGCCTCGCGGCCAACGCGCCGGGCAGTGGCTTCTTCCACGGCACGATGTAGAGGACCTTGGGCAGTTCGCGGTGGCCGATGATCTGCGTGCGGTCGATCTCGGCGCGGTCCTGCGCCCAGGCCGTGGCGCACGGGGCGCACATGGCGCACAGGGCCGCGAGCAGCAGGCCGAGGCGGGCGTGCTTCATGGCTTCTCCTTCTCGTTGAGCGCCACGGGCGCCGGCTTGCGATGGCGCAGGTCGGCGACCCACTTGGACACCGTGGCATCGCCGCCGGGCGACAGGGCGAGGTAGCGGTCGTACAACGCGAGGGCACGGGCGCCGTCGCCGAGGTACAGGTCGTGGAGAATGCCCAGGTTGAGCTGGGCGGCGGCGTAGTTGGGGTCGAGCGCGATGGCCTGCTCGTAGGCCTCGCGGGCCTGCGCGAAGCGGCCCTGCATGCGGTAGGTGATGCCGAGCTGGTTGAAGTAGACGGGCTGCCGCGGGCTGGCCTGCACGGCCTTCTCCAGTGCGGCGGCCGACTCGTCGAGCCGGCCGGCCTGCCGCAGGATCAGCCCGAGGTTGGCGTGCGGCCCGCCCAGTTCGGGATGCGAACCGGCCAGGTCGCGAAAGCCGCGCTCGGCCTGCGCGACACGCCCTTCGCGCAAGGCGCGCAGGGCGTCGTCGTACGCCCGCTGCACGGCGGGGTCGATGGCCGCCTGGGCCGGCTCGGCGGAGACACTGGCCACGGCGGGGGCCGGCGCAGGCTCGGAGGGTGCGGCGCCCCCCGCGATCCCGGACATCGCCAGCTTCAGCGCCTCGACCGGCGGGCCCACGGAGGCGCAGCCGGCCAGGGCCAGGGCCAGGGCCAG
>CBINKC010000116.1:0-13939 GCA_966251135.1 uncultured Burkholderiaceae bacterium
CCGGATGGCCATGGCCCAGGATCATCGGACCCCAGGAGCCGATGTAGTCGATGTAGCGCCGCCCTTCGGCGTCGAAGAGCCAGGCGCCCTCGGCCCGCGCGATGAAGCGCGGCGTACCGCCCACAGCGCGAAAGGCGCGCACGGGCGAGTTCACGCCGCCGGGGATTACGCGCTGCGCGCGCTGGAAGAGCGATGCGTTGTCCATGCGAAATGCGAGTGTGAGATGACCCGGATGGGAAACCGGGGTCCGTTAGTGCTCTGCGCGGGACAAAGCGTCAGCGACCTGTCCGAAGCGAGCCGATGGTTCGAAGACCGCAGCACGGGTCGCCTGACTAGGCGCGCCGCGCAGCTCAGGGTGGGCCCCTGCGCAAGCGGCGCAACAACGGCAGGCGACCCGTGCTGCGGTCTTCATGACGGTTTGTTCCGCGCGGAGCACTAGGCGCCGCGCGTTGGGAGCCGACGATCAGTGCACCTGCCGGCTGCCGGGGGCCGGCTCTCCTTCTTCAGGGCCGCTGTCAGGGCCGGCCTCTTCCTCCTCGCCCGGAGGCAGGGCCCAGAAGAAGCGGTCCGGGACCACGTTGCCCATGCCCGGCCGGAAGCCGGCATCCAGCGCCTGGTCCAGGAAGGTGAGCGACTCGCCGACGGCGGCGTGCAGTTCGCTGCCCGCCGCCAGCAAGGCTGCCAGCGCCGCTGACAGCGTATCGCCTGCGCCCACGAAGCTCACCTCGAAGCGCTCAAACTTCTCGCCGGTGATCGCGCCCTGCGACGATGCCAGCACGTTGTCCAGGAATTGCTCGGGCAGCGGCACGCTGGTCACCAGCACGAAGCGCGCGCCATGCTCGGCGGCGGCCACGGCCAGCTCCCGCGGCGACGCGGGGCGCTCGTTGTCCCACTCGGGCAGCAGGAAGTCGGTGAGTGTCTGGTGGCTGCCCACCAGCACTTCGGTTTGCGGAAGCACCAGCTCGCGGAAGGCGTCGAGGTAGGCCTGCTGCTGGTCCTCCTCCATCCACGAGAGATTCGGCATGTAGGCCACCAGCGGCACGTCGGGGTAGTCGGAGAGCACCTCGGCCACCGCACTCACGCCCTCGGCCGAGCCCAGGTAGCCCACCTTCCAGGCTGCGATGGTCACGTCCTCGAGCACGCTACGCGCCTGCTCGACCACGACGTCCGGGTCCAGTGCATGGTGGTCGAACACCTCGGCGGTGTCGCGCATGAGGATCGAGGTCACCACGGGCAGCGCGTGGGCGCCCATGGCTGCGATGGTGGCGATGTCGCCCGCCACGCCGCCGGCGCCGCTGGCATCGCTGGCGTTGAAGCTCATCACGCAGGCCGGTGCGGGCGGGTCCTGCAGGGTCTCTGTGCCGGCGTCGGTCTGGGTGTCTGCGCTCATGGAAAGGTCCGAAAGTGGAGGGCACCCGGGGCTGCAGGACGGTGGGAAAGCCCCCCGCGGCAACTTCCAGGAAAGTGTGAGCAATGTTGCGTAGGTGCTTCGAAAGGCTTGTCTTTTCGGCGTTTCGGCTGGCTACAATTCGCGCCCATTGTAGTGAAGCCTGACTTACAAAAGTGACTGAATCGCGTACCTGGATGTGCCTGATCTGCGGGTGGATTTATGACGAGACCGCCGGGGATCCGGAACATGGTATCGCTCCGGGTACCCCCTGGGCTGCCGTACCGATGAACTGGACCTGCCCAGAGTGCGGCGCCCGCAAGGAAGATTTCGAGATGGTGCAGATTTGAGCGTATCCACGAGGGACGCTGCACCGAACCTATAACCACGTCGTTAGGAGAATCCGGTGAGCAACGAAGCCCTGATCAGACCGCCTGGCGTGAAAGTGCTGGTGATAGACGACAGCAACACGATCCGTCGCAGTGCCGAGATCTTCCTGAAGCAAGGCGGCTACCAGGTGCTCCTGGCCGAGGACGGCTTCGACGCGTTGGCCAAGGTGAACGACCACGAGCCGGACTTGATCTTCTGCGACATCCTCATGCCTCGGCTGGACGGCTACCAGACCTGCGCGATCATCAAGCGCAACCAGAAGTTCGCCGATGTGCCCGTCATCATGCTGTCGTCCAAGGACGGGCTGTTCGACAAGGCGCGGGGCCGTATGGTCGGCTCGCAGGATTACCTCACCAAGCCGTTCACCAAGGACCAGCTGCTGCAGGCCGTCGAGCAGCACTGCAAGGCCGCGTGAATGATTCCACACGAGCCCGTGCATTGCGTGGATCCGGCAGTCAAGCGAGTCCTCGCTTGCGCTGCCGGCATGTGACACTCCTCGAGCGCGACGACTGAAGGGATGCGAGACATGTCGATCAAGAACATCTTGCTGGTGGACGACTCCAAGACCGAGCTGCAGTACATGTCGGATCTGCTGGGCAAGCGCGGATACTCAGTACGCACCGCGGAGAACGGCGAAGAGGCCATGCGCCGGCTGGGTGAGGAGAAGCCCGACCTCATCCTGATGGATGTCGTCATGCCCGGCCAGAACGGCTTCCAGCTCACGCGTGCCATCACGCGGGATCCGCGCTTTGCCAACGTGCCGGTGATCATGTGCACGAGCAAGAACCAGGAGACCGATAAGGTCTGGGGCATGCGGCAAGGCGCACGAGACTACATCGTCAAGCCCGTCGACGCCGACGAGCTTGTTTCCAAGATCAAGGCCTTCGGCTGATCGCGCGCCCGCCTCTGCCACACGAACGCTGCGATGGCCAACAAGGAAGCACTGCGCGAACTCCAGAGCCGGCTTGCCGAGCGGCTGCAGGTGGCTCGCACTCAGGAGCGCGGCAAGTCCTGGCTGGCCGTGGAATGCAGCTCCCGGGGCTTTCTGTTCCCTCTCGTGGAAGCTGGCGAGATCTTCTCGCTTGCACCCATCGTGCCGGTCCCGCACGCGCACGCCTGGTTTCTCGGGGTGGCGAATCTGCGGGGGCACCTGCACGGTGTGGTGGACCTGGCGTCCTTCCTCGGCGTGAAGGCCGGCGAGCCGCTGCGCGAGCAGTCTCGCCTGGTGGCCTTCAATACCACGTTCAGCATCAACTGCGCGCTGATGGTGGACCGCCTGGCGGGTCTGCGCAGCGAGCAGCAGCTCAATGCCCAGGCCGAGGTGGTGACCGGGCCTCGCCCTCCATTCGTCGGAGGCCGCTACAAGGACGACGGCGGGCGGATGTGGCAGGAACTCAATCTGGCAGCCTTGGCGGCCGATGAATCGTTCCTGCGCATCGTCGGGTAGGCAGACACGGACGCGGTCTCGCGAGTAGCAGTAATGGTTGGACCTGTCGCCGCCCGGGCTCGCTTTGCGGGCGAGCGCACGACAGAGGTCGCCGCAGCGACGCAGTTTTGCACGAGGACACTATGAGCTTCCTGAACAAGATCAGAGGTTGGGGGCAGGACCGCGGAGGGTCGGCCGAGTCGACGCAGGCAGCGCATCAGCCGGACGGCGCGTCCGAACCCTTCACGCACCGCGCCGAACGCGGTCATCGCGACACGCACGGCACCATGCCGCTGGAGGCGGCCAGCCTGCAGCACACCATCGATTCGTCCATCATCAGCGAGGCGGCGCCCTCGGAGTTGGCCGATTTCGGCGAAACCCGGCTCCAGGACGGCGAGGCTGGCCATGACACGGTGGCGACCCTGCCGGTCATCGGCCAGCGGCCGGTCACCGACCAGCAAAAGATTCTGGGCGGCATGGTGATCGCCGGCTTGCTGGGGCTGGTCATCGTCACCATCGCCTCGCTCAACTCGGCCAACAAGGGCGCGGCCCAGGTGGCGGCTTCGGGCCAGGCGCTGATGCAGTCGCAGCGGCTCGCGAAGTCGGTGTCGCAGGCCCTGGTGGGCAGCCCGCAGGCCTTCCCCGAGGTGCAGGAAAGCGCGGAAGTGCTGGCCCGCAACGTGCGCGGTCTGAAGAACGGCGGCGATCAGTTGGCCGCCGCACCGGCCGGCGTGCAGGAAGGGCTCGATCCGCTGCTGCCGCTGATCGACCGCGCGGAGCGCAATGCCAACACGGTGCTCTCGCAGCAGAAGATCCTTACCCAGGTGGGCCAGGCGCTGCGCGCGATCAACCGTCACTCCTCCGACCTCCTCGAGACCGCGGAGACCATTTCCTCGCTCAAGCTTCAGCAGGGAGCTTCGGCCGCCGAGCTGTCGGCGGTGGGCCAGTTGGTGATGCTGACGCAGCGCATCGGCAAGTCGGCCAACGAGTTCCTGACCATGGAAGGCGTGAGCCCCGAGGCGGTGTTCCTGCTCGGCAAGGACCTGAACTCCTTCCGCGAGGTGGCTACCGGCCTGCTCGAAGGCAACGCGGAAATGCGTCTTCCCGGCACCAGCGATGCGCAGACGCGCGAGCGCCTGACCACGCTGATCAAGCAGTACGACGAAACGCGCACGCAGGCCGGCGCGATCCTGGGCAACCTGCAGGGCCTGGTGTCCGCACGCGAAGCGCAGGCGGCCATCATTGCCGACAGCGAACCGCTGCGCAAAGGCTTGGAGAGCGTGCAGGACCGGCTGGGTAAAGAGACCGGCTTCTCGGCCTTCGCGCTGTTCGGGCTCGTGTTCTTCGCCGGCCTCATGGCGGCAGGCGGTGCAGGTTTCCTGAAGCTCTACGTGCGTGACCAGGCCCAGCGCGCCGCGCTGGCGGAGCAGCAGCGGCAGGAAGCTGAACGCCAGGAGCAGGAGGCCAAGCGCGTCAACGACGCCAACCAGGCGGCCATTCTGCGGCTGATGAACGAACTGCAGACGGTGGCCGAAGGCGACCTGACGCAGCAGGCGACCGTGACCGAGGACATCACCGGCGCCATCGCTGACTCGGTGAACTACACGGTGGAAGAGCTGCGCACCCTGGTGTCGCAGGTGCAAGGCACGGTGTCGCGCGTGACCGAGACCACGCAACAGGTGGAGGCGACCTCCACCGAGCTGCTGGCCGCCTCCACCGAGCAGCTGCGCGAGATCCGCGATACCGGCGAATCGGTGCTGCAGATGGCCAGCCGAATCAACGAGGTGTCGGCCCAGGCCCAGGAAACAGCGCAGGTGGCCCGCCAGTCGCTGGATGCCGCTGAGTCCGGCCTGCGCGCGGTGCAGAACACCATCGGCGGTATGAATGCCATCCGCGACCAGATCCAGGAAACGTCCAAGCGGATCAAGCGGCTGGGCGAGTCGTCTCAGGAGATCGGCGAGATCACTGAGCTGATTTCCGACATTACCGAGCAAACCAACGTGCTGGCGCTCAACGCCGCGATCCAGGCCGCCTCCGCCGGTGAAGCCGGCCGGGGCTTCTCGGTGGTGGCCGAGGAAGTGCAGCGGCTGGCCGAACGCTCCGGCGATGCCACGCGCCAGATCGCCGCACTGGTGAAGACCATTCAGACCGACACACAGGATGCCGTGGCCGCCATGGAGCGCTCGACGCAGGGTGTGGTGGAAGGGACCCGGCTGACTGACGCCGCCGGTACCGCGCTGGGCGACATCGACCGCGTGTCCCGCCAGCTGGCCGACCTGATCGCGCAGATCTCCCAGCAGGCGCTGTCCGAAGCGCAGTCGGCCAACATCGTGGCCGCGAACATCCAGCACATCTTCGCCGTGACGGAGCAGACCGGCGAAGGCACGCGCTCCACCGCCCAGATGGTGCGCGAGCTGTCGAAGACCGCTGAGGAACTGAAGCAGTCGGTGGCGCGGTTCAAGATCTCCTGACGCCCGCCGAGCGGGCACGGGGTCCGAGGAGCCGAGTGCCCGTCTTTCGCCACTCAACGCTGAAATACCAAGGGCACCGATGCAAAGCTCCCGCCATACCGAAGCGACCGGCGAGGTCAAGGACGACCTGAGTGCACTCGCCTGGGTGCAGGAGGAACTGCGCCGCTCGCTGGACAACGCGCACAAGGCGCTGCGGCGCTTCGTGAAGGAGGCGGAGTCGCTGTCGGGTTCCGACGTCGACGTCGTCGACCCCTCGGTGCTGCGTACGGCGCGCGCACAGATCCACCAGGGCGTGGGCGCGCTCGAGCTGGTCGGCCTGCCGGCTGCTGCTGCGGTCCTGCGTGCGTGCGAGGCCGTGTTGCAGCGCTTCGCCGCCAAGCCTCACAAGCTCACGAACGCCGTGGTCGACGACCTGGAGAAGGCGTCGTTCGCGCTGCTCGACTACATCGCGCGTTTGCTGGCCGGCAAGCCGGTCCCGCCGCTGGCGATGTTCCCGCAGTACCGCGCCGTGCAGGAGGCGGCGGGTGCCGACCGAGTGCATCCGGCCGACCTGTGGGCCATGGACTGGAGCTGGCGGGAGCTGCCGCAGAACGGTGAGCTCGCACCGCGCGCTGCGGACGAGGCGACACGCGCGGACATGGAGCAGCTGATGCTTGCCCTGATGCGCGGCTCGGCACCTTCGGCGGCCATGCGCATGAGCGAGCTGTGCGAGTCCATTGGGCAGGTCGCCGCGCAACCGCAGTCGGCCACGCTATGGCGACTGGCGGCCGCCATGTTCGAGGCGCAGGCCCAGGGCCTCCTGAAGCCCGACGTTTTCAGCAAGCGTGTGGTCGCGCGCCTGCTTGCCCAACTGCGCATCGTCGAACGCGGCGACAGCGATGTGTCCGAGCGGCTGGCGCAGGACGTCCTCTTCTTCTGCGCGCAGGCCGAAGCTCCGGCGGATCCCGCCCAGGCGCCGCGCCTGGCGGCTGTGCGGCGCGTATTCGGGCTGCAGGCCCACGTGCCGGTCGACTATGCCGTTGCCTCTCTGGGCCGCTTCGACCCTGCATGGGTTGTCCAGGCTCGCAAGCGCGTCGCCGCGGCGAAGGACTCCTGGTCGGCGGTGGCCGGCGGAGAGATGCACCGCATGGGCGGGTTGATGGAGCAGTTCGCGCTGGTGGGCGATTCGCTCACGCGGCTGTTCCCGCAGGGCGAGGCCATGGCCGCCGAGCTGCAGGAAGCGCTTGCGCTCACACATCAGTCCGGCGAGGCGCCCAGCGCGTCCCTGGCGATGGAAGTGGCCACCAGCCTGTTGTATGTGGAGGCGGCGTTGGAAGACGCCGACTTCGACACCCCCCAGCAGGGCGAACGCGTGCAGCGCCTGGCGCAACGCATCGCCGGCGTGCGCCAGGGAGCCGCAGCCGAGCCGCTCGAGGGCTGGATGGAGGACCTTTACCGGCGGGTGTCCGATCGCCAGACGATGGGCAGCGTGGTGCAGGAGCTGCGCGCGTCGTTGTCCGAGGCGGAGAAGCTGATCGACCAGTTCTTCCGCAACCCGGCCGACCGCAACATCCTCATTCCTGTGCCGGGCCAGTTGCAGGCCATGCGCGGTGTGTTGTCCGTGCTGGGCATGGACCAGGCTTCCGCCGCCTTGCTGCGCATGCGCGATGACGTCGACGGCTTGGTCGCCACCGAGGTGGAGGCGGAGCGCGCGGTTCAGGCCAGCCGCTTCGAGCGCCTTGCCGGCAATCTCGGCGCACTGGGCTTCCTCATCGACATGCTGAGCGTGCAGCCTCAGCTGGCGAAGTCCTTGTTCGTCTTTGACGCGGCGGCCGGTACGCTGAACCCGCTGATGGGCCGTGCGGCGCCGATCATTCCCGAGCCGTCGGTCGATCCGCGCCTCATCGAGCAGGCGCAGATGGTGGCCGAGGCCGTGGCGCGCGAAGACGTGCCTGTGGAAGAGGTGGCGCGCGAGCTCGAGAGCCTGTCGCAGCAGGCGCAGGCCGCGGACCAGCTGGGCCTGGCAGCCACGGTAAGCCAGGCGCAGGAGGCGCTGGAGCAGGCGCAGGGCAACCCGGACGACATCGCCTCCGTGCGCGGCGAACTCACAGAGGCGCTGGCGGACTTTGTCGCCACCGCTTCAGGCACTCTCGAGTTCGCGGAGCGCTCCCTCGAGCCCGCGGCGCCGGCGCCCTTCCCCGAGACGGCGGAGCTCGCCGCAGACGACGAAATGCGCGAGGTCTTCCTTGAGGAGGCGCGCGAAGTCGTTCAGGCGGCACGCGAGGCGAGCGCCATGCTGAAGGATGCGCCGTCCGACCTCAGCCAGATCACTGCCGTGCGGCGCGCGTTCCACACCCTCAAGGGCAGTTCACGCATGGTGGGCCTCAAGGACTACGGCGAAGCCGCCTGGGCCTGTGAGCAGCTGTACAACGCCTGGCTGGCCGATCAACGGCCCGCCGATGAGCCGCTGCTCGCCTTCACCCGACAGGTGTTGGATGAACTGGGCGCCTGGGTCGAGGACATCGCTGCACACCGCGATGGCCACCGGCAGCCCCACGCCATCGCCGCCGCGGCGCTGGCGCTGCGCGAGCCCGGTGCGGCCGCTGCTGCCATGCCGGTGCCCGTGCAGGCTGTCCGGGAGCCGGACGTGCAGGGGCCGGACGTGCAGGAGTTGTGGGCCGATGTGCTGCCAGACTCGCTGCCCGAGGTCGTCGAGAGCGTTGCCGAGGAGATCGGCGCCCAACCCAACCCGGCGTCGGCGGCCGAGATCACGCCGTCCGACGTATCGAGCGAGTTGGAGCTGCCCGCGGCGTTTGACGCTGAGCTGCCTGCGGTGGCCATCGACGACGTGCTCGATCTCCATCTTGACCTCTCGGCGTTCGATGAGCCCGGCGTGTCGGAGCCACCCGCACCCGCCATGCTGGAGACCGCATCGTCGTCCGAGCCCGTGGCACCGCCCGACGTCTTCGCGCCGACCGGCATCCTCGACCTCATCGACCTCGAACTGAGCGATCTTCCCGCGCAGAGCCTCGTACCGCCGACATCGGAGGCCGATGACCGCAAGCTGGGCTTTGCCGTCGAGCCTCAGGAGGTGTTTGCCGAGGACCGCGACCATGCCGAGGTGGAGGAGCCGGCCCAGGTCGAAGTTCCGCCTGGAGCGTTCGCTGCAGAGTCAGAGGAGACCGCAGAGGAGGAACAGGTCAAGGTCGTCGGGCCCCTGCGCATCGGCATCCCGCTGTTCAACATCTACCTCAACGAGGCCGACGAGCTGTCGCGTCGCCTGACGACCGAGGTGGCTGAGTGGGCGATGGAACTGCATCGTCCCGTGGGCGAGAACGCCATCGCGCTGGCGCATTCACTGGCGGGCAGCTCCGCGACCGTGGGCTTCGCCGATCTGTCGCAACTCGCGCGTTCGCTCGAGCATGCGCTCATGCGCGCCGAGGCCATCGGTTGCGGCACGGTCGAGGAAGGTCGCCTGTTCGTTGACACGGCCGAGGAGATCCGCCGCTTGCTGCACCAGTTCGCCGCCGGTTTCCTCAAGGAGCCCTCGGACGACCTGCTGCGCCGGCTGGCCGAGCACGAGCTGAGCTCGGCGCGCCGGCTGGAGGCCGCCTCTGCCGAGTCCCAGTCGCAGGACGACACTGCCCACGCGGCCCTCGACACACTCGATCTCGTCGGCGAACGGCCGTCCATGGGGTTCGAGAGCCAGGAAGAAGGCCGAGTACCGCCAGGGGATGAGCCTCGCGAGCCAGTCATCGACGCCTTGCCGCCCGGGCTCTTGGTCGAGCCTGAGTTGTTGGCGCAGGCCCTGCCCGAGCCTGAGCTGGCGATTGAACGCGAGCCTCGACCCGAGTGGGTGGTCGACAGCCAACCTGAGCCGATTGCCGAAGCCACCGAGCCCGCGCTGATCGTCGACGCTCAGCTTGAGCCGCTCGAAGCCAAGCCCGAGTCGCTCCTGGTCGAGGAGGCGGCGGCGCCCCTAGCCCCCGAGTCCACCGATCACCACCCCACCGACTTCAGCGGCCTGGGAGCCGCGCAGCTCAAGCCCTTTACCGCCTTGCCGACGCAGCCGGCGCGCGCGATACCGCAGCCCCATGCGCCGGGTGCGATCGATGACGACATTGATGCCATCGATGCCGTCGATGCCGACCTCTTCCCCATCTTCGAGGAAGAAGCTCAGGACCTGCTGCCCACGCTCGACGCCCAACTGCGCGATTGGACTCGGTGTCCCTCCGACACGACACTGGCCTCCGGTTGCATGCGCACCCTGCACACGCTCAAGGGCGGTGCCCGCCTGGCCGGTGCGATGCGGCTGGGCGAGATGGCGCACCGTCTGGAGTCGGCCATCGAGGAACTGCTGCGCAGCGAATCGCCGCCGACCATGGATGAGGTGGAGGCGCTGTACCAGCGAGCCGATGCGCTCTCCCAGGTCTTCGAGGCTCTGCGCCTGCGTGATGCCGCGGCCTACGCCGAGGCGATCGCGAGTGCCGAGGAGCAATCCAGCCCGATGGATACGCTCGCGCAGCCGGCCGCTGTCGAGCCCGCGGTCGACGTGCCGATCGAGGCCACGGACCCCCGTGTGCCGGCAGAGGCTGCTCCGGTGGGGGAACGCCCCGCTGTCGACATCCGGGCGAGACAGGAGCGGGCTGCGCTGGCGCAGCCCTTGGCCGCAGACGCCCAGCCTTCCGCAGCGCCGACGCCGCTGCACCTGCCGGAGATCGACTGGTCGCGCTTCACGGGTCAGGCCGCCGCGCCCAGGCCGGCGGCCGACCGTGCCGCGGCGTCGCAGTCTGCGGTGCGTGTGCGTGCCCCGCTGCTCGACCGGCTGGTCAATCATGCGGGTGAGGTCTCCATCACCCGCTCGCGCATCGAGGTCGAGGTCCAGCAGATCAAGGGCTCCCTGGCTGACCTGACGGACAACCTGGAGCGCCTGCGCCAGCAGCTGCGCGACATCGAGCTGCAGGCCGAGACGCAGATGAGCTCCCGCCTGGAGGCGGCCAAGGCCGCGGCCCAGGCTTTCGATCCGCTGGAATTCGATCGATTCACGCGCTTCCAGGAACTCACCCGCATGATGGCCGAGTCGGTCAACGACGTGGCCACGGTGCAGCGCACGCTCCAGCGCACGCTGGAGAGCACGGAAGACGAGCTGGCCGCACAGGCGCGCCTCACACGAGAGCTTCAGGACGACCTCCTGCGCACCCGCATGGTGGAGTTCGACGGACTGTCTGATCGCCTGTATCGGGTGGTGCGCCAGGCGGCCAAGGAAACCGGGAAGCAGGTGCGGCTGGACATCGTGGGCGGCTCCATCGAAGTCGACCGAGGCGTGCTGGATCGCATGACCGGTGCCTTCGAGCACCTGCTGCGCAACAGCGTGACGCATGGCATCGAAGCGCCTGAGGCGCGCACTGCTGCAGGCAAGGAGCCGGCCGGCACGATCGTCGTGTCGCTCAGCCAGGAAGGCAACGAAGTGGGCGTCGAGTTCCGAGACGACGGTGCGGGTATCGACCTGGCCCGCGTGCGGGACAAGGGCGTCGCGATGGGCCTGCTCGAAGCGGGCCAGACGTACGGCGATGCCGAACTTGCCAACCTCATCTTCACGCCGGGCTTCTCCACCGCCGAAAAGGTGACTGAGCTGGCCGGCCGCGGTATCGGCATGGACGTGGTCCGCGCGGAAGTCAACGCCATGGGCGGCCGCATCGAGACGGCCACCGCGCGCGGGCAGGGCACCAGCTTCAAGCTGGTGCTGCCACTGACCACTGCCGTCACGCAGGTCGTGATGGTGCGCATGGGCGACACCACGGTCGCGGTGCCCTCCACGCTGGTCGAGATCGTCCGCCGCACCAAGGCCGACGAAGTGGATCGGGCCTACCAGAGCGGCCAGTTCACGGCGGGCGACCGCGCGCTGCCCTTCTTCTGGCTTGGCGCCCTGTTGCATGGAAGCCCGCGCAGCACCGAGGCGGGGCAGCGCACCGGCCAGGTCGTGATCATCCGCAGTGCCCAGCAGCGCATCGCCGTCCATGTGGACGAAGTGCTGGGCAACCAGGAAGTGGTCGTCAAGAACCTCGGACCCCAGTTGTCGCGCATGCCGGGTCTGGCGGGCATGACGTTGCTGGCGTCCGGCGCCGTGGCGCTCATTTACAACCCGGTGGCTCTGGCCACGTTGTACGGTGCTCAAGCGCGTGCTGCCATGGTGGCCTCCCCACAGGTGCCCGTGGGGGAGGCGGCGAAGCCGGCCATGGAAGCTGAACCGGCGCGCCCGCAGGCGCCGCTGGTGATGGTGGTCGACGACTCGCTCACCGTGCGTCGCGTGACCCAGCGCCTGTTGGCGCGCGAAGGCTACCGCGTCGTGCTGGCGAAGGACGGGCTGGACGCGCTCGAGCGGCTCGCCGAGGAGAAGCCGGCCATCGTGCTGTCGGACATCGAGATGCCACGCATGGACGGTTTCGACCTCGTCCGCAACATCCGCAGCGACGAGCGGCTGCGCGAGCTGCCGGTGATCATGATCACCTCGCGCATCGCGCAAAAGCACCGGGACTACGCTGCCCAACTGGGGGTGGACCACTATCTCGGCAAGCCGTATTCCGAGGAGGATCTGCTGGCACTGGTCTCACGCTATACCGCCGAGGCTGTCCTCACTGCATGAACACATTCTGATCCCGGCGCCCCATGTCCGCGCTGGTTGACCATCTCGCCGAGCTCACGGGTTCCCGTGACCGGGACTTGATCGACGTGACGCTGGCGGGTGCGTTTCGAGATCTGCTGCGCCCGCGGTCGGTTGCGGTATGCCGGGTGGTCGGTGAAGCGGGGCGGCACCGCTGGCTCACACGCGCGCAGCTGGGCCGTGGCGATGCCGCAGCCTCGGCCGACCCGGCGTGGGTCGACCTCGACAGCCTCCCCGCGCTGGAGTCGCATCCCGCGCGCTGCCAGGCCCTATCGGGCCAGACGGTCGTGACCACCGAAGGCGGCGAGGGGCTGGCCGTGTTCCCCCTCTACACGGACCGCGGTGTCACCGGCGTGCTGGAGGTCCGTACCGACCAGGAGCTCGATGCCGATTCCCAGCGCCTAGTCGGCAGCATCCTGCGCGTGTATCGCAACTTCGAGGCGCTGCTCGACTACAGCGAGCGCGACACGCTCACCGGCCTGCTCAACCGCAAGACCTTCGACGAGAGCCTGCTCAAGATTTCGGCTGCCATGCCGCTGCCCGCCGCCAGCCACGAATCGCGGCGCGCGTCCGGTCCGGGCGGGCGCCACTGGCTGGGCATGATCGACATCGACCACTTCAAGCAGGTCAACGACCGCTACGGCCACCTGATCGGCGACGAAGTGCTGCTGCTGCTGTCGCGCCTCATGCGCAGCAGCTTCCGCTTCCAGGATCGCCTGTACCGCTTTGGTGGCGAGGAGTTCGTGGTGCTCCTGCGGTGTCCCACCGAAGCCGATGCCTTCACCGCCTTCGAGCGCCTGAGACGCAACACCGCAACCTACACGTTTCCCCAGGTGGGCCACATTACGGTGAGCATCGGGTTTGCCGAGCTGCGGCCTGGCGACTCGCCTGCCGCGGCCATCGATCGGGCGGACCGTGCCGTCTACTGGGTCAAGACACACGGTCGCAACCAGGTGCAAGGCTACGCCGACCTCGCCGCCCGGGGCGAGATCGACTCGGCCCAGAGGGTGGGGGATATCGAGCTTTTCTAGTTGGCTCCCCCTGTCTTGCTCGGACTAGGCCTGCTTGGCGCAAGTCCATGGCATGGGGCGGCAGATCCCCGGGACTAGAATCCCCCGCATGTCCGGCAGTATCAACCTCACCAACCACTTCCTGATCGCGATGCCCGGCCTGGTAGGCGACACCTTCGCGGGCAGCGTGGTCTATCTGTGCGAGCACACCGAGCGGGGCGCACTGGGGCTGGTGATCAACAAGCCGATCGACATCAAGCTGAAGAACCTGTTCGAGAAGGTTGAACTCACGCTCGATCGCCATGATCTGGCGGATGAACCGGTGTATTTCGGCGGCCCGGTGCAAACCGAGCGCGGCTTCGTACTGCACGAGCGGATCCATGGCGAGGGCGCGCACTACAACTCCACGCTGCAGATTCCGGGTGGTCTGGAAATGACCACGAGCAAGGATGTGCTGAAGCAATGTCCCACGGGGCCGGCCCGCGCAAGGTGCTGGTCACCCTGGGCTACAGCGGGTGGGGCGCGGGGCAACTGGAAGACGAGATCCGCCGCAACAGCTGGATCAATGTGAATGCCCAGCCTGAGGTCATCTTCGACACCCCGGTGGAAAAGCGC
>CBINKC010000117.1:0-13921 GCA_966251135.1 uncultured Burkholderiaceae bacterium
TCACGCGGTCCACCTTCACCAGCGCGAAATACCGCTCGCCGTCCTTGGGCACGCGCACCTCGCCCTCAATGGCGTCGCCCGTGTGCAAGTTGAAGCGGCGAATCTGGCTCGGACTTAGATAGATGTCGTCCGTGGACGCCATGTAGCTGGTGTCGGGAGAGCGCAGGAAGCCAAATCCGTCAGGAAGCACCTCCAGCACGCCGTCGCCGAACACCTGCTCGCCGGCCTTTGCCCGCTTCTTCATGATCGCGAACATCAGCTCCTGCTTGCGCATACGCGCGACGTTCTCGATCTCCAGTGCCTCGCCCATCTTGATGAGCTCGGAAACGTGGATGGCTTTGAGTTCTGACAGATGCATGGGCCGATACCCTGGGGAAGAAGGAGGTGCCGCCTGCCAATGGCGGCCCGCCGGATGCTAGGCCTCGCGCGGTTCCGGCTGTCCGCGCCCTGAACGCACAACATCCGTGGCGCAAGCGCGTGACGTTCAGGATGGAAGGAGCGGGATGTGAGGCCGGGCCCACGCGCCTTGGCTGCTTTCGAAGCAGCTCTCCAGCTTCAGGGCGTGGTGGCAGGTAATTTTTCAGGCTTCGGGAGCCGGAGCCTTTGCGGCTTGCAGCCGCCTCCCGAGACGAGACGGCGTGATTATAGATGACCGTCGAGGAAGGTCGTCAACTGCGCCTTGGACAGGGCGCCCACCTTTGTGGCGGCCAGTTGGCCATCCTTGAAGAGCATGAGGGTGGGAATGCCGCGGATGCCGAACTTGGCCGGCACGTCTCGGTTTTCATCGACGTTCATCTTCGCGATCTGGAGGCGGCCGCTGTAGTCCTTTGATACCTCGTCGAGGATGGGGGCGATCATCTTGCATGGCCCGCACCACTCGGCCCAGTAATCCACCAGGACCGGCTTGTCGGCGCGCAGCACGTCCTGCTCGAACGACGCGTCGGTGGTGTGCTTGATGAGGTCACTGCTCATGGTCTTTTCCTTGGGCGGCGCCGCTGCAGCGGCAGGGCAGAATGATGACACATTGTGCCTTCCCTTCGTCCCTGGCGCAGGCTGCGCCAGGGACTCGCTTTAGCTATGGCAACGATAGCCGTCGAACCCATCGAACCCTTTGCGCACGACCCTTGGCGCCGCATCGTGTCGCAAGTCGGAGCATGGGCCGCGGGGCACCGCGTGCCTCTGCGGGACGCCGTGGTGCTGCTGCCGTTTGCGCAGCAGTTGCCACCGGCCCGACGCGCCTGGGCCGCGGCGGGAGGCTGGATGCCGCGCATCGAGACCACGCAGACCCTGGCGCGCAGCCTGGTGCCGCCCGTACCGGTGGAGCCCGGTCAGATCAGCTTCGATCCGGCGGTCGACCGCTTGACGGTTCAGCGCCTTCTGCGGTCTCAAAGCTGGATGGCAGGGTGGATGCAGCGAGACGTCCGGGGGTTCCATCATGCAGTGAATGCGGTGATGCAAACGGCGCACGCACTGGCACGGGCCGCTGCCGAGGTGGCGCCGCCGCTGCGCGGGTCCTTCTGGGCGGGTGGCCGGGATCTACTCTGTGTGGGAGGGGGACCTGGTGCTGGGGAGCGGGCGCTGGCGCGCATCGCGTTGGAGTGGGCCGCTGCCGGCGGGGCACCGGGCACGGATCACTTGTTTGCCTTGTCTCCAGCGGCATGGATTGCGGTGCAGGCGGGCGGGCCCGACCGGCTCGCACTGGCGCTCATGTCGCAGGCCGCTCCCGCGACGCGGTGCCTGGTGATCGATGCCGACCCTCCGAAGAAGGATCCGCTCGCCGCAATTGCTGCAGAGGTGGAGGACGTGAGGATGGCGGTGTGCGGTGATTTCGAGCACGAGGCACAGCGCGCCGCAGCGCATGTGCTGACCTGCATCGAAGGTGGCCGCACTCCTGTGGCGCTCGTGGCGCAGGACCGGCTGCTTGTGCGCCGCGTGCGCGCACTGCTGGCTCGGCACGAGGTCTCATTGCAGGACGAGACGGGGTGGAAGCTGTCAACCACGCGGGCGGGGGCGACGGTGATGTCGTTCGTGCGCGCCGCTCAGCCCCGTGCCGGTGGCGATGACTGGCTCGACTGGCTCAAGGCCTGCGCTCACACATGGCCTGGCACGGGCGATAGCACCTGGTTGCTGCATCAGGTGGAGGCAGCGGTGCGGCGGCGCGGGTGGGCCGGTGCCGCGGCCGTGACCAGCTTGCCATTGCAGCCGCAGGCGGCTGCATGGTGGGCTCAGGTGCAGGACTTGGTGCGGGGCTTCGCTGCGCCGGGCGCGAGATCCCTCGTCGCCTGGCTGGAGTCGCTGCGCGGCGCGCTCGAGGGCTGCGGTGCGTGGACGTCGCTGCAGCGCGATGAAGCCGGCCAGCAGGTCATCGCCGCATTGCATCTCGCCTCGCCCCGCGCGCTGGCGTTGACCGACCGGATGGGGCTGGACGAGTTCGCCGGCTGGATAGATGCGGCACTGGAGGACGGATCGTTCGTGCCGGCCGCGCCGGGGAAGGTGGAGGTGATCATCACGCCGCTCGAGCGCGCGATGCTGAGGCCCTTTGGCAGTGTGGTGATGCCGGGAGCTGACGAAAGGCGCCTCGGCGGGCCAGGAATGCCGCATCCGCTTCTTGGCGATGCGGCGGCACAGGCGCTCGGCTTGCGAGATGCGGCAGGTCGACGGGAGGGCGAGCTGCTCGCGTTCGCCCATTTGCTGCGAGCGCCGCATGTAACACTGCTCAGACGGCGGGACGATCGGGGGGAGCCTCTGGCGCCCAGCCCGCTGGTGGAGCGGCTGGCCCTCGCCATGGCCCGCACCGGCCGCACGATCCCGGTATCGCCCGACCCGCGCGTGCTCCAGGACGTGAACCTGCAGCGTTTGGCCAGGCCCATGCCCACCGCCCCCGAGGATTTGCTGCCCGGCCGGCTCAGCGCCAGCTCCTGCGAGACGTTGCGCAGCTGCCCGTACCGCTTCTTCGCGCTGGTGCTGCTGGGCCTGCGTGATGCAGGCGAGTTGGACGAAGAGGTGGAAAAGCGTGATTACGGCAATTGGCTGCACGCGGTACTGGACCGCTTTCACCGCGAGCGTCCGTCCGGACGCCCTGCGTCGGAGGACGAGGCCCGCCTGCATGAGGTCGCCCGTGTGGTGCAGGAAGAGCATGGGCTGGGCGACGCGTCATTCCTGCCCTATGCCGCGACTTTCGGCCGCCTCGTGCCTCGCTATGTACGCTGGCTGCATGAGCGGGAGGGGAAAGGGGGGCGTTGGTGCGATGGCGAGCGCGAGTTCATTGCCCGGCCTGAAGAGTGGGGGGGCGTTGAAATGCACGGCATCATCGACCGCATCGATCGCGTGCTCAGTGCCGAGGGCGAGTGCATCGAGCTGATCGACTACAAGACCGGCAGCGCACAGGGTCTGCGCGAGAAGCTGCGGCAGCCTCAGGAGGACACGCAGCTCGCGTTCTATGCCGCACTCGTGACGCGCCAGTCGCAGCCGCCGCAGCGACTGTCCGCCAGCTACTTGCCGCTGGACGAGAGCGATGGCATCAAGGCGCTGGAGCACAGGGACGTGGAGGCCAGCGCCGGACGGTTGGTGGAAGGCTTGGGGCGCGATTTGGCGCGACTGCGAGTAGGGCACGCGCTGCAGCCGCTCGGGGAGGGTGCCGCGTGCACGTTCTGTGAGGCCCGAGGGCTGTGCCGGCGCGATCATTGGTCGATCGAGGAGGCCGGCGCATGACGGCACCGGCCTACGCCATCGACGGCGTTCCCGTTTCACGCGCACAGTTTTATGCAGCGGCATGCGACCCGGCGCGCAGCGTGGTGGTCGAAGCTTGCGCGGGGGCAGGCAAGACCTGGATGCTGGTGTCGCGCATCCTGCGTGCGCTGCTGGAGGGTGCCGAGCCGCAGCAGGTCTTGGCCATCACTTTCACCAAGAAGGCGGCTGGCGAGATGCGGGCCCGGCTGGACGAATGGCTGGCGGAGTATGCATCCCCGGGGTGCAGCGACGAGCAGCGCGCATTGCAGCTGCAGGCGCGCGGCCTGTCGCCTGCGCAGGCGCAGTCACTGGCCCCGGCGCTGGCCGGATTGCACGAGCGGGTGTTGCTTGCCGGCAGGTCAGTGGAGGTGCAGACCTTCCACGCCTGGTTCGCGCGGCTGCTGCGCGCCGCACCACTGGAGGAACTTTCGCGGTTGGGTCTGCAACCCGACGTGGATCTGGTGGAGGACCCCACCGAGCATTCGCCCGACGTGTATCGGCGTTTTCATGCGGCCGTAGCCTGCGACCCGGCCCTGCGTGCGGATTTCGACCGGCAGGTGCGCACCCGAGGGCGGGCGAATCTGCGCAAGTGGCTCGACGCGGCGTGGGCGCGACGAGTGGAGATCGAGCGCGCGGATGCCGCCGGCACCCTGGAAGGATCGGTGCCGCCGGCCGAGGCGGGCGACGGGCGTCACCCCGCTGAGGCGCTGAAGGCACCCGCTTGGACCACCACCCTGAGCGGTCTGGCCGCGGGGCTGGCGCGCGGCGGCGTGAGGGCACAGGAGGCCTCGGGGCGACTGGCGCAGGCGCTGGAGGAGGCCAGTCCCGAAGCTGGCTTCGCGCTGGCCTGGAAGGCGCTCTTCACCGACAAGGACGAGCCGCGCAAACAGCTCGGCAAGGTGGAGGCCGTGCCGGCGGTCCAGCAGGCTCTGGAGCGGCTCGCCGAGCAGGTGCGGCAGCACGAAGCGCGCGAGGAGCATCTGCGCATGGTGCGACTGACGCGTGTGCTGCTCTCGCAGTACGCGGAGTACAAGCGCGCACGCGGCCTCGCCGACATGGCGGACCTGGAGCGTTGTGCACTGGAGCTGTTGGCCGATGGCGAGATTGCCGGCTGGGTGCAGGAGCGGCTGGATGCGCGCGTGCGCCATGTCCTGATCGACGAGTTCCAGGACACGAGCCCTTTGCAGTGGCACGCGCTGCATGCCTGGCTGGCGGGCTATGCCGGCGCAGGTGGCGGCGCGAGTGGCCAGCGGCCGCCGGGCGTGTTTATCGTGGGCGACCCGAAGCAGAGCATTTATCGTTTCCGGGGCGCTGAGCCGCGCGTCTTCGAGATGGCGCGCGAGTTCGTGGTGCAGGGGCTGGGCGGGCGGCTGCTCGCCTGCGACCACACCCGGCGCAACGCGCCGGCTGTGGTGGATGTGCTCAATGAGGTGTTCGGGCAGGCCCAGCGCGAGCAGCATTTCGCCGGGTTTCGGCCCCACACGACCGAAGTGGAGGGCGGCGAGGGCCCGGGTCTCTTCGTGCTGCCTCGCGTGCCGCGGCCGGTTCGCGAAGACAAGGGGACCGAGCCGCAGGAGGCGTGGCGCGACAGCCTGACCGTGCCGCGTCGTGAGCCGGAGGAGGTGCTGCGCGAGCGGGAGGTGCGTCAGGTGGCTTGTGCCATCCGGCAGCTCGTGGCCGATGGCCTCGCCCCGGGCGACATCCACGTGCTGTGCCGCAAGCGGGAGTCGCTGCGTCTGGTGGCTGACGCGCTGGCGGCGTGCCATGTGCCGTTTGCCGCTGCGGAAGACAGCGAACTGCTGCAGGCACCCGAGGCTCGTGACCTGCTCGCCTTGCTGGACGCACTGGTGTCGCCCCAACATCGGCTGTCGCTCGCACACGCACTGAAGAGTCCGGTGTTCGGCGCGAGCGACGACGATCTCCTGACGCTGGCGCGGGCCGCCCAGGAGCATCACGGCGATTGGTGGCGCGCGTTGCAGAGGCTCGAGTCCGCCTCGGCGCCGCTGCTGCGGGCGAGGGTGCTGCTCTCCCGGTGGCGCGATGCGGCCGATGTGCTGCCGCCGCACGACTTGCTGGACATGATCGTCCATGAAGGCGGACTGAATGAACGTTTCGCGGCGGTGGCGCCGGCGCAGCGGCGCGCCGCTGCGCTGGCGGCGATCGACGGTGTGCTGCACCAGGCGCTCACGCTTGACGGCGCGCGCCATGCGACGCCGTACAACTTCGTGCGCGCGCTCAAGCGCCGCACGTTGAAGCTGCCGGCCGCGTCGCAGCCGGGCGCGGTGCAACTGCTCACCGTCCATGGCGCCAAGGGCCTGGAGGCGCAGGTCGTGTTCGTCGTCGATAGCGATCCTGAGCGCAAGCCGGCGGAATGCGCCACGCTGCTGGTCGATTGGCCGGTGCATTCCGAGCACCCGCTGCACTGCGCGTTTCTCTACTCCGAGTCGCAGTGCCCGCCGTCCCTGGCGCCTGTGCTCCAAGCCGAAATCGCCGCGCGCCGGCGAGAGGAGATGAATGGCCTCTATGTGGCCATGACGCGCGCCCGCGCCCGCCTGGTGTTCAGCGCCACGGAGCCGGCGAAGGAGGGGGACGGTCCCTCCTGGTGGCAGCGAGTGCAGGGGTGCGCGGTTCCTTGGTCGCATGAGGAAACCCGCACGGCAGCGTTGGCGAACGCCGGTGCTGTGCGCCCGGTGGTGCATGTCTTGCCCGCGCTGAGCCGTGTGCGCGTGTCGGCCGAGCCGGCTGTGACCGCCGATGCTGCGGCCGGCAGGCTGGGCGAGGCGGTGCACCGCGTGCTCGAATGGGCCGCCGCACCTGGGGCCGAGGTGCGCGACGCCTTGAGCGACGGTTTGAGCGCGCTGGCGGCGGCCGCCGCGCTCGAATTCGGCGCACCGGCCGACGAAGTGGCTCGTGTGGCCGCACGCATCTGGGCGAGCCCGGAATGCAATCGCTTCTTCCGCGGGGATGCCATCGCCTGGGCGGGCAACGAGGTGGCGGTTGCCTACGAGGGTGAACCGCTGCGCATCGACCGTTTGGTGCTGATGGAGGAAGACCATGGGCCGGCGTGGTGGGTACTCGACTACAAGCTTCAGCACACGCCCGAGGCCTTGCCGGCCTATCGCGAACAGGTCAGACGCTACCGCGAGGCCGTGCAGCAACTGCAACCGGGCGAGCGCGTGCGCTGTGCGTTCATCACCGGCCAGGGTGGACTCGTCGAACTCGACTGAGGCGGGTTTTTTTTCACGGATGGTGTGATGGGCGGCGAAAGGCCCGGTGCGGCGCGCCGCACACTGGTGCCCGGTGAGCACGCCGCCCAGGCCTTCAGCGCTTGGGCCGCGAGCAGTTCAATAGGTATGGAATGCCGCGGCTCTTCTGGCCATCGTAGCCAGGGGGTCAGGCATCTAATTGACACGAATCGCGTCGCTCAACGATGGCCGCTCCCGCGTCTTCACCTCTACGAACCGTACCCGCCGGCGTCGCCCGCCAGCTGGGGCGCTTCGAGCTGCGCAGCCTGCTCGGCAAGAGTGCAGCCACGATGGTGTGGCTGGCCTTCGACGCACGCCTGGACCAGGAGCTGATGTTGACCCTACCGCGCGTGCAACCAGCCACGCGCGTGGCGCTGGAGCGCTGGCTGGAGGAGGTGCAAGCGGCTGCTCGGCTTGCACACCCCAACCTGGCCCACGTCGTCGACATCGGCGTGCAGGAGCACTGGCCCTATGTGGCGGTGGACCGCGCGCTGGGCATGACCTTGCCTGAATGGCTGGCCGACCGTGGGCATCCTGCGTCGCCAGAGACCATCGGCTGGATGTGCCAGGCGCTGCAAGGCCTCGCCTTCGCCCATGAAGCGGGGGTCGCGCATGGCGACCTCCAACTACATCACCTCCTGCTGGGCGAGAACGGCCATGTCAGATTGATGGGGCTGGAGGCCGCTCGGGCAGAGGCGCCGCCTGGCGAGGACTCCAGTCGCGCAAACGATCGCAGCATGGCGATGGATGCGCACCGCCTGCGTGCCCAGCGCCATGCCGCCGAGCGGGATGTCCTCGCTGCGGGCCTGCTTTTGCATCGTTTGCTGGCCGGCCAACCTGCACTCGACGAGCCTGACCCTGCGCTCGTCATGACCCGCATGCCGCCGGTAGGCCGTGAACTGATCCGCCTGCCCTGGACCACGCCGCATCCGGTGCCCGAGGCCTTGCGTGCCATCGCCAACCGCGCCACTGCCGCGCAGGAGCGCCAGCGCTACCTGAGTGCGCGGACCTTGCTGCAGGCGCTCGACGGCTGGCGCGCGGCGCAGGCCCAGGAAACCGGCGGGCCGCTGGCCTTGCTGCTCGACCGCATGCGGACCATCGGGCACCTGCCCGCCATGCCTGACGTCGGCGGTCGCGTGACACGGCTCACCGCCATGGAGGGTCAGCGGACCGACGAAATGGCCGGCCAGATTCTTCAGGACGTCGCACTCAGCTTCGAGCTGCTGCGCCAGGTGAACTCCGCGCAGGTGCAGGGCGCGCAGATGTCGGGCAGCGGGCCGGTACTGACCATTCGTCGCGCGGTGGCACTGGTGGGCTTGAATGGCATCCGGCACGCGGCTGCCGCGCTGCGCGTGTGGCCCGGCCCGCTCGCGCCCACGGGCGCGCAAGCGATGCAACGGACCCTGGGCCGGGCGCGTCTGGCCGGGTACACCGCACAGGTGCTGTGCCCCGCGGGCTACGACCCCGAGGTGGTGTTCCTCGTGACGCTGTTGCAAAACCTCGGTCGGCTGCTGGTCCAGTACCACTTCTGTGACGAGGCGGAGCAGATCTGGCAGCTCATGCGTCCTGTGCCGCCACCCGCCGATGCCGAAGCTGGCACCCCCGACTCCCCCGGCATGAGCGAAGCCGCCGCCTCCTACGCGGTGCTCGGCGTGGACATTGAATCGCTGGGCGCGGCGGTCGCGCGCCATTGGGGTTTGGGCGAGGAGGTGCAGCACATGATGCGCCGCATGCCGCGCGATCATGCGGTGCGCACGCCCGACGGCGATGCCGACATGCTGCGCACCGCGGCCAGTGCCGCGAACGACGCGGTCGATGCCGTCACGCTGCAGCCGCCCGCACGCACAGCCCAGGCACTCTCGCAGGTGGCACATCGCTATGCGCGCGTGCTTGACGTTGGCGTGCGCGATTTGCAGGAGGCCCTGCAAGCGGCGCGCACTGCCCTGCGCACCGGGCAGCGCGTGGCCGTTGTTGCCGCGCAAGAGGGCGCTTCCTCGGGCGACGCTGCCTCCATCGAATCGGCATCCAGAGGCTGACATGGCCGTCCTCGCACAAACCACGCCCGCACCCGCACGTATCGGCCGGTTCGAATTGCGCCGCGTGCTGGGCAAGGGGGCGCAGGCGACGGTATGGCTCGGCTTCGACCCGCGCCTAGAGCGCGAAGTGGCAGTCAAGCTCATGCGGCCGGCTCCCGGGGCCGATGCCGCGGCTGTGGATCACTGGCTGCGCGAGGCGCGCAGCGTCAGCCGTCTCAACCACCCGCACATCGTGCCCGTGTTCGAGGCCGACACGCACGAGGGTCAGCCGTACCTCGTCTTCGAGTACGTGGTGGGGCGCACGCTGGCCGAGCTCCTGCGGTCTCGCGGACCGTTGCCGGCACGCGAGGCCGCCGACATGATGATCGGGGTGCTCGATGCGCTGGCCGCCGCGAATGCCGCTGGCCTGGTGCACCGGGATCTAAAGCCCTCCAACATCCTGATCGAGGACAACGGACGCGCGCGGGTGATGGACTTCGGCATCGCCGTGAGCGTGAAGGAGGCCGGCCCCGACCAGCAGGTGGTCGGAACGCCGGGCTACATGTCGCCCGAGGCGGCCCATGGCGCGGCGCCATCGCCCGCCATGGACATCTTCTCAGCCGGCCTCGTGCTGGCCGAGGCGTTGGCCGGCCAGCCGCTCATCGCCGACAAGGATCCCTACCGTGCGATCTATCGCGTCGCGCATGAGGACCTGTCGCTGCCCGGCGGATTGGCCCCGGATGTCGATGATGCGCTGCGGGCCATCGTGCTGCGCGCCCTGGCTCGCGATCCCGCGCAAAGGCATGTCACAGCGGCAAAGTTCCGCGAGGCAATCCAGGGCTGGCTCACGCCCGCGGTGGTCGCCGCCACGCCCTCTGAAAACACGCGCAGCGGAACGCTTGAGTTCCTCTTGAGGCGCATGAAGCACAAGAGCGACTTTCCAGCGCTTTCGGACGCGGTCGCCTGCATTCAGCGCGTGGCGAACTCCGACAAGGAAAGCCTTGGGAGCCTGTCCAATGAAATCCTGAAGGATGTGGCGCTCACCAACAAGCTGCTCCGGCTGGTGAATACCGCGTCGTACCGGCATGCCGGTGGCGGCACCATCAGCACGGTGTCGCGCGCCGTCGCGTTGGTAGGGTTCGCAGGCATCCGCAACATGGCCCTGAGCTTGGTCTTGCTCGAGCACATGAACGACAAGGCGCATGCCGGCCAGCTGAAGGAAGAGTTCCTTCGCTCGCTGATGGCGGGTTCTGTGGCGAGCGAATTGAGCCAGGTGTCCCGTGAAAGCGAGGAAGCTTTCATTGGTGCAATGTTTCGCAACCTGGGGCGCCTGCTCACGGAGTTCTACTTCCCAGAGGAAGCTCGCCAGGTGCGGGCCGTGCTGGCCGATCACGCCAAGACGGGCCGCGCCGTCACCCCGATGGTGGAGGAGTCCGCCTCGGTGGCGGTGCTGGGCATCAGCTTCGAGGAGCTGGGTGTCGGTGTGGCCAAGAGCTGGGGGCTGCCGGACGGGCTGCAGCGCTGCATGCGCATGCCGCCTGCCGAAGTACCTGCACGAGTGGCTGACCAGCCCGTTGAGCGCCTGCGCTGGCTCTCGGTGGTGGGCAACGAGATTACCGATGCACTGATGAATGCCGCTCCTGGCGAGTCGGCGGGATGCGTGGCGGAGGTGGCCGAACGTTATGCGCGTGTGCTGGCCATCGACGAGGACGAAGTGAGGCGTGCTGCGCGCAGCGCGCAGCACAAGCTCGTGGAGATGGCTCAGGCGATGGGCCTGCAGGTGGCACCAGGCACGCCGGCCGGCAGGCTGCTGCGCGGGACCGAGGCGGCGCCTCCGTCCGAAGCCCCGGACACCCTGACGCCGCATGAACTGCACGCGACGCTGCCCGCGCCGCTGGATCCCCAGCCCGGCGGGAGCGCCGCCGAAATCATGGCCGCGGGCATCCAGGACATCACCAACTCCATGGTGGAGAGCTTCCGGCTCAACGAGGTGCTGCGCATGATCCTTGAGACCATGTTCCGCGCCCTGGCTTTCCGTCGCGTGGTTTTCTGCCTGCGCGATGCGCGCACCGAGGCGCTCGCAGGCCGCTTCGGCCTCGGTGCGGAAGTGGAGCGTGTGGCGGCGAGCTTTCGCATCCCGCTCAGGGGCGCGAACGACCTCTTCTCTGCCGTGTGCCTCAAGGGCGCCGACACGCTCATTAGTGACGCCAGCGCGCCCAACATTGCCGCTCGCCTGCCCGCTTGGTACCGGCAGGCGGTCGATGCCCCGGCCTTCCTGCTTCTGCCCCTCATGCTCAAGGGTGCGCCAATCGCCCTGATCTACGCCGACAAGGCTCGGGCCGGTGGCATTGAACTTGGGGAGAAGGAACTCTCTTTGCTACGCACATTGCGCAACCAAGCGGTCATGGCATTCAAGCAAGCCGGTTGAAGCGCGGCGCCGGGTATGTCGTTTGCCTCGCTCTTCCAGGTCTCTTCAGGACCCGGAAAAGGAGTGAATGACCATGAAGCTTGCACTGACCGCGCTCTTGACCTTGTCTTGCGGTGGCCTCGCGTGGGCACAGACCCAGCCCCAAATGGACACGCAGTCCACTCAGTCCGAAAGTGGTGCGACCCAAATGCCGACCTCGCCCGCCGCCGGTGGGCCGATGGGCACCACGTCGCCCTCGACGATGCCCACCCAGCCGGGGGCCTCGGACTCTGCAACAGGCACCTCCGCGACGGATGCCGGCACGGCTGGCGCGCAGAGTCCATCGGCAGCCGGCGGCTCCATCACCGGCAGTACCGCTACGGGTAGCTCGAGTACCACTGACACCGCAGGTTCCTCCCCGCCCCGGGAGGTGACCGTCGACCTGACGACGGAGACGCCGCCGCCGCAGGATCCGCGTGCTGCGCGCGAGGAGGCGGCGGCAGCGCTGCGCTATGCACGCACCGAGGGGTGTCGCAATGCGGGATCGCGCGAGGCGCAACGCGAATGCTTGCGCCAAGCACAAGCGGACTATCGAGAGGCGCTGGGCCAGTCCACCCCGCTGCAGCGCAGCCGGCACTGAGCTGGGCTGAGGAAGAGCCGACGTCACTTGCTGCTGCTTGCCCTGCAATCGGCGTCGGCGTCAGCGTTGGAAGGAGGAGGGTGACGAGCCTTACCCCGGCACTGGTCACAACGGTTGGGGCTGCTTCGTTCCCGACCTGACCCGGTTGGCCGCGCTCCCATGCGGGGAGGCCCGTCAAGCGCGATTGTAGGCGAGGGTGGCTGGCCGCTCGCCGCCTCGTTGCTCAGCGCAGTTGAAGTGCGTCGTCGCCGAACGTGAGCCCCAACGGTTCGATCACGAGCTGCTTGGGCCCGGCTTCGACGCGTCCCGCGACGAGGGCGGGCACCCCTTGTGCTCGCGCGATCTCCACCGTGCGCTCGGCATCCCGCGTATCCACATAGAGCGCGAAACCTGCGCCCATGTTGAGCGTGCTGTACGCCTCGCGATCGTCTTGCTGCGCGTGTTGCTGCATGAAGCGCAACACGGGTGTCACTTCGGGGATCGCGTGGATGCGGTAGGTGAGCGCCGCGGGATGACGCAGCAGCTTGCGCCAGCCATGGCCCGTGATGTTGGCGCAGTAGTGGGGGCGGATGCCTGCGGCGTGCAGCGCCTCCGTCACCGGCGAATAGAGCACCGTCGGGGCGAGGAGGGCTTCGCCGTAGGACAGCCCTTCAGCCACGGGTGTGAGGTAGCCCTGCGGCAAGCGTTCCGCCAGCTTGCGCGCGAGGCTGAGGCCGTTGGCATGGATGCCGCTGGAGGCGAGCAGCACGATGGCATCACCGGGGCCGAGCCGATCACCGACCGACAGCCGCTCCTTGGGCTGGATGATCCCCGTGCACGAAGCTGCCAGGTCGATGCGGCCATCGGCCACGATGCCGGCCAGCGCCGGGGTCTCGCCGCCGCCCCAGGCCACGCGGCAGGTGTCGCAAGCGCGCTTCCAGCCTTCAACGAGGGCCTGCGCGCGCGCGGCGTCGGAGAACCATTCGGACCCGCCAGCGGCCCAGTAGGCCTGCACGACCAGGGGCGTGGCACCCACGGTGATGAGGTCGTTGATCGCCATTGCGATCGTGTCCTGCGCGATGCGGCCGTAGTAGCTCTCGCCGGTCAGGCGCGCCATTTCGTCGGCCACCAATGCCTTGGATCCCAGGCACTCCACGATGCTGGCGAGGTAGAAAGGCCCCACGTCCACGACGTAGGCCGATTCGCCGCGAGAGGCCGTGACCTCTGTGAATCCATGCGCGGCCAGATGCCCGCCCGTCGCCGCAGCCGCGCGCTGCGCCGCTACCTTCAAGGGGTCGATGAGGTCGTAGTCGACGCCGGCCTGCTGATAGCTGAGCGTCGTGTGCGAGGAGGGCGTGGCAGGGGAAGTCATGGGCCCGGATTATCGACCAGGGCATCTGTCCTTCCCGGCGAGGGCGCCGGGTGCATGTGCCTCGTAGAATCGGCCGCATGAGTTACGTCGTCCTGGCACGCAAGTACCGACCGCGCAGCTTCGAGCAGATGGTGGGCCAGGAGCACGTCGTGCAGGCGCTCGCGAATGCGCTCACGCAACGCCGGCTGCATCACGCCTACCTTTTCACCGGCACGCGCGGTGTCGGCAAGACCACCGTCTCGCGCATCCTCGCCAAGTCGCTGAATTGCACGGGCGCCGATGGCCAGGGCGGCATCACAGCGCAGCCTTGCGGCGCGTGCGAGGCCTGCCGAGACATCGATGCCGGCCGCTTCGTCGATTACGTGGAACTCGATGCCGCGTCCAATCGCGGCGTCGAGGAGATTTCGCTGCTGCTCGACCAGGCTGTCTACAAGCCGGTCATGGGGCGCTTCAAGGTCTACATGATCGACGAAGTGCATATGCTCTCCACGACGGCATTCAATGCGATGCTGAAGACGCTGGAGGAGCCACCCG
>CBINKC010000118.1:0-13790 GCA_966251135.1 uncultured Burkholderiaceae bacterium
TGGAACTCATGACCGGGGGGAAGTTTCAGTGGAAGTTTCGAAACCGCCGGGGTTCTGGCTCTGCCAGCGCCAGGCGTCGGCGCACATGGCGTCGAGGTCGCGCGTGGCGCGCCAGCCGAGCCGCTCGTGCGCCAGGCTCGGGTCGGCATAGCTGGCGTCGATGTCGCCGGGCCGCCGGGGCGCGATCTGGTACGGGACGGGCCGGCCGCTCGCCTTCTCGAAGGCGCGCACCAGCTCCAGCACGCTGTAGCCCCGGCCCGTGCCGAGGTTGGCCGTGATGCCCTGCTGCCGGTCGATCAGGTAGCGCAGCGCCGCCACATGGCCCTCGGCCAGGTCCATCACGTGGATGTAGTCGCGCACGCCGGTGCCGTCAGGCGTGTCGTAATCGTCGCCGAACACCGACAGCCGCTCGCGCTTGCCTACGGCCACCTGGGTGATGAAGGGCATCACGTTGTTCGGGATGCCGCGCGGGTCCTCGCCGATCAGGCCGCTTTCGTGCGCGCCCACGGGGTTGAAGTAGCGCAGCAGCGCGAACTTCCAGCGTGCATCGGCGCGCTCGAGGTCACGCAAGATGTCCTCGCTCATCAGCTTGGTCGCGCCATAGGGGTTGGTGGACGACAGGGGCGCGTCCTCGCGGATCGGCAGCGATTGCGGCTTGCCATAGACCGTGGCGCTGGAGCTGAAGACCAGGGTGTACACGCCGCGGCGCTCCATCGTCTGCGCGAGCGTGAGCAGCCCGCCCAGGTTGTTGGCGTAATAGCCCAGCGGCTTTTGCGTACTCTCGCCCACGGCCTTCAGCGCGGCGAAGTGCACGGCCGCATCGATGCGGTGGCGCTGGAATACCCCCTCCAGCGCCGTCGCATCGCATACGTTCACCTGCTCGAAGACCGGTGTCTCGCCCGTGAGCTGGGCCAGCCGGTCCAGCACGCGCGGCGAGCTGTTGGTGAAGTTGTCGACACCGATCACGCCGAACCCCGCGGCCCGCAGGGCCAGCCAGGTGTGCGAGGCGATGTAGCCGGTGGCACCGGTGAGCAGGATGGTTCGTGTCATTGCAGGACGAATTGCCCGTAGCAGGAAGTGATGTTGGCGCGGAAGTCGGACGAACTGGAGCCGCGTTCGTGCGACAGGCTGCAGCCCAGCCCCACGGCGCGCGTGGCCTGGTAGTGTGCCGCCAGCCTCAGCTTGGTGGTCGTGCTGTCGAAGCCGGGGCCGTCCAGCGTCTCGAACTCGCTGCGGCCTTGCCGCAGGCTGCCGTTGACCATGATCTTGGCGGTGGCCGCCCAGTCGGCTTCCAGCACGCCGATCCAGCTGATGCGGCTGTTCTCGAAGCGCAGGCCGGTCAGGCCGATCTGCTGCAGCGACAGGAAGGAGGCGTGGTCCGAGGTGTCACGCATCAGCGCAGTGCGGATCACCGTCTTGCCTGTGGGCTTGTATTCCCAGTTCACCGCGCCCGTCACGCCGTCGAAGTCGGGGCGGCTGGAGGCGGTGTGATCCTCCTTGGTCAGGCTGATGCGGCCGGTGATGGTGCTCAGGCCCGAGGGCACCCAGCTCACGGTGAAATCGATGTCCCGGCGGTCGGTTTCGTCGGGCTCGACCGGGCCCAATTGCGGCACGCCGCCGGTCAGCTCCAGCGGGAGCAGCGGCCGGTAGCGCGGTGTCTCGGCCTGCATGGATCGGCCCGCGACGCCGAAGCTCAGTTCGCCACCCCCCTGCCAGCGCAGCCCCAGCGAGCCCACGTCCTGCGTGGTGTCGCGCTCATCGGACATCGACAGATCGAGCTTGCGCCGCTCCACGCCGCCTTCGATGCCGAGCGAGCGGGCAAAGCCCCAGCGCACGTTGGCCGAGGCCACCTGCGCCTTCTCGACGTCCTTCACGTCGGGTGTGCCGAACACGGAGTAATCCGTGAGGCTCTGGCGGCGGTGGTAGCGCAGGCTGCCGGAGAGGTCGCCCACCGTCTCCCAGTTGAGGCCCGTGCTCACCGAATGGCTGGTGTTGTCGAGCTGGTCGAGCTGGTCGAACTTGTTGCTCGCGGCGGTCGCGTCGAGATACAGGCGCTGGCGGCCCGGGCGGAAGTCGAGGCCGCCCAGCACGGCCGTGCTGGAGATGGTGTCGGACACCTTGTTGCCGATCGTGCGGAACACGTTGTCTTCGCGCGTGAAGGTCTGGCTCGCGCCGAGGTACCACGGCCGGTCCTCGGCCGCCCCGGCCGCGGTCGCGCCGAGCATCGCCAGGGCGGCCAGGAGCGCCCGCGGGGGCCGGGACGCAGTGTGCATTCTTGTGGGCATGTATCTCTCCGGAAGGATTGGCGATCTCTTCGACAGCGGGCCCGGCGATACCAGGCCCGCGACGCTGACTCAATAAGCGTTCCGGTCGAAAAACACGAGGCGGATGGTACGCACGATGATCTGCAGGTCCAGCCCGATGGACCAGTTCCGCAAATACTCGAGGTCGTATTCGACACGTGCCTGCATCTTCTCTAAGGTATCGGTCTCCCCCCGGTGACCATGGACCTGCGCCCAGCCGGTGATGCCCGGCTTGACCTTGTGGCGAACCATGTAGGCCTTGATGATGCGCCGGTATTCCTCGTTGTGGGCCACCGCGTGTGGCCTCGGACCCACGATGCTCATGTGGCCCTGGACCACATTGAAGAACTGCGGCAGCTCGTCCAGCGAGGTACGCCGCAGGAAGGCGCCGAAGCGCGTCACGCGCGGGTCGTTCTTGGTCGCCTGCCGGACCATCGGCCCGTTGTCCTGCGACACCATCGAGCGGAACTTGTAGACGACGATCTCCTCGCCATCCAGGCCGTTGCGCCGCTGCTTGAAGATCACCGGTCCCGGCGAACTCAGCTTCACGCCGATGGCCAGGGCCAGCAGCAGCGGCGAGATGAGGATGATGATGAGCGTGGCCAGGACCACGTCGCTCACGCGCTTGACCAGCTCGTTGGTGCCTGTGAAGGGCGTTTCGCAGATGCCCACGACCGGCACGCCGTTGATGTCCTGCAGGCGGCCCTGAATGATGCTGATGCCGAACACGTCGGGCACGAAGAAGATCGACGCGGTCGTGCCCTGCATGCCTTCGAGCAGCTGCACGATGCGTGGCTGCGAGCCCAGCGGCAGCGTGATGAAGACCTCCCGGATGCCATGCTGGCGGATGTATTCCGCCACGTCATTGAGCCCGCCCAACCGCTGCCGGCTTGCCCCTTCGTGCACACGCTGGTCGGTGCGATCGTCGAAGTAGCCCACGAAGTCGATGCCCTGATCCTCGCCGTCGACCAGCGCGCGTGCCACCTTCACGCCCAGCGGGCCCGCGCCCACCACCACCGCCGAGCGCCGCGCGTGCGGCTGCGAGGCCTGGCTGCGCACGATCTTCTGGCCAGCATAGACAGCCACCCATTGCAGCACCGGCGTGGCCACGATCCATGCCAGCAACGCGTTGCGGTCGAAGAAATCGATGCTGTCGGTGGCGTACCCGGACAGCGCCATGATGACCACCAGCACGACCCAGCTGGATGCCAGGTCCACCGCTGCGGCAATGAGGTTGTCGTGGAAGCGGTCGCGTCCTGGGAAGGTGAGCGCGAAGACCAGCAGCGCCACCGTGAGTTCGGGCCGGTCGATGGGCTCGCCGAAGTGAACGGTCGCGACCAGGAACGTCGCGACGATGATGGCCGGTTCCATGAAGGCGGCCACCATCGACCGCACCGATTGCGGTGCGCTGTAGAAGGTCCTCGTGTACGTGCGTTCTTCAAACATCGGTCAGGAGGCCCCGTGCGCAGCCACCCGTTGCAGGCGGGCTGCGTAAGCTGCGGCACGTCACGGCCGCAAGTGGTGCGTGGACCGACCGCTGGTATTCGTCGAACCCGCTGCCTTCCCCGATGGCGCGAGGCCGTCCGGTCTTCGAGCCGCCGATTCTCCATCAAAACAATCCCCTGGCAGGACCCGTGCCCGGCCTGCGGCGTGAGAGGCGGTGCCTACAATGTCGCGCATGTTTTCCGCCCTCCAGCAGCTCGCCGCCAGCGCCTTCATGGAACGCCTGACGTTGTGGCTCAACCATGTCATTGCCGGCGAAGACGCCGCGGTACAACGGCTGCGCCCGCATGCCGGGCGCCTGGTCCGGCTGGAGCTCTCCGGCTGGCCCACGCTGCTGCCGCCCCTGCCGGAGATCAGCTTCGGCATCACGCCCGCCGGGCTGCTCGAATGGAACGCCACCGCCTTGGCCGCGCCGCCAGATCTTGTGGTCGTGGTGGATGCGTCCAGCCCCGTGCAGCGGGTCCTCGAGGGCTTGGCTGGCCAGCGGCCGCCGGTGTCTGTGAGTGGTGATGCGGCGCTCGCGACCGACATGAGCTGGCTGATGGACAACCTGCGCTGGGATGTGCAGGACGACCTGGCGCGCCTGGTGGGGCCGGGGCCCGCGCACGAGTTGGCCCGCATCGGCGGCACGCTCGCGACCGGCGTGCGCGAAACAGTGCGCACGCTTGCGGGCCTGGCGGCCAGCCGGGGATCCGGAGCGCGATGAGGCACCTCGCGCGCCTCGTCCTCATCGTCTTCACGGTTCTGCGCTACGGGCTGGATGAGCTGGCGCTCTCCGGCTTCCGCCACCGCGGTGTGCGGCTGCTCTCGCGGGTGGTCACCATCGGCCGCCGCTTCGACGTGCCGCGCGGCGTGCGGCTGCGCCTGGCGCTCGAGCGGCTGGGGCCCATCTTCGTCAAGTTCGGCCAGGTGCTGTCCACGCGACGCGACCTGCTCCCGGCCGACGTGGCCGATGAGCTCGCACTGCTGCAGGACCGCGTGCCGCCGTTTCCCGGCGAAGTGGCCCGGCGGCTCGTGGAACAGGCCTTCGGCCGGCCGCTGGACGCGTTGTTCGACCGTTTCGACACCGAGCCCGTCGCCAGCGCCTCCATTGCCCAGGTGCACTTCGCGCGCCTGAAGGACGGCCGCGAGGTGGCCGTGAAGGTTCTGCGCCCGGGCATGCTCCCGGTGATCGACGACGATCTGTCGCTCATGCGCACGCTGGCGCGCTGGCTCGAACGCATCAGCACCGACGCGCGACGGCTCAAGCCGCGAGAGGTGGTGGCCGAGTTCGACATCTACCTGCATGACGAGCTTGACCTGGTGCGCGAGGCCGCCAATGCCGCGCAACTGCGCCGCAACATGGAGGGCCTGCAGCTGGTCATGATCCCGGAGATGCACTGGGACCTGTGCAAGCCGGGCGTCATCGTCATGGAGCGTATGAACGGCGTGCCCATCAGCCAGACACGGCGGCTGCGCGAGGCGGGCGTCGACATCCCCAAGCTTGCACGCGACGGCGTCACCATCTTCTTCACCCAGGTGTTCCGCGACGGCTTCTTCCATGCCGACATGCACCCGGGCAACATCCAGGTGAGCGTCGCGCCGGCGAGCTTCGGCCGCTACATCGCGCTCGACTTCGGCATCGTGGGCACGCTCACGGAGTTCGACAAGGAGTACCTGGCGCAGAACTTCGCCGCCTTCTTCCGGCGCGACTACAAGCGCGTGGCCGAGTTGCATGTGGAAAGCGGCTGGGTGCCGCCCGCCACGCGCGTCGACGAACTCGAAGGCGCCATCCGAACCGTGTGCGAGCCGCACTTCGACCGCCCGCTGAAGGACATCTCCCTGGGCCAGGTGCTGCTGCGCCTGTTCCAGGCCTCGCGACGCTTCAACGTGGAAATCCAGCCGCAACTCGTGCTGCTGCAGAAAACCTTGCTGAACGTCGAGGGCCTGGGCCGGCAGCTCGACCCTGAGCTGGATTTGTGGGCGACTGCCAGGCCCTTCCTGGAGCGCTGGATGAACGAGCAGATCGGCTGGCGCGGTCTGGCCGAGCGGCTCAGGCAGGAGGCGCCGCGCTACGCGCAGCTGCTGCCGGAGTTGCCGCGGCTGCTGCACCAGTCGTTGCAGCTGCCTGCGCGCTTTGACCAGCGCCTGCTGGAGGCGTTGCTGGTGGAGCAGCGCCGCACCAACCGCCTGCTGCGCGGCCTCGCCTGGGGAGGCTTGGGTCTGCTGCTGGGGCTCGTGCTGGCCCAGTCGCTGCTCGGTCTGCGCCTGGGCTGAGCCTCGGCCTGGCCCGCTCCGCCTGTGGTCTTGGGGGCGCGCCGAATACGCTGATAATCCCGGCCGACCCCGGGCCATCGACGTTCGCGGCCCGCTTCTGCCACGCATCCGCTGCTCCCGGAGCCCACTGTGCTGATTGCTTTCGTCGCCCTCTACCTGATGCTCACCATTGCCATTGGTCTGGTGGCGGCGCGCCGGGTCAAGAACTCCAAGGATTTCCTCGTGGCAGGTCGCAGCCTGCCGCTCTACATGAACGTGGCCACGGTCTTCGCCACCTGGTTCGGTGCGGAGACGGTCTTGTCGGTGTCGGCCACTTTCGCGAAGGACGGACTGAACGGCGTGCCGGGCGATCCCTTCGGCGCCTCGGTGTGCCTGGTGCTCGCGGCGCTTCTCTTCGCGCGGCTCTTCTACCGCATGAACCTGCTGACCATCGGCGACTTCTACAAGGAGCGCTATGGCAAGCCGGTGGAGGTGCTGACCAGCATCTCCATCGTCCTGAGCTACCTAGGCTGGACCTCGGCGCAGCTCACCGCCCTCGGGCTCGTGATCCACGTGCTGTCGGGCGGCGCCCTGGACCTGAATACCGCCATCCTGATCGGGGCTGGCGTGGTGCTGGTCTACACGATCTTCGGCGGCATGTGGTCGGTGGCCTTCACCGACCTGTTCCAGACGGTCGTGATCCTCATTGGCCTCACCCTCGTTGCTTTCCTGGTGGGCGACCTGGCGGGCGGTGCCGGCAAGGTCATCGCGCAGGCATCGGCCGACGGCAAGTTCGCGTTCTTCCCCACCGATGCCACGGGCTGGTGGGCGATGGCGGGCGCCTTCTTCGCCTTCGCCTTCGGCTCTATTCCGCAACAGGACGTCTTCCAGCGCATGACCAGCGCCAAAGACGAGAAGACGGCGGTGCGCGGCACCATCATCGGCGGGCTGGTCTACTTTTGCTTCGCTTTCGTGCCCATCTACATCGCCTACGCCGCGCTGGTGGCCGACCCGTCGCTCGGCGGGCTCTTCGCCGACGAGGATGCGCGCGTCATCCAGCGCATCCTGCCCGACCTCGTGCTGGGCAAGATGCCGATGTGGGCGCAGATCATGTTCTTCGGAGCCCTGCTGTCGGCCATTCTGTCGACGGCCAGCGGCGCGCTGCTGGCGCCCACCTCGCTGTTTACCGAGAACGTGCTGCGGCCCTTCGTGCCGCACATGGGCGACCGGCAGTTCCTGCTGACGCTGCGCCTGGTCCTGGTCACCTTCACGGTGAGTGCCCTGCTGTTCGCCTTGAACAGCCGCTCCACGATGTACGAGATGGTGCAAAACGCCTACAACGTCACGCTGGCCGGTGCCTTCGTGCCGCTGCTGGCGGGCGCCTACTGGAAGCGTGCGAGCACACAGGGCGCGCTGCTGTCCATCATCCTCGGTATCGGCTCCTGGCTGGTGGCCGACAACGTCGCTGCCGAGGCCCTGGTGCCGCCCAACCTGATCGGCCTGTTCGCTTCGGTGGTCGGCATGCTGATGGGTTCTCTGGCGCCTCAGGTCGTCGGCCGGCGCGGGCACACGATCGAGGCGACGATCCACCGCCACCACGGAGCCATCCATGGGGGCATGCATCACGGAACAGGGCATTGAGCCCGTTTGATCCGGCTTCGGCTTGAAGGCCGGGTGCCTGCCCCCCATCTATACTTTTGTGTTTTTCACGAGAGCGAAGCCATGCCGATCTACGCCTACCGCTGCGAAGCCTGCGGCCATGCGAAGGACGTGCTGCAGAAGGTGTCCGATCCTGTCCTGACGGTGTGTCCCGCGTGCGGTGCGTCATCGTTCAAGAAGCAGCTTACCGCTGCGGGTTTCCAGCTCAAGGGCTCGGGCTGGTACGTGACCGACTTCCGCGGCAACAGCAACAGCAACGGCGCCGTCTCCCATCCGGATGCCAAGCCGGACGCCACGCCGGACGCCAAGCCCGAGGCGGGGGGTGGGGGTGCCGAGCCTTCCGCCTCCGCCTCGTCCGATACGTCGGGTTCCACCCCGGCCGCGGGCTGCGGCGCCTCCTGCGCCTGCCAGTGACGACCGCCTTGCCGGGGGCGTCGTGAAGAGGTACTTGCTTGCCGGCCTGCTGGTCTGGCTGCCGCTGGCCATCACCATCTGGGTGCTGCACGCCGCGCTCGGGCTGCTCGACGGGGTGTTCGCCGCGTTGCTGACCGCCAGCCAGGCCGTGCTGCCGAAGGCCGCTTCGCCCGTCATCGATCTCCTCAAGAGCATTCCCGGCCTGGGCGTCATCGTGATGGTGGTCGGGCTGCTGCTCACCGGGGTCTTCGCCACCAACATGGCCGGCCAGTGGGCGCTGCGCCAGGGCAGCCGCATCCTCAACCGGATCCCCATCGTCAAATCCATCTACAGCTCGGTGAAGCAGGTGTCGGACACCCTCTTCTCGAGCAGCGGCAATGCGTTTCGCGAGGCCGTGCTGGTGCAGTACCCGCGCGAGGGGGCCTGGACAATTGCCTTCGTCACCGGTAAGCCGGGCGGGGAGGCCGCGCTGCACCTCAAGAGCGACTACCTGAGCGTGTACGTGCCCACCACGCCCAACCCGACGTCGGGCTTCTTCCTCATGGTGCCGCGCAAGGATGTGATCGAACTCTCCATGAGCGTGGACGAGGCACTGAAGTACATCATTTCGATGGGTGTGGTCGCACCGCCTGTACCACTCGCCGCGCCGGCACGAAACCAGCTCGGTTGAGCGCGAGGCAGGTGCTCAACCGTTCGGGCTCGGCACGAGCCCCAGCGCCATCAGCACACGGCACGCCGCGCGCGACGCGGTCCCCGATACGCAAGAACCGGATATTGGAGTGACTATGAGAACCACCTACTGCGGCCTCGTCAGCGAAGCGTTGATGGGCCAGACCGTGACGCTGATGGGCTGGGCGCACCGCCGCCGCGACCACGGCGGCGTGATCTTCATCGACCTGCGCGACCGCGAGGGCCTGGTGCAGGTGGTGTGCGACCCCGACCGCCCCGATATGTTCAAGACGGCCGAGGGCGTACGCAACGAGTTCTGCCTCAAGGTCGTGGGCAAGGTGCGCGCGCGCCCCGTGGGCACGGAGAACGCCAACCTCACGAGCGGCAAGGTGGAAGTGCTGTGCCATGACCTGGAGGTGCTCAACCCCAGCATCACGCCGCCCTTCCAGCTCGACGACGAGAACCTCTCGGAGACCACGCGCCTCACGCACCGCGTGCTCGACCTGCGCCGGCCGACGATGCAGAAGAACATGATGCTGCGCTACCGCGTGGCCATGGAGGTGCGCAAGTACCTGGACGCGCTGGGCTTCATCGACATCGAGACGCCCATGCTCACCAAGAGCACGCCCGAAGGCGCGCGCGACTACCTCGTGCCGAGCCGCGTGAACGAGGGCATGTTCTTCGCGTTGCCGCAGTCGCCGCAGCTCTTCAAGCAGCTGCTCATGGTGGCCGGCTTCGACCGCTACTACCAGATCACCAAGTGCTTCCGTGACGAAGACCTGCGCGCCGACCGCCAGCCCGAGTTCACGCAGATCGACATCGAGACCAGCTTCCTCACGGAGGAGCAGATCCGCGAGATGTTCGAGGGCATGATCCGCAGCGTGTTCCAGAAGACCATCGGCGTGGAGCTGGGCGACTACCCGGTGATGAAGTACGCCGAGGCCATGCACCGGTACGGCTCCGACAAGCCCGACCTGCGCGTCAAGCTCGAGTTCACCGAGCTCACCGACGTGATGAAAGATGTGGACTTCAAGGTCTTCTCCACGCCGGCCACGATGAAGGGTGGGCGCGTGGCGGCCCTGCGCGTGCCGGGCGGCGTCGAGATGAGCCGCGGCGAGATCGACGCCTACACCGAATTCGTGAAGATCTATGGCGCCAAGGGCCTGGCCTGGATCAAGGTGAACGACCTGTCCAAGGGCCGCGAAGGTCTGCAGTCGCCCATCGTCAAGAACCTGCACGACGCGGCGCTCGACCAGGTGCTCTCGCGCACGGGCGCTTGCAGCGGCGACCTCATCTTCTTCGGTGCCGACAAGGAGAAGGTCGTCAACGACGCGCTGGGCGCGCTGCGCATCAAGATCGGTCACAGCGAGTTCGGCCGCAGCCACGGCCTGTTCGAGGACCGCTGGGCGCCGCTTTGGGTGATCGATTTCCCGATGTTCGAGTACGACGAGGACGAGCAGCGTTGGAACGCGGTGCACCACCCGTTCACCTCGCCGAAGGACGGTCACGAGGATTTGATGAACACGAATCCCGGCGCCTGCGTCGCCAAGGCCTACGACATGGTGCTCAACGGCTGGGAGCTGGGCGGCGGCTCGGTGCGCATCCACCGCGCCGACGTACAGAGCAAGGTGTTCGACGCGCTCAAGATCGACCATGAGGAGGCGCAGGCGAAGTTCGGCTTCCTGCTGGAGGCGCTGCAGTACGGCGCGCCCCCGCACGGCGGCCTGGCCTTCGGCCTGGATCGCATCGTGACGATGATGACCGGGGCCGAAAGCATCCGCGATGTGATCGCCTTCCCCAAGACCCAGCGTGCACAGGACCTGCTGACCGGTGCGCCGGGACCGGTGGACGAGAAGCAGCTTCGCGAGCTGCACATCCGGTTGCGCAACCCGCAGGCGGGGCGCTGAGAGCGTGAGGTGGGCCACGGGCTTGTGCGCCTTTTCGCACAAGCTCGCGGGCGCCCTTGATCCGGGCGGCCGCTGGGCCTGAAGATCGCGCCATGCTGCGCGCCTTCAAGATCCCCGAATCCGTGCTTGTGGTGATCCACACCGCCGATCTCCAGGTGCTGCTCATCGAGCGCGCAGACCATCCGGGCTATTGGCAGAGCGTGACGGGCTCCAAGGACACGGTCGAGGAGTCGCTCACCGAGACCGCGGTGCGCGAAGTGGCCGAGGAAACCGGTATCGTCGTCGGGTCGGCCGAGGTGCCGCTCGGGAACCTGCGCGACTGGAGCATGCGCAACGTCTACGAGATCTACCCCGTGTGGCGCCACCGCTACGCGCCGGGGGTGTTCCACAACACCGAGCACGTGTTCGGCCTGCGGGTGCCGAGGGATGTGAAGGTGATGCTGGCGCCACGCGAGCATCTCGAACACATCTGGCTGCCCTACCGTGAGGCGGCCGACCGTTGTTTCTCGCCGTCCAATGCCGAGGCGATCCTCCAGTTGCCGAGGTTCGCATGAGCCCCGCCCGACCGCCCGTAGGGGCGAATTCCCTCTTGGAGGGACGGCGCGACGCGCCAGGGGTGCATACATGAGCACCACCCGCCCGATGCGCTTCGCGAGCACGTCGCTGCACCCCAGCCATGTGCTGCGCGTGGCCACCTACAACATCCACAAGGGCGTGCGCGGCATCGGCCCCAACAAGCGCCTGGAAATTCACAACCTGGGACTGGGCGTCGAGGCGCTGGATGCCGACCTCGTGTTCCTGCAAGAGGTGCGGCTGTTCAACCACGCGGAGGCCCGGCGCTTCGTCGACACCTACGTGGGGTGGCCGCGCGTGCCGCAGGCCGAGTACCTCGCGCCCGATGGCTACGAGGTGGCCTACCGCACCAACGCCGTCACCCGTGGGGGCGAGCACGGGAACGCGCTGCTGTCGCGCTGGCCCATAGGCGACATCGGCCACCACGATGTGTCGGACCATCGCTTCGAGCAGCGCGGGCTGCTGCACGTCCCGGTGCACTGGAACGGCGAGCGGGTGCATGGCATCGTGGCCCACCTGGGCCTCATGCACTCCAGCCGCGTGCGGCAGGTGGAGCGCATTGCCGCCTTCATCGAGGCGGTCGTGCCGAGGAACGAGCGTCTGGTGCTCGCGGGCGACTTCAACGACTGGGGCGAGAAGCTCGACCTGCCCATGCGCGCCATGGGCTTGTCGCGCGCCACGCCGGACGGTGCCGCACCGCTGCGCACCTTCCCGTCGCTGGTGCCGGTGTTCGCGCTCGATCGCATCTACACCCGCGGCTTCCGCTGCACTTCGGCCTTCGTGCCCCGGGGCAACACCTGGGCACGCATGTCGGACCATCTGCCATGCGTGGCCGAATTGGCGATGGAATGATCCCGTGTGTGCCGCTCCCGTTGGCCCCGGCGGGGGCAACGGGAGCAGGTTCACGCGTCCTGAGTGCAGCCGCGGCGGCGGCCCCGGCCGCGAGCGAGGGCGTGACCGAGGCGGACAGCCGCTTCGACCCGCTCGCCCGCATGATGTCGCGCGCCGTGTTCACGGGGGGCAACGAGGTGCGTCTGCTGCGGGGTGGCGACGAGCTTTTTCCCGCGATGCGCCGGGCCATTGCCGCCGCACGCCATGAAATCTGGCTGGCAACCTACATCTTCCACAGCGATCCCGCGGCGCTCGGCATTGCCGAGGCACTGTGCGAGGCCGCGCGGCGCGGCGTGAAGGTGAGGGTGGTCATCGACGGTTTCGGCAGCCGCTCCACGCTGCCCGTGCTGCATCCGATGCTGTGCGAAGCGGGGGTGGGTGTGGCGGTGTTCCGGCCCATCCACCGCTGGTGGAACTGGTTGCAGCCGGGGCAGTTGCGGCGCCTGCATCAGAAGCTGTGCGTGGTGGACGGCAATGTGGCCTTCGTGGGAGGCATCAACCTCATCGACGACCGCCTCGACATCACGCACGGCTGGACCGACGAGCCTCGGCTGGATTTCGCGGTGCAGTTGTGCGGGCCGGTGGTGGCGCCCGTGGAACAGGCCGCGCGCGCGGTGTGGTCGCGCGCTCATCTTGGGGAGGACCTGCGTGATGAGATCCGGGCGCTGGCCCACGGCGCGCGCCCCTTTGCGCATGCACGGCGTCTGCTCAAGCGGCTGCGGCTGCCCACGATCAGGGCGCCCAAGGGCCGGCTGGCCGACCTGCCCCCGGTGCGCGCGGCGCTCGTGCTACGCGACAACCTCCGGCGGCGCCGCACCATCGAGCGCAGCTACATCGCCGCGATGCGCCGGGCGCGCACGCGCGTCGACCTGGCCTCGCCCTACTTCTACCCCGGAAGTGCCTTCCGTACCGCCTTGCGCCAGGCGGCGCGGCGTGGCGTGGAGGTGCGGCTGCTGATGCAGGGCAAGCTCGACTACCGCATCGCCGGTCTGGCGGCGCGCAGCCTGTATGACGAGCTGCTCGGCGCCGGCGTGCGCATCTTCGAGTACATGCCCGCGTACCTGCACGCCAAGGTGGCGCTGGTCGACGATGAATGGGCCACCGTGGGCAGCTCCAACATCGACCCGCTGTCGCTGTTGCTCAACCTGGAGGCCAATATCGTGGTGCGCGACGCCGGGTTCAGCAGCCAGCTTGCCGCCGAGTTCGACCGGGCTTTCGCCGAGTCGGTGGAGATCGATCCGCGGCAATCGCGGCGCAGTGTGCAGGGGGCTTTGCGGCGCGGCTTCGTGGCCTGGTGCGCGCATGTATACCTGCGCATCGCGGGCGCGACGGGGAAGTACTAGCGCCGCGCGGTCAAGCCGAGCACAGACAGCAGCCACAGCACCGGCAGTGCATGGGCGTTGGCCCACCTGGCATCGGCGCTGCTCACGGTCTGCTATGTCCCATCCAACCAACTCAAGACGCGTGCCAGCGCCCTTCGTCGGGAGGAATCCGTTTTGCATCAAGGCGTTGCGGGCAGACGAGGGGCAGGCGTGCGATGCCCACTGTGCTAGTGCAGTGTTTGACACTCCCTGGAACATCAAACCGCGTCTTTGCCGCCCTGGCGTCGTTGCAAATCCTCGCGATACCTCCGGGT
>CBINKC010000119.1:0-13653 GCA_966251135.1 uncultured Burkholderiaceae bacterium
ACCATGAAGCCTGGCATCACCGGCGTGTGGCAGGTGGAGGGGCGCAGCAAGGTGGCGTTCGACGACATGGTCAGGATGGACCTGCGCTACATCCGCGAATGCTCCCTGGCGCTCGATCTCTCGATCCTGCTCCGGACGGTTATCGTCGTCGCCCGCTGCGAAGGCGCGACGTGAACGAAAGGCTTCCATGGACATCAACGGTGCCAGCATCCTCGTGACCGGCGGGGCCGGACTCATCGGGTCCGCCACGATCGACCTCCTGCTGCGCGAGCATGCGCCCGCTCGGGTGGTGATCCTCGACAACCTCGTGCGCGGCACCCGGGCCAACCTGGCGCAGGCACTGGCCGATCCGCGCGTCACGCTCGTGCGCGGCGACATCCGCGACGCCGGCACCGTGCGCCAGGCCATGCACGGCATGGACGCCGCGATCCACCTCGCCGCGCTGCGCATCACGGCCTGCGCGGCCGACCCGCGCGAAGCGATGGAGGTGATGTGCGACGGCAGCTTCAACGTCGTCGAGGCCGCCTGCGAAGCCGGCGTGCAAAAGCTCGTGGCGGCCTCGTCGGCATCCATCTACGGCCTGGCCGACAGCTTTCCGACACGCGAGGACCACCACCCGTACAACAACCGCACGTGGTACGGCGCGTGCAAGGTCATGCTCGAAGGGCTGCTGCGCTCGCGCCACGAGATGAGCGGCCTGCCCTACGTCGCGCTGCGCTACTTCAACGTCTACGGCCCGCGCATGGACTTGCACGGCAAGTACACCGAGGTGCTCATCCGCTGGATGGAGCGCATCGCCGCCGGCGAGCCGCCGCTCATCCTGGGCGACGGGCAGCAGACCATGGACTTCATCTACATCGATGACGTGGCGCGCGCCAACGTGCTGGCGCTGCAGTCGGACGTGGAAGACGAGGTGTTCAACGTGGCGAGCGGCACCGAGACCTCGCTGCGCGAGCTGGCCACCGCGCTGCTCAAGGTCATGGACGCGCCGCACCTGCAACCCGTCCATGGCCCGGAGCGCAGCGTGAACCCGGTATCGCGGCGCCTTGCCGACACGGAAAAGACGCAGCGGCTGCTGGGCTTCAAGGCCAGCGTGGGGCTGGAGAACGGCCTGCGCAGCCTCGTGCAGTGGTGGCATGCCAATCGCGGCGAAACGGCGGTGCAAGCATGATCCCCATCACCAAGCCCCTGCTGGGCGAACCCGAAGCACAGGCGGCACGCCGCGCCATCCTGAGCGGCTGGACCACGCAGGGCCCGGAGGTCGCCGCCTTCGAGCGCGAGTTCGCCGAGTGGGTGGGTGCGCCCCATGCCTGCGCGGTGTCGAGTTGCACGACCGCGCTGCACCTGGCGCTGCTGGTGGCGGGCGTGCAGCCGGGCGACGAGGTCATCACGGTCAGCCACTCGTTCATCGCCACCGCCAACAGCATCCGTTACGCCGGGGCGACGCCGGTCTTCGTCGATATCGATCCCGCGAGCTTCAACATCGATCCGCCGCGGATCGAACGCGCCATCACCGAGCGCACCCGCGCCATCGTCTGCGTGCACCAGATGGGCATGCCGTGCGAGCTGCAGCGCATCGTGCCGCTGGCGCGCGAGCGCGGTCTCCCGCTCATCGAAGACGCCGCTTGCGCCGCGGGCAGCCAGATCCTGTGGGACGGCCGCTGGGAAACGATCGGCCGCCCGCATGGCGACGTGGCGTGCTTCTCGTTCCACCCGCGCAAGCTCATCAGCACCGGCGATGGCGGCATGCTCGCCACGCGCCATGCGCACTGGGACCAGCGCTTGCGCCTGCTGCGCCAGCATGCGATGAGCGTGCCCGACACCGTGCGCCACCAGGCAAGCGAGGTGATCTTCGAGTCGTACCCGGTGGTGGGCTTCAACTACCGCATGACCGACATCCAGGCCGCCGTGGGGCGCGAGCAGCTGAAGCGGCTCGCAGGCATCGTGCAGCGGCGGCGCCAGGTGGCCGCGCAGTACGCCGAGGTGCTGTCATCCATACCCGGCCTCGGGATTCCCGGCGAGCCGGCTTGGGCCCGCTCGAACTGGCAGAGCTACTGCGTGCGCTTGCCGGCGCACTGCGAGCAGCGCGCCGTGATGCAGGCCATGCTCGATGCCGGCATCAGCACACGCCGCGGCATCATGTGCAGCCACCGCGAGGCGGCGATGAGCGACATCGCCGTTCGCCACCCGCTCGCACACTCCGAACAGGCGCAGGACCGCTGCATCCTGCTGCCGCTCTACGGCGATCTCACGCCCGAGGAGCAGCAGCACATCGCCACCACGCTACGCCGTGCGTGCTGGCCCGGCTCGCCGCGCGACTGAGCACGGAGCATCGCCGATGTCCCGCCAGCAGCCGAGTGAGCTCAGCACCAGCGCCAGCGCCAGCACGCTGCCGCTGCCCGCCGAGCCGCGCGCTCGCGCGAGCCATCTCGACATCCTGAAGTCCACCACGCTCGTCGGTGGCGCCACTTTGCTGACGGTGGCGGTGAGCATCGTGCGCGTCAAGGTGTTGGCCTTGCTGCTGGGCCCCGCGGGCATCGGCCTCATGAGCGTGTACATCTCCATCGTCGACCTGACGCGCAGCGCGGCCGGCATGGGGCTGGGCAGCAGCGGCGTGCGGCAGATCGCCGAGGCCGCGGGTTCCGCCGACACGCACCGCATCGCACGAACCGCGACCGTGGTGCGCCGGGTTGCCGTGGCCCTGGGCCTGCTCGGCGCGGTGGTCCTGTCGTCGGCGTCCGGGCCGGTGTCGAGCCTCAGCTTCGGCAGCGCGGCCCATGCGGGCGCCATCGCCGTGCTGGGGGTCGCCGTGCTGTTCCATCTGCTGGCCGACGGCCAGGTGGCCCTGCTGCAGGGCACGCGTCGCATCGCCGACATGGCGCGGGTCGGCGTGATCGCAGCCCTGCTCGGCACGGCCTGCAGCATCGCGCTCGTGCTGGCGTTGCACGAGCGTGGCATCGCACCCGCACTGGTGAGCATCGCCGCCGCGAGTGCCCTCATGGGCTGGTGGTACAGCCGCCGCCTGCCGCTGGCACGCGCCGCCATGCCCCCGCGTGAAACGGCGCGCGAAGCGGGCGACCTGCTGAAGCTCGGCGTGGCATTCATGGCGAGCAGCTTCCTGATGATGGGCGCCGGCTATGCCACGCGGCTGATCACCCTGCGCGAACTGGGCATCGATGCGGCCGGCCTGTACCAGGCGGCCTGGGCCCTCGGCGGGCTGTATGTCGGCTTCGTGCTCCAGGCCATGGGGGCCGACTTCTACCCGCGGCTGATCGCGGTGGCGAACGACCACGCCGAGTGCAACCGGCTCGTCAACGAGCAAGCCCATGTCAGCCTGCTCATCGCGGGCCCCGGCGTGATCGCCACGCTCGTGCTGGCTCCGGCCGTGCTGACCCTCTTCTACTCCACGCATTTCGCCGATGCCGTCGAAGTGCTGCGCTGGCTGTGCCTCGGCGTGGCGCTGCGGGTCGTTTCCTGGCCGATGGGTTTCATCATCGTGGCCAAGAACAGCCGCGTGCTCTTCGTCGCCACCGAACTCGCCTGGACCCTGTTCAACGTGGCCAGCACCTGGCTGCTGGTCGGGCGCTTCGGCTTGGCCGGCGCAGGCATCGCGTTCTTCGCGTCCTACGTCTTCCACGTGTTGATGCTGTATCCGATCGTGCGCCGGCTCAGCGGCTTTCGGTGGTCGCCGCTCGCCTTGCGCACCGCCGTGCTTTTCACCAGCGTGTCGGGCGCCTTGCTGGCCGCGCTGCAGCAGTTGCCGGCGCTGCCGGGCCTGGTGCTCGGCATCGCCGCCATCGTGTCGAGCAGCCTGTACTCGCTGCACGCGCTCGTCAACCTGGTGCCAGCCAGCCAGCTGCCCGGCCGCGTGCAGCGATGGGTCGGGCGCTTGCGCCCGGCATCGAGTGAACGGTAGCCCTCCGGAGCAGTACCCATGGAGAACGTCGCGTCACGTCGTGTGAGTTCCTCGTCGCCGGCGCCGGACGGCGACATGCCGGCTGGCTTTGCACAGCCCGGCGACACTCACCACGGCGCCGCCGCGCCGGACGCCTTCCTCAAGGCCAACAGTGCGGCCTACGAGCGCCTGGTGGAGCGAGCCGCGGCCGCCGACGCCAGCGCCATGCCGGAAGAGGCGCTGCGCCACGTGTGCACCGCCGCCCTCTTCGCCGCGAAGTTCCATCCCGGCCGGTTCGCAGACGGGGCGCTCGAGAACATCGCGTTCGATGTCGGCAGGCGCACCGCCAGCCTCGCCCCGGAGCCGGTGCCGGCAGCCCGCGCTGCACGGCGCCGTCGGGTGCTGCACGTGGTGTCGCACGCACCGGCGGTGGGCGGGCACACGCGCATGCTGCATCACTGGGTCACGCACGATGCCACGTCGACGCACTCGCTGTTCATCGTGGACCAGGGCCCGGCGCCGGTGCCCCAGTGGCTGGGCGTGTCCATCATCAAGAACCTGGGCACGCTCACCGTGTGTCCGCCCGCACAGAGCCGGATCGACAAGGCCCTGCTGCTGCGCCGGCTCGCTCACCAGCACGCGGACCTCGTGGTGCTCCATCACGATTGTTGCGATGTGGTGCCCACGGTCGCCTTCGCCATCGAAGGCGGCCCGCCGGTGGCGATCCTCGACCATGCGGATCATCTGTTCTGGCTCGGCAGCTCGGTGGCCGACACCGTGATCGCGCTGCGCAGCGCGGGTGCGCGACATGGGTCCAGGCGCCGTTACGCGCCGCGCAACGCCATCCTCCCCATTCCGTTGGTGCCGCCGCAGCAGGCCAGCCGAAGTGAAGCCCGGCGCCGCCTGGGCATCCCGCCCGAGCAGACGGCGCTGCTGAGTGTCGGGCGGCCGGTGAAGTACCGCCCCTGCGGCGCGCACGACTTCGTCGCCACGGCCAACGCCATCCTCGAGCGCAACCCCTCGGCACACCTGTACGTGGTGGGCGAGACCCTGGAGGGCATCCGGCCCTACCTGCGCACGCAGCCGCATCCGGGGCTGCACTTCGTCGGACCGGTGCACGACACCAGCCTGCACCGCGCCGCCGCCGACATCTACCTGGAGTCGTTCCCCTTCGGCTCGAACACCGCGCTGCTGGAGGCCGCGTTGAGCGGGCTGCCGGTGGTGCCCGCCTATGCGCCGCTGTTTCCGTTGCTGGTGGCCGGCAACGACTCGCTGCTCGATCTCATGTCGAACCCGTCGAGCGAGGAAGAGTACGTGGCGCGGGCGAGCGGCCTGGTGCGCGATCGCGAGCGGCGCATCGAGTTCGGCGCGGCCCTGCGCCAGCGACTGCTGGCCGAGCACGTGGGCGAGGGCTGGCTGCGGCACCTGCGCCTGCTCTACGCGCACACCGACCGCCTCGTGCATCGGCCGCGCCCGTTGCCGCCCACCCCCTGCATGCTCGCCGAAGCCGACGTGCGCCTGAGCCTGTGGAACGTGATGGCCGACGGCGTCACCAGCCATCGCCACGCCGACCTCGACACGGCGCATGCCGCCCTGCGCCACGCCGCCTACGTGTTCAAGGAAGCCGGCGATTACGCCCGCGCACGCCGCTACGCCTGGCAGGCCGCCCGCGCCGACCTGAACCTGGCGTCGTGCCGGCTCGTCGGCGCCACGCTGCTGGGCCGGCCCGGCAGGACCTTGCGCGCCTGGATGCGGCGCACCGTCTGAGAGGGTGAGAGGCAATCCAACATGACCGCTCCTGCCCACCGAAGGCACCCACTTGTCGTTGCAAATGCTCGCCGTAGCTCGAGCTACGGCTGTGCTTTGCGCCTAAACCGGGTGCCTTCGCTGGGCCTGCTCGGTCACGCTGGATTGCCCCTCACCCTCTAAGGCCATGGCGATGTCCTACCCCGCGCCACACCCCTGTCCGCTCGTGCTCGCCTGCGACGAGGCCTACGCGATGCCGCTCGCCACCACGCTGCGTTCCATTGCCGACCACAACCGCACCCATGCGCCGCTGGAGGTGCACGTGCTCACCGACGGCTACTCGGAGCCCACCCGCCGCAAGGTCGTCGACTCGGTGCCCGCGGGCGCGATGCACATCCGCTGGAGGGAGGTCGACCTGGGCCGCTTCCAGTCGTTCGGGCTGCTCGACCATGTGTCGCGCATGACGTATGCGCGCCTGCACATTCCGCAGCTCTACGCCGGCCAGGTACCCAGGCTGCTGTACCTGGACGCTGACATCCTGGTGCTGGCCGACCTGTCCGAGCTGTGGCGCACCGATCTCGATGGCGCGCCGCTCGCCGCCGTGCCCGACTACCACGTCGACCGGGAGCTGAAATCCACCCTGGTGGGGCGCAACGTGAACGTGCCGCGCGTGCCGCACTACTTCAATGCGGGCGTGCTGCTCATCGACCCGCAAGCCTGCGTGCAGCGCGGGCTCGCGCAACGCGCGATGGCCTACCTGCGCGACCACGCCGGCACCCCTTATGCCGACCAGGATGCGATGAACGCCGCGTGCGACGGCGAGTGGAAGCCGCTGGACCCGAAGTGGAACTTCCAGAACCACCACGCCCTGCGCGTCGACCGCCTGCCTGCCGCGCAGCGGCCCGCGATCGTGCACTTCATCACCGGCTCGAAGCCGTGGAAGCCGAGCAGCGCCAGCGTGAACGCCGCGTTGTACGACGCCTATCGCAGCCGCACGCGCTTTGGGCGCTCGCCGCCGCAGCAGGCCGCAGCCGCGCTCTCCACCTTGGGCTACCGCGTCAAGTACCGGCTGCAGCGCATGCAGGCGGCCATGGCCACGCCGCCCACCCTCACCGGGCGCGGCGCGGCCGAGTAGCGCTGATCCTCCATTTGCAAGGAGTCCCACAGTGCCCGATCTGGTCTCCATCCTGATTCCCGCCTGCAACGCCGAGCGCTGGCTGGGCGACACGATCCGGTCGGCACTCGCCCAGACCTGGCCGCGCAAGGAGGTCATCGTGATCGACGATGGCTCGCGCGACAGCACGCTGCGTGTGGCGCGCGCCTACGCCTCATCTGGCGTACAGGTCATCGCGCAGCCCAACGCGGGTGCGAGCGCGGCCCGCAACCGGGCGCTGTCGCTGGCGCAAGGCGACTACATCCAATGGCTGGATGCCGACGACCTGCTCGCACCCGACAAGATCGAGCAGCAGTTGCGGGGCGCCGAACCCGGGGCTACCAGCACCACCCTGCTGTCCTCGGCCTACGCCGAGTTCTACGCGACACCCGCGCGAGCCCGGCCGGTACCCACGGCGCTGTGGCAAGACCTCGCACCGGTGGACTTTCTGCTCGCCAGGTTCAGGGGCAACCTGTGGATGAGCCCGGCCGTCTGGCTCGTGAGCCGCCGGCTCACGCAGCTCGCGGGCCCGTGGGACGAGCGCCTGACGCTCGACGACGACGGCGAGTACTTCTCGCGCGTGGCCGCGGCGAGCAGCCGCATCCACTTCGAAGGCCGGGCCTGCAGCTATTACCGGCGCGGCAACGTGCACAGCCTGAGCCGCGGCACGAGCGAGCGCGCCTGCGAGTCGCTGCTGCTGTCGCTGCGCCTGTGCATCGCTCACCTGCGCTCGTTGGAAGACAGCGAACGCACACGCAGCGCGGGCGTGCAACTGCTGCAGTCATGGACCGACCTCAGCGATTGCTTCGGTCCCGACCACCCCGATCGGCTGCACCGCGTGAGCGACCTGGCGCGCGAGCTGGGCGGCACGCTGCGGCCGCCGCGCCTGGGCTGGAAGTACACGCCCATCCGCGCGCTGTTTGGCTGGAAAGCGGCCCGGCGCACCCGCACCGCCGTGTCGAACGCCAAGCTGCGCGCGCGCCTGCAGCTCGACCGACTGCCTTGACTGCCTCGACTGCCCTGAAGCGGAAACACTGCCATGACACTGCTCTCGTCGATCGCGCATCCGCCACGCACCGAAGCCCCGGCCCGGTCCCCCCGCCGCGAAGGCGACACCGCCGCGCGCATCGGCGCCGCGCTGGAGCGCTTCACCGCCTGGCTCGCCGCTTACGGCGAGACATCGTGGGACCACCAGAGCTACTTTGCCGGGCCCATCGGCGGCCGTGCGAAGGCGCTGTACTACCGGCGGCCCTGGCTCGGCACGCTGGCCGTGGCGCCGATGATCCTTTCGGAAGCGTTCGTGCCCTCGGCGCGGCGGCTGTTCTGGAAGAAGCAGCGCTTTCCCATTGCCGATGCGCACTACGCCATGGGCTACGCGGCGCTGTGGCATTGCACGCGCGACGAGGTGAACCGCTGGCGCGCGCTGCACTTCATCGAGGTGCTGGAGCACACGCGCTGCCCCGGCTGGCAGCACCACGGCTGGGGCTACCCCTTCGACTGGGTCACGCGCACCGGCGTGATGGCCGCGCAGACGCCGCTCATCACGAGCACGCCCTACGCCTACGAGGCTTACGAGGCGATGCATGCCATCGACCCCGAGCCGCGCTGGCTCGATGCGATGCGCTCGGCCGCCGAGCACGCCTACACCGACATCCACGACCGCGTGCTCCATGCCGAGTCGGCCAGCGCCGGCTACAACCCGTTCGACACCGAGGGCGGCGTGGTCAACGCCAGTGCCTACCGCGCCTTCATGCTCACCAGCGCCGGGCTGCGCTTCTCACGAGACGATTACCTGCAGGCCGCGAGGCGCAACCTGCGCTACGTGCTGGACTCTCAGCGCGAGGACGGCGCCTGGCCCTACGCCACCGACGGCGTGCGCGACTTCGTCGATCACTTCCACACGTGCTTCGTGCTCAAGGCGCTGGCGAAGATCGAGCGCCTGGCGCCCGATGCCCGGTGCACGCGCGCCATCGAGGCGGGCGTCGACTACTACGTGCGGCACCTGTTCGACGGCGACGGCCTGCCACGGCCGTTCGCCCAGGCGCCGCGCCTGACGGTCTACCGGCAGGAGCTGTACGACTACGCGGAGTGCATCAACCTCGGCACGCTGCTGCGCGGCCGCGACCCGGCCCTGGACGAGCGGCGGGAGCGCGCCGTGTCCGACCTGCTCGCGCGATGGCAGAAGCCCGACGGCTCGTTCCGCTCGCGACGCCTGCTGATCGGGTGGGACGAGGTGCCCATGCACCGGTGGGCCCAGGCCCAGACCTTCCGCAGCCTGAGCATGCTGCTTCAGTCGCTGCAGTCGCTGCAGTCGCTGCAGTCGCTGCAACCGGGCACCGCCCGCTCGCATCGCTCGGCGCCACCCGCCCACGACCTGCCGAACACCACGGCAGCCCGTTGAGAGGCTGAGAGGAACATCCGACATGTGCGGCATCTGCGGCGTGTACCACTTCAAGGGCGAGCAGCCGGCCGACCCGTCCACCGTCCGCGCGATGGTGCAGTCCATCGCCCATCGCGGCCCCGACGACGAGGGCTTGCACGTGAGCGGCCCGCTGGGGCTGGGTTTCCGCCGCCTGTCCATCATCGACCTCGCCGGTGGCCACCAGCCCATGTCCGATGCCGCGCAATCGGTGTGGATCGTCTTCAACGGCGAGATCTACAACTTCCGCGAGCTGCGCGAGGAGCTGCAGGCAGCGGGGCATGTATTCCGCACCCGTTCCGACACCGAGGTCATCGTGCACGGCTACAGGCAGTGGGGGTGCGACGTGCTCCGGCGCCTGAACGGCATGTTCGGCCTGGCGATCTGGGATGCGCAACGCAAACGGCTCGTGCTGGCGCGCGACGCCGCCGGCATCAAGCTCGTCTACTACAAGGTCACCAACGACACGGTGGTGTTCGGCTCCGAGTTGCGCGCGGTGCTCGCGGCGCTGCCTCAGCCGCCTGCGGTCGACCCGGCCGCCATCAACCTCTTCCTGCGCTACCGCTACACGCCCTCGCCTCTGACCCTGCACCAGGGGGTGCGCAAGCTCGCGCCCGGCACGATGGCGCTGTTCGAGAACGGCCATTGGCGCGTGCAGCGCTGGGACACCCCGCCCGCCCACGACGAGCCCGCGCCGAAGAGCGATGCCGAGGCCACCGTGGAGCTGCTCGACATCTACCAGCGCGCCCTCAAGCGCCACCTGCTGAGCGACGTGCCGGTGGGCCTGCTGCTGAGCGGCGGCATCGACTCGGGCCTGCTGCTGGCGCTCATGGATCTCTACGGCAGCCACTGGCCGACCTACACGGTGGGCTATGGCAGCGCGTTGTACGAGGACGACGAGCTGGCCGACGCCAGCGACACCGCGCAGCTGTATGCCGCGCGCCACGCCGAGGTCGAACTCGACCGCGATACCTTCGCGCGCAGCCTGCCGAAGATCGTGTCCATCGTCGAGGAGCCCATCGCCGCCTCGTCCATCGTGCCCATGTACCACGTGTGCGAACGCGCGCGGCAGGACGTGAAGGTGGCGTTGATCGGCCAGGGGCCCGACGAACTGTTCGCGGGCTACACCCGGCACCTGGGCGTGCAGTACGGCGCGCAGTGGCGGCGCCTGCCGCGCTGGCTGCGCCGATGCGCGGCCGCCGGCATCGCCAGGCTGCCGCGCCACGAGGCGCTCAAGCGCGGCGTGCATGCGCTCGACGTGGAGCCCCGCCTGCAGCGCTACCAGCAGGTGTTCTCGCTCATGCCCGGCGCGGCGGTGGATGGCCTGTTCCGCGACGGCGTGCTGCCGGCCGGCGCGGGCGACCGCATCCTCGCCTCATGGCGCGAGCTGGAGCCCGAGATGCAAGACATGGACGAACTCGGCGCCTTCCAACACCTGGAGCTGCACTCCTCGCTGCCCGACGAGCTGCTCCTGTACGCCGACAAGATCTCCATGGCGCACGGCCTGGAGGTGCGCGTGCCCTACCTCGACCGAGAAGTCGTCGCCTACGCGGAGCGGCTGCCCGCCCGGTTCAAGATCCGCTGGGGGCAGCGCAAATGGCTGCACCGCCGGGTGTGCCGCGAGTTCCTTCCGGCCGACATCCTGGCGCGCAAGAAGCGCGGCTTCGCCGTCGATGCGGTGGACCCGTGGTTCCGCTCCGGGGCCGGCCCGTTCGCCGGCCACCTGCTCGATCGCGGCTCGCTGCTGTTCGAGTTCCTGCGGCCCGAGGCGGTGAGCCGGCTGCTGGCGGACCACCGCCTCGGCCGCAGCGACAACCACAAGATCCTGTTCAGCCTGGTCGTGCTCGAAGAGTGGCTGCGTGCCCGCCGCAGCGCGGCCACCCATGCACCGCCATCCGAAGGCTGTGGCGAACAAGCTGTCCTTGGAATCAGCCCCTCTCGCTGATGGAGGTTTCCATGCCGATCGACTACGTGCTCATCACCCCCGCGCGCAACGAAGCCGCGCTGATCGAGGCGACGATCCAATCGGTGGCGTCGCAGACGGTGAAGCCCAAGCGCTGGGTCATCGTCAGCGACGGCTCGACCGACGGCACCGACGAAATCATCGCCCGCCATGCCCGCGAGCACCCGTGGATCCAGCCGATGCGGCTGCCCGAGCACCGCGACCGCAGCTTCGCCGCGAAGGCGAACGTCGTGAACGCGGGCTACGAGACGCTGCGCGAGCTGAGCTTCGAGGTGGTCGGCAACCTCGACGCCGACATCACCTTCGAACCCGACTACTTCGAGATGCTGCTGGCCAAGTTCTCGGCCGATCCGCGGCTCGGCGTGGCGGGCACGCACTACATCGAAGGCGACTTCCACTCGTACTCCGACAGCTACATCAGCGCCGAATGCGTCAATGGCGGCTGCCAGCTCTTTCGCCGCGCCTGCTTCGAAGGCATCGGCGGCTATGTGCCCATACGAGGCGGCGGCGTCGACTGGGTGGCCGTGACCACCGCCCGCATGAAGGGATGGCACACCCGCTCGTTCGGAGACCGCGTGTTCCGCCACCACCGCAAGGTCGGCACGGCGGAGGCCAACGAGATCGTGGCGCGCTTTCGCTACGGCAAGAAGGACTACTTCCTCGGCGGCCATCCGCTGTGGCAGGTGGGGCGCGCCACCTTCCAGCTCGGCAAGCGGCCCTATGTCATCGGCGGCCTGGCGCTCATGGCGGGCTATGTCTGGGCCTGGGTGGTGCGCACGCCGAGGCCGGTGTCTCCCGAGCTGATGACGTTCCACCGCGGCGAGCAGATGGCGCGCCTGAAGGGCCTGCTGCGCGGCCGCATGCCGCTGCGCCGCGACCGCAGGGGTTCGGCATGGTGAGCGCCGGCCCGGGCGAAGCGACGGGTGCGCTCTACACCAAGCAGAGCTGGGTCGATGGCCATCCCGCCACCCTGCGCTGCGCGCGGCTGCTCGGCCGTACCTTCATCGTTTCGGGCAGTACCTGCACGACCCTGCGGCTGGAGGACGAGTGGTTCGAAGACCTGGACGACCCGCAGGCCGTCATCGAGGCCGCCGCATGCGAGCTGCACCCGCGACCCGACCTCTTCACCTACTGGCAGCGCGTACCCGACACGCAGCCGCGCCACGGCTTCCACACGGAGTGGGAGGAACTCGCCGTGCTGCCCATCGAGTCGTACGCCCAGTGGTGCAAGCAGATCGGCTGCAAGACGCGCAACCGCATCCGCAAGGCGGAGAAGGAAGGCCTGGTCGTGAAGCAGGTGCCCTACGACGACGAGTTCGCCCGGGGCATGACCGCCATCTTCAACGAATCTCCCGTGCGCCAGGGCCGGCCGTTCCCGCACTACGGCAAGAGCTTCGAGACGGTGAAATCGCAGTTCGGGCGCTATGTGCACCGCGAGTCGATGCTGGGGGCCTACGTGAACGGCGAGCTGGCCGGCTTCGTCATGCTGGCGGACGCGGGGCGCTACGGTCTGGCCACGCAGATCATCGCGAGCCTGAAGCACCGCGACAAGTCGCCCAACAACGCGCTGATGGCCCAGGCGGTGGCGCTGTGCGCCGAGAAGAAGCTGCCTTACCTGGTGTATGCCTACTGGACCGACGACACGCTTGCGGAGTTCAAGCGCCATTGCGGCTTCGAGCCCATGCGCCTTCCGCGCTACTGGGTACCGCTCACCCGAAAGGGGCGCATGGCCCTCGCGGGCGGGCTGCACCACGGCTGGAAGGCGTTGCTGCCCGACCCGCTGAAAGCCCAGCTCAAGGCGCTGCGCCAGCGCTGGTACGAGCACGCCCGCGGCTGAACCATGCCTGGCATCGCCTGCATCTTCGCCCGCGCGCCGTCGCCCATGTACGAGCGGCAGGCACAAGCCATGGTGGCGGCCATGGCCCACACGCCGGCATGCACCACCGGCACGGCCTGCGAGCCGGACATGGGCGTGTATGCCGGAGTCGTGGCGCACGAAGGCTCCTATGCCGAGCGCCAGTCGGCGCCGCGGCCGGGCTCGCCCACGCGGCTGCTCTTGTGCGGCGAGTGTTTTCCGCCGCCCGGCACCACCGCCGAAGCGCTGCTCGTCGAGCAGTACGAGCGCGAAGGCGACCGCTTCGTCGCCGCGCTGAACGGCCTGTTTGCCGGCCTGCTGATCGACCGGTTGCGCCGTCGCGCGCTGCTGTTCAACGACCGCTATGGCAGCGAGCGACTCTATGCAGCCGAGCAAGACGGTGCCCTGTATGTCGCAAGCGAAGCCAAGGCGCTGCTCGCCGTGCTGCCCGAGCTGCGCGCCTTCGACGACGAGGGCGTGGCGCAGTTCCTGGCCTTCGGCTCCACCTTCGACGGGCACACGCTGTTCCGCGGCGTGACGCTGCTGCCCGGCGGCACGCTCTGCCACATGGAGCCGGGCACGCCGGTGCAGCGCCGCCGCTACTTCACGGCCGCGCAGTGGG
>CBINKC010000120.1:0-13607 GCA_966251135.1 uncultured Burkholderiaceae bacterium
GCCCATCGGGCCCATGCCGCACATCTTCACGAAAGGTTTCCCATGAAGACATTGCATCGACGTGGCTTCCTCGCCTCCACCCTCGGCCTCGCCGCCGCCTCCTGGCACCTGCCGGCGCATGCGGCCCCAGTGCCGATGGACGTATGGAAGTCGCCCAGCTGCGGGTGCTGCAAGGATTGGGTGGCGCACCTCGAAGCGAACGGCTTCTCCGTGCGCGTGTACGAAGTCGGCAACACCGACGCGCGTGCGCGGCTGCGTATTCCCATGGCGCTCGGCTCGTGCCACACCGCGAGCGTGGGCGGCTATGCCATCGAAGGGCATGTGCCGGCGCGCGAGATCCAGCGTCTGCTGAAGGAAAAGCCGAAGGCCATCGGCCTGGCGGTACCCGGCATGCCGGTGGGTTCTCCCGGCATGGACGGCGAAGTCTATGGCGGCCGGCGCGATCCGTATGACGTGCTGCTCGTGCTGGCCGGTGGACGCACGCAGGTGTACCAGAGCTACAGGGGCTAGCGCGCGCTGGGCTTGGGAATGACGCTGATCTCGCCGTCCGATTCGAGGTAGGCGGCCTTGATCTCGTCGAACTTGTCGTAGCCGGCTTCGCGAAGCTTCTGCGTCAGCTCGTCCATCGAGATGAATTCTCGGCGCATATTGCGGCGATTCACCCGCCCCTCGTCCACCAGGCACACCTTGCGCGCAGTGCTGAAGTGCTCGACCACCGGGAAGCGTTGGCTGAGGTAGTCGAGCAGGTAGTTCCACCCCACGAGCGTGGCAATGAGCACCATCCCCTCGGGCACGGAATGCGCCTCGCCGATCATCGCGTTCTGTGCGGCATCGCCCAGCAGCACCACGAACAGGAAGTCCGTCATGCCGACCGAGCCCGTGCCCCGGCGGAACACGAAACGGAAAATGGCGAACAGGAACCAGAACATCAGCGTGCCGCGCACGATGAGTTCCACCGGCGAGACGCTGAAGCGAAAGATCTCGTCCCAGTCGAGAGCCATGCCCTGCTGCCGGAGGTTCGATATCCGGTCACGTGTTGCCAGCTCATGACGCTAGCGAAGCCGGGCCGTTCATGGGGTCGGAGCGCAGGCCGCAGGCCTGTAGGACCACGCCGCGCGCGCAGCAGTTTTACGATGAGGCATGGATACCAGCCCCACACATCCCGAATGGCCACGGCGAGCCGCCCTGCGTGCCGGCTGGAACGCCGCCGTGCTGCTCGCCATGGGCGGCTGCGCAGGCGGCCTGGCACAACCACCCGCATGGCACTCGCGTCTCGCCGGTGACACCGTCGCGCTGCTCGGCGAGGTGCATGACAACCCCGAGCATCACCGCCAACGCACCGACGTACTTCGGCATGCGATCGAGGCCGGCTGGCGCCCCGCGCTGGTGATGGAGCAGTTCGACCTCGACCGCCAGGCGGACATCGACCGCAGCCGCACCGAGCGCCCGCGCGATGCCGAACACCTGGTCGCACAAGCGGCCGGGCCGCGTAGCGGGTGGGACTGGGCGCAATACCGCCCGCTGGTCGCACTGGCCCTGCAGTACGACCTGCCGCTCGTCGCCGGCAATCTGCCGCGCGCCCAGGCCATGCGGCTGGCACGCGAAGGCTACGACGCCGTGCTGGGCGCCGAGCGGACCCGCGAGCTGGGCTTGCACCGTGCCACCGACCCGGCCTGGCAGGTGGCACAGGAGGCAGAGATCGACCACGGCCACTGTGGCGCGATGCCGGCCACGCTGCTGCCGGGTCTCGTGCGCGCGCAGGCGGCCCGCGATGCGCTCATGGCCGAACAGCTGGCGCGTCACGCATCACGCGGCGCAGTGCTCATCGCAGGCAATGGTCATGTGCGGCGCGACATCGGCGTGCCCCGATGGCTGGCATCAGAGACCGCCGCACGTACGTGGACGGTGGGCTATGTGGAAACCGGCACCTCAGTGCAGCCGGGGCAGTTCGATGCGGTGGTGGTAACGCGGGCGGTGGATCGTAAAGACCCATGCGAGCCGCTGAGGGCCGGACGGCGAGGCGGTTGAGTTTGTACGTACCACCCATCCGCGGTGGCGGGGCTTCGACAAGTGAGCGGGATGGAGCATGAGCGGTAGCCACCGCGTACCGTTCGCCCTGAGCCTGTCGAAGGGTCGCCCTGAGCCTGTCGAAGGGCCGCCCTCACTCCTGCACCGCTCTCCTCAGCGTCTCCACCACTGGCCTGCGCAGCACCTCGCGCAGCCCCCACCACCCTGCGGCCAGTGCCAGCAAGGCTCCCGCCACGCCACCGGCGAGCGGCACGAGGGGCGAGGCGTGCCACTCGAACTCGAAGGCATAGCGCGCCAGCGCCCACCCCACGGCCATCGCGGCCAGCGACGCCAGCACGCCGGCCAACGCCCCCACGCCAAGTAGCTCGGCCCGCTGCACCTGCGCGAGCAGCTTCGCACTCGCCCCCATGGCACGCATGACCGCGAACTCGTACGCCCGCGCCTCGCGCGTGGCGGTGACGGCGGCAAACAGCACGACGAGGCCCGCGGCCAGCGTGAAGCCGAACAGAAATTCGACGGCCCGGATCACCTGGTCCAGCACGCGCTGCACCTGCCCGATGGAAGCAGAGACATCCACGCTCGTCACGTTGGGAAACTCGCGGCTCAGCGCACTGTCGAAGCCCGGCTTCGCTGGCGCGCGGAAGGCACTGATGTAGGTGACCGGCACCTCGGGCATCTCGGGCACCTGGAACATCACGAAGAAGTTGACGCGCATGGAACCCCAGTCCACGCGGCGCAGGCTGTCGATGCGTGCGTCAGTCGGCTGACCGGCAATGTCGAAGCGCAGCGTATCGCCGAGCTTGAGGCCCAGTGTCTGCGCCAAGCCCTCCTCCACGCTCAACCCACCCGCTTCGCCCGGCACCCAGCGGCCAGCGGCGAGCTGGTTATGCGCCGGCATCGCGGCCCCATGGCTGAGATTGAACTCGCGTTCCACCAGCCGCCGCGCGCGCTCGTCCGCATAGTCGTTCGCCGACACCGGCCGGCCGTTCACCGCCACGAGGCGGCCGCGGATCATGGGGTACCAGTCGTAGCGCGGCACGCCGGCGCGCGCCAGCATCGCGCGAAACGCCTCGGCCTGCTCGGGCTGGATGTTGATGACGAATCGGTTGGGCGCATCGGGCGGGCTGGCCTGCCGCCAGCTGCCAATGAGATCGGTACGCAACAGCACCAGCAGGACCAGCGCGAGCAAGCCGACACTCAGCGCGCTCGCCTGCAGCACGGCGAAAGCGGGACGCGCCGCGATCTGCCGCGTGGCCAGCACCAGCCAGCGCGGCGCACGCGCTTCGGGCACGGCTCGACGCAGCACCATCACCGCCATCCAGCTCAGCAGCGCGAACAACGCCACCGCCCCCGCGAAACCGCCCACAGCGATGAGGCCCAGCTTCAGATCCGAGGCGACCGCCAGCAGCAGAGCCACGAAGCCCAGCGTGCCGGCGGCAAGCACCGCGGCCGACATCGGCTTGAGCGCGCCCACGTCCCGGCGGATCACACGCAGCGGCGGCACGCGGGCCAGTTGCAGCACCGGTGGCAAGCCGAAGCCCATGAGCAAGGTGAAGCCGACACCGATGCCGAACAGCGCCGGCCAGACCGTGGGCACGGGCAGGCTGGCCTCGACCAGACCCGCCAGCAGCCACACGAACACATGGTGGACCGCGTAGCCCAGGGCCACGCCGCACAAGCTGGCGAAGGTTCCCGCCACCGAGAACTCGATCAGGTACTGCAGCGCGATGCTGCGTTGCGGCTGGCCCAGCACGCGCAGCATCGCGCAATCGTCGAGATGGCGATGGGCGAAGTCGCGCGCGGCGATGCCCACCGCCACGGCGGACAGCAGCGCGGCCAACAGCGCGACGAGGTTGAGAAACTTCTCGGCGCGGTCCAGCGTCTGGCGCATCTCGGGCCGGCCCGAGGCGAAGGACTCGATGCGCAGCCCGCGCAACGATTGCGACTTGATCTGCGCCTCGGCCCAGCGGGTGTACTCGCCCACGGCCTGGTCGTTGCCCGAGGGCGATGCCACCGCGAGCCGGTAGCGCACGCGGCTGGCGGGCTGGATGAGCGCGGTGGCGGCGAGGTCCGCTTCGTTCAGCATCACGCGCGGCGCCAAGCTGGTGAAGCCAGTGTCGCGATCGGGTTCGAGCAACAGCACGCGCGCGATGCGCAGGGAGGCCTCGCCCAGCAGCAGCGCATCGCCCACCTCCAGGCCCAGCGCATCCAGCAGGGCCTGGTCTACCCATACCGTGCCGCGTTCGGGCGCACGCGCCAGCTCCTCGGGCTGCGCGCGCGGCCCCGCCGACACGCGCAGCCGGCCGCGCAGCGGATAGGTCTCGCTCACGGCCTTCACGCCCACGAGCCGCGTGGCGCCGCTCTTCTCTTCGGGCGCGCGCGCCATGCTGGGAAACGTGGCGCTGGTGGCTGTGGTCAGCCGCAGCTCGCGCGCCTTGTCGGTAAAGGCAGCCGGCACCGGATGGTCGGCGAGCACGATGGCATCACCGCCCAGCAACTGGCGTGCATCGCGAGCGAGGCCGTGGTTGAGCCGGTCGGCGAAGAAGCCCACCGCGGCGAGGGCAGCCACCGCAAGCATGACCGCCACCACGAGCAGGCGCAGCTCACCTGCGCGAAAGTCGCGCAGCAGCTGGCGCCAGGCAAGATGCCACAGCGAGGGACCGGGTCGCAGCTGGACTTCCATCAGATCACCTTACAGGCAAGCCCCAAGTTGATCGGCGAGATGGGTGATGGAGCATGCGCGCCACGTGTGGGCGCTGTGGGCGCGATCCGGCGACAGAAGATTCTTCGGATTAGCCGTGCCGAACCCAGTGGCCTCAATGGGTCGAGGCCCTTAAAGCAGGCGCAGCCCTGCGACGTTTCGTCCATCGAGTCGATGGATGATGTCGAGGGCTTCGTGAAATCGCCGGGCAATCACCCGGCGACGGCGCAGAAGGTGTGAATGAATCCGGCGTGCCCGAACAGCGCGCCGGAATGTGCCCAATCAAGGCGCAAAGCACAGCCGTAGCTCGGGCTACGGCGAGCATTTGCAACACAGAGTGGGCGCGTTCCGGCGTGATGAGCGGGCATGTCGAATTCGTTCACACCTTCTCAGTGGGTTTGTCGCTCGCCCGAAGGTCAGACGGCGAAATCCTGCAGCGTCTTGCCTGCAGAGAGTGCGTCGCGCAACCACTGAGGACGAGGACCGCGGCCACCCCAGGTATTGCCCGATTCATCGCGGTACTTGATTCGCGATGCCGGTTTGCCCTGGCCGGACTTACTCGCCGACTTGGACGCCCCACCCCGGCGGCGCCCCACCGAAGAACTTAATCCCAGGTCAGCCGCGGTGAGCTCGTACACCCGGATCGCTTCCTTGATCCGGCCGATGACATCGTCGACCTCTTTGCGCCTGAGCTTCTCGGCTTCGCGCTGCAGGGTCTCGATTTCCTTCTGAATTTGTGCGTAGGTCTTGGACATGGAGGTTCTTTGATACGACATACAGCCTTCCTCCCTGGATCGGCTTCTTGCGAGCCTTTGTTCCCAACACGCGCTATTGTGCGTCAGGTGCGACGGTATCACGGCGCAGTTGCAATCGGAAATGACCGCAATGCAATTCAATACTCCCACCGCACCATCACACCATCAATTCGCATCGCGTCGATTTAGGGCCGGTGAACAGGGGCTCACGGCCAGATCCACGCCGCGATGGGCTCGCCCAACTCAATCGTGGATGCCAGGCCGCCGGCATCGCGCGTGCGCGGACCCTGGAGCCAGCCCCGTCTCGATGTCTCGCAATGCGACCGTCCATGCCTTGATGCTGCGCTTTCCAATGCGCCGGGCATCATCGATCCGGTCTGCACGCAGTGATCGCCACCCAGTCGATGTGCGTATGCGTGACGCGCAACTTGAACTCATCGTCTACGACAACAAGGAGGGCAATCCACCCGCACCCACAGACATCTGGCACACCGACGAGACCTTCCGTGAAGCGCCGCCAATGAGCACCGCGCTGTGTTCCAAAGATCGTTCCGAAGTCGGCGGGGACACCGCCTTCGCGAGCATGACGGCTGTCTATGAAGGTTTGTCGGACCGCTGGCAGCGCTTCCTCTCGGGCCTGGAAGCCGTGCACGACTTCAGCCCTTCCGCCGCCTATTTCCCAGCGACCGTGAAGGCATCGAGCGCATGTGCCGCTTCGAGGACATCTATCCCTTGGTGACGCATCCGGTCGTGACGGTCCACCCCGTCACCGGCGATAAGTCGATCAGTCGATCAGTCGATCTTCGTCAACCCGCAGTTCACGCTCTACATCAAGGGCATGGCTGAAGACGAGAGCCGCATGATCCTGGAGATGCTGTGTCGCAAGACGTTGATCCACGAGTACCAGTACCGGCACCACTGGCGACCCAACATGCTGGTGTTCTGGGACAACCGGAACGTACAGCACTCGGCCCTGCACGACTACTACCCGCAGCGCCGGCTGATGGAGCGGGTCACGATCGCCGGCACCCAACCGATTCCCGAGGGCCCAGCCGCCGACCACAGGAATTGCGCCGCCACCTCATGCCGCGCGAAATCGAAACCCGGCTCGATCAACTTCGGCTCCGGCGGCAACGGCACAGGCGCCCACCTCGCGCTCGAGATGTTCAAGTCGCGCGCGGGCATCGATGTGCTGCACGTGCCGTACAAGGGCAACGGCCCGGCGCTGACCGGGCTGCTGGGAGGCGAGGTGTCGACCATGTTCCTGCAGTACGCGGTGGCCAAGCCGCACATAGCCCGTCCCACACACCGTTCGGGCTGAGAAGGTGTGAACGAAGCGGATATGGCCGCCCATCACGCCGGGCGCCCCCTCGGCGCCACAAATGCTCGCCGTAGCGTGAGCTACGGCTGTGCTTCAGAAATACACCCGAACCGAGGCTTCCACCATGCGTTTCTGCGGCAGCGAACCGAACACCGAGTCTGCCCTTCCCGAATGCTGCAGCCACTGCAAGGCCAGGTCGGCACGGTCGAGGCGATACCGCGCCTCCAGCCACTGTGCGCGGCTGCGGGTAGCAGCCTCGTGACGCACGAAGGCCGAAACATCCAGGCGACGCACGAGCACGTTCTTCCACGTTGCATAGAGGAACGCCGCTCGCCGCACGGGCAGTTCCTGCTCGCGCTGCGCAAACTGCAGCAAGCGCAGATGCTCGCCCTGCGGGCCCGCACGCAGGGCCCGCCATTGCGACTCGGTCAGCGCCGCGGAGCTGTACTCGGCTTCGGCCGTGAACGAAAGATCGAACGAAGTCGTGTAGGTGAGTCCCACGGCCGCACGTCGCTGGGTGCGCTCAGCCTCGGCCAAGCCCAGCGCCTGGGCCGCCAGCGAGCGCCCCTTGCCTACAGCGAACTCGGCGTAGCCCACCGTGGCTGCGCTGAGCAGCGACGACACGTTGAGCCCCAGTTGCGGCTTCACGCCCTTGCCACCCTGCAGCAGCCATTGCGGGTTCAGGCGATCGCTGAACTTGTGGCTCGCCGTGAGCAGCCAGCGATGACGGAAGTTGGTCGAGCCCAGGTCCAGCGAGAAGGTTTCGTCGCTGGGCGTGGAGTCCAGCTTGGGTGAATAGGCGGCCGAGACGGCGCTCGCGCTCCAGAGCTTCTGCGCCTGCACCACCACCGTGCCCTGCCGGTTCTCGCGCAGGCTGGGCGGATCGGGCGACACCACCGAGCGCAGGGCACCGCCACGGAAGAAGTCGGTCGGGTTGTAGCCCCAGGCCGCGCCATGGCGCACGTTGATGCGGCCCAGGTCCAGCAACGTGTCTGGCCGCGCCTGCCAACTGAGGTACGCCTCGCGCAGCGCATTGACATTGCGCTCCTGCGGATCGGACTCGTGCCGCACCCCATCGAGCCGATCCGACAGCACGGCGCGCAAGCCGGGGCGTAAGCTCGTGTCGACGCGCAGGTCGAGCGTGGCCCGCAGCACGTCATCCGACGGTGAGCTGCGCAGTGAATGGCGCGCGAGAGCACCTTCGACATACAGCCGCCACGGCCGTGCCGCCTGCGGCGCGGACACCGGCTGGTCGGCCAGCTCCAGGGCCTCGGCATCCTCGGGCTCGGCGGGGGCCTGCGCGGCAGCGAGCAGCGGGGCCGCGGCCAGCAGCACGGCCCAGCGTGGTGCATCACCCAGTCTCCCCAGTCTCATTGCAACCTCACTCTCAAGGCTTGAAGCGCGGCAGGTAGTCGCGCTGCAACCAGGCATCGGGCACCTCGCGGTAGGCGAACTCGCTGTAGCGCATGACGGTCACCCATTGCGGGTCCAGCCCGTCGATGATCACCATCTCGGTTGGACGCTCGCGGCCGAGCTGCGGCGCGAACTTGCGGTAGTACGCGGTCTTCAGCAGCCGGCCGCTTTCGGCATAGAACCGCGAGCGCACGGGCCGGGCGGTATCGACCGCCACCCACATCTCCACGCGGTGGTACGTGACGTCAGGAGCGGCCGCTGCCAGCCCCAGCTTGTGCGTGCGGCGTTTCACGCGCTCGCCGTCCACCACTTCCTCCTCGCCGAGCAGCTGGGCCCGGTAGTCGCGGGCGAGGTTGACGGTCACCACATCGCCGTTGGCTGCCTGGCCCAGCAGCCGCTGCTGCGGCGAGATGCGTATCGTCGCCTGACTCGACGGGTCGTAGAACCACAGGTCGTTGCCGCTCTTGAGCATGAGCTTGTTGGCGTCGCGCGGCGGGGCCACGAACCGGATGAGGCTGCGGTACTGTCCGCTCTTCGGGTCGGCCTTCGACAGCACCTGCAGCGTGCTCGCGTCGGCCTGCCTGCCGGCGCGGTATTCGATGAGCGTGGTGAGCACGGCGAAGGGCTTGGACGGGTTGCGCACCTCGTCGCTGGCCGCCAGGATGGCCTGCGCGTCGCCCGCCGCTCGCACGCCGCTGCCGGCGGCACAGGCGGCCGTGGCCAGGAGGAGCTCTCTGCGCTTCACGGGATGCTCCTTTCGTCGTCCATGCCGTCACACATGACGCAGCGCCTCGACGATGTTCAGGCGCGCCGCGCGTGCGGCGGGGAACGTGGCCGACAGCGCCGCCACCACCACCAGGCCCAGGGCGCACGCAAGCACCATCACCGGCTCGCCGGCCACGCGCACGGACAGCGCCACGGGCTCGACGCGCCCCGGCGGGATCCACGTGATGCGCATTGCATTGATGGCCGACTCGGCCCCGACGGCCGCCAGCACGCCCAGCACCGCCCCGAGCACGCCCAGCACCACGCCTTCGGTGACGAAGAGCGACCGGATGCCGCTGCGCCTCAGGCCGATAGCACGCAGCGTGCCGATCTCGGCCGTGCGCTCGACCACCGACATGCTCATGGTGTTGCCCACAGTGAACAGCACGATGGCGCCGATCAGCACCGACATGAAGCCGAAGATGGAAGCGAACATCGCGAGCGTCTGGCCATAGAAGGGGTTGAGCGTCTCGTAGTCGATGAGCTCCAGCGACTCGCCGCTGAGCGGGCCGGCGAGCAGCTGCTGCAACCGAGCGCGCGCCGCGGGGAGGTCGGAGGTGCGCTGGAGCTGCAGCGCAATGGCGGTCACCTGCGGCGGCTGGGCACCGAACACGAGCTTCTGGGCCTGCGCCAAGTGCAGCGCCACGAACACGTCATCCAGCTCCTTGATGCCCTGGAACTCCGCCCGCACCACGTTCACCGAGGCCACGTTGGGTGCGCCCTGCACGCTGGGGGCAAGCAGCTCGATGCGCGTGGGCGCCGCGTCCCCGTTCTCCGGCGGCACGATGGCCTGCCCGGCAGCCAGGTCAGCGATGTCCTCGGGCAGCGCGGGCCCGGCAGCTTCGGCGGCCGGGGCGGCAAGCGGCGCGGCGCAGTGGGGCACGTTCAGCGGCCGGCACAGCTGGAGCACGCGCGCCACGCCCGTTCCGATGACAGCGCTGTCGGGCGGCGTGCCGGCCAGCGAGCGGCGACGCGACAGCACGCGCATGCCGTAGGCGTTCCACTGCCGCATGCGATGCTGCTCCTCGGCCACCGCGCCTTGCGCGTATACCGTGCGCGACACGCCTGCGGCAAAGTTGCCCGCGATGCCGCCAAGCTGCAGCGTGGGCGTGGCCACGGCGAGCATCGGCGCGAGCACCGGGTCGCTTCTCACCGCGGCGAGCACGCGCTCGTAATCGCGGATGCCGTAGGCAGCGGGGTTGCCGCTGCCATAGAGGAAGTAGCCCTGGCGCTGGATCTGCAGGTGGCCGGTGAGGCGCACGAAGTCGGTCTGCAGCGCGTAGTTGATGTCGCGCACGTAGCCGCCGAAGAGCAACACGGCCACGAGGCCGATGACCATGGCGAACAGCGTCATCAGCGAGCGGCGGCGGTTGCGCAGCAGGTTGCGCAGCGCGAGCGACAGCGTGGAGAGCCCGCCGTCCGCGGTCATGCGCGCCCCTCCTCGGCCCCGTCGTGGCGCGCCACGTAGACGATGCGCCCGTCCTGAATATGGACCGCGTCGTCGGCCGCCTCCAGCACCTTGGGATCGTGCGAGGAGAAGACGAACGACACGTGGTGCTGCTGCTGCATGCGACGCATGAGCGCGATGATCTCGGTGCCGGTGCGGCTGTCGAGGTTGGCAGTGGGCTCGTCGGCCAGCACCAGCTCGGGCTTGCGCGCCAGCGCGCGGGCGATGGCCACGCGCTGGCGCTGCCCGCCGGAGAGCTGGCCCGGCCGGTGATCGGCGAACTTCTCCAGGCCCACGGCTGCCAGCAGCTTCTTCACCCGCGCGTGCCGGTGCGGCCTCGGAATGCGCGCCAGCACGAGCGGGTACTCCACGTTCTCGAACGCGGTGAGCACGGGCAGCAGGTTGAAGTTCTGGAACACGAAGCCCAGGCGGCGCGCCCGAAAGTCGGACAGCGCGTCGTCATTCATCGTATGCACGGGCTTGCCGCCCACCGTGATGCTCCCGCGATCGGGCCGGTCGATGCAGCCGATGAGGTTGAGCAGCGTGGTCTTGCCGCTGCCCGAAGGACCGGAGATCACGGTGAAGCGGTCCGGCAGGATGACGAGGTCGATGTCCGCCAGCGCGGGCACATGGACCGCATCGAGCCGGTAGGTGCGGCACACGCCCTTGAGTACGACAGGGTGCATCGGGACTTCCGGAAGCTTGACGGCCGGCGAAGCATGCGCGCGGTCACGCCCATCATCGACGCAGCATAGGGCGCTCGCGGCCATGCCCGCACAACGGGCAGTGACAAGACGTTGCATGGTCTCTGCGGGCAAGTCCGGGCAAGCGATGTGCCGGGCCACCGCCGCACGGACTACCATCCCGCCCAGCGTCGCGTTCGCGGCGCCACGTCGCTCGGACGGTTCCGGGCGCTCACGTTCAAAGGACCTTCATGGCTGCCTCCCCAGGCACGCGCCGCTTCGCGCGCATCGACCGCCTTCCCCCTTACGTCTTCAACATCACCGCCGAACTGAAGATGGCGGCCCGCCGGCGTGGCGAGGACATCATCGACATGTCCATGGGCAACCCCGACGGGGCCACGCCGCCGCACATCGTGGCCAAGCTGTGCGAGGTGGCGCAGCGCCCCGAGACGCACGGCTACTCCACCTCCAAGGGCATCCCGCGGCTGCGTCGCGCCATCGCCAACTGGTACCGCGACCGCTATGCGGTGGAGATCGATCCCGACAGCGAGGCCATCGTCACCATCGGCTCGAAGGAGGGCCTGGCCCACCTCATGCTCGCCACGCTCGACCGCGGCGACACAGTGCTCGTACCCAACCCCAGCTACCCCATCCACCTGTGGGGCGCCGTGATCGCCGGGGCCGACATCCGCTCGGTGCCGCTGGTGCCCGGGGTCGACTTCTTCGCCGAGCTGGAAGCGGCGATCCGGGGCAGCTACCCCAAGCCCAAGATGATCGTGCTGGGCTTTCCTTCCAACCCCACGGCGCAATGCGTGGAGCTGGACTTCTTCGAGCGCGTGGTCGCGCTCGCCCGGCAGCACGACATCCTGGTCGTGCACGACCTGGCCTACGCCGACATCGTGTACGACGGCTGGAAGGCGCCGTCGATCATGCAGGTGCCGGGCGCCAAGGACATCGCGGTCGAGTTCTTCACGCTCTCCAAGAGCTACAACATGGCGGGCTGGCGCATCGGCTTCATGGTGGGCAATGCCGAGCTGGTGGCGGCGCTGGCGCGCATCAAGAGCTACCACGACTACGGCACCTTCACGCCCTTGCAGGTGGCCGCCATTGCCGCACTCGAAGGCGACCAGCAGTGCGTGACGGACATCGCCGAGGCCTACCACCGCCGGCGCGATGTGCTGTGCAAGGGGCTCCACGAGGCCGGATGGCCGGTGGACGTGCCTCGGGCGTCGATGTACATCTGGGCACGCATCCCCGAGCCCTACCGCCACCTGGGGTCGCTGGAGTTCGCCAAGCAACTGCTCGCCAAGGCCAAGGTGTCGGTGTCGCCCGGCATCGGCTTCGGCGACCACGGCGATGGCCACGTGCGGTTCGCGCTCATCGAGAACGAGTCGCGCATCCGGCAGGCGGTGCGCGGGATCAAGGCCATGTTCAGGGCCGACGGCCTGGTTCAGTCGCCTTCAACGGCTCCGGCAAACCCTGCGAACGCCGGTTGAACGGCGGGGTGGTGGAATGGCCGCATGGCCTCCACCCACCTGCCCTCCATCTACCTTTCGCACGGTTCCCCCATGATCGCGCTGCAGCCCGGCGAGGCGGGCGCGTTCATGCAGCGCCTGGGGCGCGCCATCGACGCCACCTACGGCCGGCCTGCGGCCATCGTCGCCGTGTCGGCGCATACCCTGGCCCGCGAGCCGATGCTGCTCGCCGCGCCGCGCCATGAGGCGATCCATGACTTCGGCGGTTTCCCGCCCGAGCTTTACGCGATGCGCTACGAAGCGCCCGGTGCGCCGCATCTGGCAACGCGCGTGGCGAGCTTGCTGACTTCAGCGGGCCTGCCGGTTCATCTTGCCGAGCAGGGCGGGCTGGACCACGGCATCTGGACGGCGCTTCATTGGGTCTACCCGGAAGGCGACGTGCCGGTGCTGCCGCTGGCCTTCGTGCCCACGCAGCCGCCGCAGGCGCAGTTCGCGCTGGGCCGTGCATTGGCGCCCTTGCGTGCCGAAGGTGTTCTCGTGCTGGGCACGGGGAGCATCACGCACAACTTACGTCGGCCTGCGATGGGCAGGGGTGGCGCCCGTGTGCCGGTGGAGCCGCAGCCCGAGATCCCGGAGAGCGCGGCGTTCCGCGACTGGATCTACGGCCAGAGCCAAACGCGCGACTGGGCCGCGCTGTTCGACTATCGCCGGCGCGCGCCGTATGCCGTGGACATGCATCCCACAGACGAGCATCTGCTGCCGTGGTTCGTGGCGGCCGGGGCCGGCGGCGAGGCGAGCGTTCCGGTGCGCCTGCACGAGAGCGTCACGCATGGGGCGCTGGGGATGGATGCGTATGCGTTCGGGGAGGAGGCGGTGCGGCTGGGCGAGGTGTGAAGTCGAAGGGTGCTCGTCGCCATCAAAGCTGCCGAAGCTTCGCCAGCGCATCCGCCAGCCGCTCGGCCCCCGGCGCGCGATCGCGGTAGGGACGCCCATTGCTGAGCGCCCCCCGCACAGATCCC
>CBINKC010000121.1:0-13571 GCA_966251135.1 uncultured Burkholderiaceae bacterium
TCGCCTTCAACCTGCGCTTCCCGGGGCAGTACCTCGATCAGGAAAGTGGGCTGCATTACAACTACTTCCGGGATTACGATGCGTCGGTTGGGCGGTATGTGCAAAGCGATCCTATCGGGCTTGCCGGCGGCATCAATACGTACGCATATGTGGGGGGGAATCCGCTGAGCTACACGGATCCCGAAGGGCTGCAGGCGATTCCGATCCCTCCCATTCCTATTCCTGGGGTTCCCAGTGCGACGGCAGATGCAAACAGGGCGCTCGCCGAGCAGTTGGATCGTGCTGTCACGGCTGCTGCGGACGAGGTTGAAAAGCACATGTCTTGGCTGGCAAACAAGTTCAAGTGCTTCATCCCTCCCAAGCCTCCTGGCATGAGCATGTGTGAGTATTGGAAGATGAAGCAACCGAAGCTCAAGGCATGCGTGGAAGCCAAGCAAAGATGGGATGACAGGTGGGAGCCCGGTCGTCACCGAGTCGACATCAAGCAAATGATTGACGAACTGGCGAACATCGACAGGAAGATTGAGCGTCTCTGCAAAGACAAGGACTGCCCATGACAAGCAACGACTTTGCCTTTGATTTAGATCGCGTTCCGCCGGACGAGGCATGGGCTGATGCCGACACTACTGACGATGATGCAAATTGGGCTCGTCGAGAGTTTGATGGACTGACGGGCCGTCAAGCGTGGCTACTCTTCTCGGACAATGTTCTCGGAGCAGTCGAGTGCATTGGGTCGATGCCAGATGAGGCGTTCAAGTACTACATCACCGCTTTAGCGCTGTACGTGGATCAGCTCGACTTTGACACTGCGGAAAATGCTGCAGCAGCAGCGAACGGTCTATTTGCATACATGGAAGCAAGGAGGGAGTCGAGCCCTCCTGCAGTGGCAGCCGTGGTACAGCTAGTGACGCCGGTCTTGCTGAAGCTCGCTGCGAATCAAGCAGCGAATGACATGCCGGTGGACATCTACGGCGATCTGTCCTCGCGAGCTCGGGCGCTGTTGGGAACGAGCGCAAGCAAGCCCAAGTGATGAGCTGCAACCATGATGATGGTTTGGTGTGAATAGGCAAAACTCGTCTGGTTTTACATTGCTAGAACTGCTTGTCGTGATGGTCATCATCGGCCTTCTGGCTGGATACGTTGCGCCGCGCTTCTTCAATCAGATCGGAAAGTCGGAAGTCAAAGCTACGCGAGCTCAACTCGATGCGTTCGACAAAGCGCTGGCGACCTACCGACTCGACACGGGGCGGCACCCGAGTACCGAGCAAGGTCTGAAGTTGTTGGTGTGGCGGCCGGGTGACGAGCCGAAATGGTCGGGGCCGTACCTCTCCAAGGCGGTTCCGCTCGACCCGTGGGGTCGTCCGAATCTGTACCGGCAGCCGGGTGAGCAGGGGCGCGACTACGCGCTTGGCAGCTTCGGCAAGGACGGGCAGGCCGGCGGCAGCAATGAGGATGCCGACCTCAGCGTCTGGGACACGGGTCGCTGAGAGGGCTGGGGATGCGAATCCACCTCGATGTGGTGCGAGGGCGCGGTGCGCCTGAGGTGATTGAGCTTGAAGCGGCGACGTTGGACCAAGCGCGCCTGGAGATGCTGAGCCAGGGATACAGCGTGCTGCGAGTGCGCCCGGCTGGCGTAGGCGTGGGGCGCCTCTTGGTGTCGACGGGTCATGCCCGGCTCGACATCGCGGTCTTCATCGAGCAGTTGCGAGACCTGCTGCGCGCAGGACTGAGCGTCATTGAAGCGCTCGAGACGCTGCAACGTGCGGCGCCGGGGGGCAGCCGCCCGCTGTTCGACTCGCTCGCACAGCGGCTGCGTGGGGGACAACGACTCTCCCAAGCGCTGGCGGCCGAGCCGGGCATTCCGTCCCTCTTGGTCGCGCTCGTGCGCGCTTCCGAACTGACGTCCGATCTGCCTCAGGCGTTGACCCGGTTCCTGGAGCACGAGCAGCGTGTCGCCGAACTGCGCCACCGCATCACGTCGGTGGCGATCTATCCCGCTCTTCTCAGTGTGGTCGGCGCCGGCGTGTTGCTTTTCCTGCTGCTGTATGTCGTGCCGCGTTTCGCGCGGGTCTTCGAAGGCATGAATGGCGACCTGCCATGGTCAGCGCTCGCCATGGTGTGGTGGGCTCAATGGATCACGGCTCACGGGACGTGGTTGGTGATGCTCGGTGCCGCGCTCGGGTTGGCATCGGCTGCAGTGGTCATGTCGCGTGCGGTGCGGGCTCGCGCGCTGCAACGGTTGCTCCAGTGGGCGCCCGTGCGTGACCGGTTGCGCACGTACTTCCTCGCGCGCTGGTACCGGGCCACGGGCCTGCTGGTGGACGGCGGCATCCCGCTGCCGGAGGCGTTGGCCCTGTCCAATGGCCTCTTGCCGCTCGGGCTTCAGCAGGGCGGTGAGGCGACGGAGCGCGCATTGCGCGACGGTTTCAGCCCGGCACAGGCTTACGCCGCGGCGGGCATGGCCACAGCGGTGGCTGAGCAGCTGATCCGTGCCGGTGAGCGGACCGGCGACCTGGGCGGTGTCCTCGGGCGCATCGCGCAGTTCCATGATGCGGAGGTGACGCGTGCCCTGGAGCGTGGCGTGCGCGCGCTTGAGCCGCTGGTCATGGTCTTCATTGGCCTGGGTGTGGGCGCCATCGTCGTCCTCATGTACCTGCCGATCTTCGAACTCGCGGCGGCCATCCAATGAGCGTTGCTGCAGGTTCGTCGGCGCTCGCGCAGCGCATCGCAGGGCTGCGTGCACAGGGATGCGTCAGTCTCCTGCCGGCCCTTCGGTCGCAAGCCAGTGATCCACAGGTGTTGATCGAGGAGCTTGGGATGCTCCTCGGGCTGGCCGTGCACCGGATGCACACGCTTGCCGCCTGGGCTCCGCAATTCGAGCGCCTGCCGTTCTCCGAATGTGCCCGGCGCCGGTGTGCGTTGCTGCTGGAGGTCGCCGAGCCACCCGTCTTGCATCTGCTCGTCACGGATCCGTTCGACACGGACTTGGTGGCGTGGGCGCGTACCTGCTTTGGCGCGGTCGAGTTGGCCTTGGTAAGCGACGAAACCTTCGACGCCTGGCTGGCCCAGTGCGAGAGCGGGCTGACGGCGCTGGGCAGCCTGGGCGTCGGCATCGAGGCACCGGACAACGGTTCCTCAGCCCCGAATGGCGCCGAGGTGCTCAGCCTGCGCCAGATCGGCGACGACGACAGCCCGGCCGTGCGCTTCGTCAACTCCACGCTGTACGACGCGCTGAAGTCCGGTGCGTCGGACATCCACTTGGAGAGCGATGCGGCTGGCCTGAACGTCAAGTTCCGGCTCGACGGTGTGCTCACCGCGATGCGCCGCATCGACAGTGCCGAGCTGGCCGCGCAGGCGATCAGCCGCATCAAGGTGATGGCGCAGCTCGACATCGCCGAGCGGCGTGTGCCGCAGGACGGGCGTCTGCAGATCGCGTATGCCAGCCGGTCGATCGATGTGCGCGTGTCCATCATGCCGAGCATCCACGGCGAGGATGCAGTGCTGCGCATCCTCGATCGTCAGCACCTGGCGGAGAACCTGGCGGGTTTGACGCTCGCCAAGCTCGGGTTTGATGAGGGCTCGGCGGAGGCGCTGCGCCAGCTGTGCCGCAAGCCCCACGGCATGCTGCTGGTCACCGGCCCGACCGGTTCCGGCAAGACGACCACGCTCTACGCCGCCATTGCCGAGACCCACCAGTCGCGCGACAAGATCATCACCATCGAGGATCCGGTCGAGTACCAGTTACCCGGCGTGCTGCAGATTCCGGTCAACGAGCGCAAGGGGCTGACATTCGCACGCGGGCTGCGGTCCATCTTGCGGCATGACCCGGACAAGATCCTCGTGGGCGAGATCCGCGACGCGGAGACCGCCCAGATCGCCGTGCAGTCGGCGTTGACCGGCCATTTGGTGTTCACCACGGTGCACGCCAACACCGTGTTCGATGTGGTGGGGCGCTTCGAGCAGTTCGGCATCGATGCCTACACCTTTGCGTCGGCCAACAACGGCGTGCTGGCCCAGCGGCTGCTGCGGCGCGTGTGTCCGCACTGTGCGGTCCTCGTCGATGTGCCCAGCGTGGAGACGCGCGACGAGGAGTTGTCGCGGGCGCTGCGCCGGATTGATACGCCACGCCTGCATCGGGCGCAAGGCTGCGAGCACTGCCGCGGCACCGGGTACGCGGGCCGGTTTGCGCTCGGGGAGTTGCTGCTCCTGACCGCGCCATTGAAGGCGTTGGTGGCCGCCCGTGCGCCGCTGGCCGAGATCCAGGCGGAGGCCGAGCGCACAGGCTGGCGCAGCCTGCGTGCCCTGGCTCTCGATGCCGCGCTGCAAGGGCAGACGACGCTGGAGGAGGTGGACCGTGTGGCCGCTTGATCGCCGCCGGGGTGTCCTTCGCGTGGGCCGTGGGCGCATCGAGCTCTGGCAGCAGGCGCCGGACGGGTTCACCTTGGCTGAGGAGCAGGCGCTGGAGGGCATGAATTCGCCGGACCCCGTGGTGCTGGAAGCCGCGCTGCTGCAGATGTTCCATCGACGTGCCGACGCGAACGCCGCGAGGGCCTCCGGGCACCTTGATGTGGTGCTCGAATCCGCGTGGCTGCCGGTGATGCAGTTTGATTTGGGTGACGTGCTGTGGTCGCGCGACCGCATCGCTGCGCTGCTGCGCCATCGATTCGGGCTGTTGTACGGCGAACGCGACGTGCAAGCGTGGGACCTGCGGCTCGACCACCGGGCGGGCGATGCGAGTGGCACGGCCTATGGGCTCGCACCGGCGGTCAAGCGAGTCATCGAGGGCGCGGCAAAGGCGGGAGGGTTGCGCCTGGCGTCGTTGCAGCCGGCGCTTGCCTGGGGTTGGCACCAGCTGCGCCGCCGGCGCCAGGCGTTGCGCAGTGGATGGTGGCTGTGGCTGGAGCAGGACCGTTCGCTGATTGGGCGTTTCGAGCGAGGCCTGCTGCGTTCGCTCAATGCCGGCGCCTCGTCGGTGTCTGATGAGGCTGAAACCTTGCGCCTGCTTCAAAGAGAGACGGTACGTCAAGGCGTGTCGGAACTGCCTGTGCAAGGCCTTGTCGGGGGATGGCCCGATGCACTCATCCACGGTGCTGCCCAAGCTGATGACGGGCTGACCTGTATCGAAGTGGGGTGGTCGTCGCCCTCCATGGCGGAATCGTGGCACCAGTCAAGGAGTGCGGGGTGAGGGGGACGATCGACTTTCTGCGCCCGCGCCGCGGCTCCTGGATCGGCTATGGACTGCTCGCGACCGGGGTACTGGCCCTGGCGGTTGCGCTTTGGCTGGATCGTCAATGGGCCGCCCTGCGCGCCGAACGCCAGGCCGCGCAACAGGCGCGTGAGGAGGCGGCGCTGCAGACGCAGCGCGCGGCGCTCAAGCCGGTCGCGCCCACCGTGGACGAGTTGAGGCTGCGTGCCGTGGCCCCGCGATTGCGTGAACCGTGGTTGCCGGCCTTGCGGGTCATTGAGAACGCCACCCAGCCGCCGGTGTTTCTGCTCGCGCTGTCCGTCGATCCCGAGCATGGTGCGATTCGGCTCGACGGCGAGGCGCCTACCTTTGACCAGGTGGTGGCCTATGTGTCTCAACTCAACGAGCCGGGATTGATCGGGCCGGCAGAGTTGCGCTCGCACGAGCAAATCATGGGTGTGGCGGGTCGCAATGCGGTGAGGTTCACCGTTCAGACTCGGTGGAGTGCCCGATGACCCGTCTCGTGCGCGCCGGTGTGTCCAACGCCAAGGTCCTGCTCTGGCGCATGCACCAGGCGTGGGGTCTTCCGGGTTGGATGGGGTTGGCCCTGTGCGTGGTGGCCGGCGTGATCTGGGTCCAGGCCTGGCACGACTTGCAGCGGTCCGACGCGATGGAAAGCGCACCGCCACTGGCCGTGCCTGCAGTGCCCGGGGCACCTGTCGAAGCGGGAAACAAGCCGATGCAATTGCCCTCGGTTAGCGAGGTTCCGCTCGTGCTCCACCGCCTGGAGCGTACGGCGGTCGAGCAGTCCCTGGGGTGGCCGCGTGCCGACTACCGACTGCATGCCCCCACGGACGGCTCTCCGGCGATGCTCGAGGTCAAGTGTGCATTCGACGCGCCGTACCTGCACATCCGGCGCTTCGTCTCGGCCTTGCTGCTTGACATCCCAGCGCTCACGCTGCGTGAGTTCAGTGTGAGTCGTCCCACTGCGGAAGCGGGCAACGTGCAGGCGAAGCTCACCATCGTCATCTTCCTTTCGGGCGACGTGGCGGAGGCGCACCCATGAAACAGCGCCGCCTCGCCGTGCTGCTCGTGGTGATGGTGGCCCTGTTGGCGCTGCATTGGTGGGCTCCCGTCGAAAGCACGGGGGCCACCGAAATCGCCACGGCCATCGAACGAACGAAGGCCATCTTGCCCGCTCCGGAAGCGAAGATCGGCGCGCCCTTGGCGGGCTTGGTGGGGGGCGAGGAAGCGGGGCTGGCGGACTTCTCTGCGGGTACTCGTGCCCCGGAATCGGACGAACTGCGCGACCCTTTTGGCGTGCGCCGGCCGCCGGCGCCCCCGGTGGTGGCGATTGTCATCACTCCCCCGGCGCCGCCGCAGCCGCCCCCCTTTGTCGGGCCCCTGTTGCCACCCCCTGATCCGCCGCCACCACCCCCGCCGCCTCCGCCGCTCCAGGTCATCGGCAGCTGGCGAGACGACCAGGGATCGAGCGTCTTTGTCGCAGGCCCGAGCGGTGTGTCTCAGGCCCGTGTCGGTGACGTCCTGATCGGCGAGTACCAGGTCTTGCGAATCACGCCTCAACAGGTCGTGCTGCAGCACGTGCCATCGAACCGTGACGTTTCTCTGATGGTGCCCGCGGGCGCCTCGCTCCCGTTGACTGCCTCCAAGTGAATCCCGTGACCCTCTGCGCCGCTCCACTGTCGTCGTTTTCGCTGCGTCGTTGCTTGACGACTCTTGCGTGGGCTCTCGTGCTCAGCCTCCAAGGCTGCGCCGGCTACCAGGCCTTTCGCGAGGGGCAGGCTGAGCTGGCCGAGGGCAGGGTGGAGCCGGGGCTGACCAAGCTCAAGCAGGCTGTGGAGCAGGATCCCTACAACACCCAGTACCGGCGCCGCTATTTCACGGAGCGCGAAGCGGCGGTCAACAGCTTGATTCGGCAAGCGGAGATTGCGACCGAGGCGGGAGATTTTGAGGCGGCGGGGGGAGCGTATGCGCAGGCCGTCCGGCTGGACACCTCGAACGCCCGTGCCGCGGCTGGGGCCAGTCGCGTGGATGCGGCGCGTCGCCACTGGGCGGCCATGGACGCCGCACTGGTGCAGGCCCGCAAGGGCGACCTGGACAGCGCGATCGCCGCTGTCCAGCAGATCTTGTCGGAGCAACCGAACCACGCGCGAGCGCAGGCGTTGCTGAAGCAACTGATGCGCCAGCAAGCCGACCTGACGGGTCGGGAACTGGGCCTGTACCCCAAGCTGAAAGAGGCCTATCGCAAGCCCGTGAGCCTGAGCTTCGCCAACGCGACTTTGCAGCAGGCCTTCGATGCCCTGAAGCAAGCCTCGGGGCTGAACTACATCTTCGACAAGGAGGTGCGCACCGATCAGCGGGTGACGATGTCGGTGGCGAACAAGGCGGTTCAGGATGTCCTGCGCCTGCTGCTGGCGACGAACCAGCTGGAGCGCCGCGTGCTGGACGAGGACACGTTGTTGATCTATCCCAACACGGCGGCCAAGGCGGCCGAGTACCGGGAGATGGTCGTACGCACGTTCTACCTGAGCAATGCCGACGCCAACAAGGTGGCGGCCACCGTGCGGACGATCGCCAAGGCCAAGGACGTGATCGTTGACGACAAGCTGAACCTGCTCGTCGTGCGGGATGCCGCGGAGGTCGTGCGGCTGGCCGAGAAACTCATTGCCGCGCAAGACGTGCCCGAGCCCGAGGTCATGCTCGAACTGGAAGTGCTGGAGATCAGCGTGAACCGGTTGCTGGAGATGGGGGTGAGCTGGCCTTCATCGGCATCGGCCAGTGTCGTGGGGTCGTTGGGCACGCCCGGGCAGCTCACCGTGCAGGAGTTGCGCGACCGCAGTTCCAGCCTGGTGCGCTTGAACGTGGGTGATCCCCTCGTGGCTGCGCGCCTGCGCGGCCAGAAGGGCGACGCGAGCCTGCTGGCCAACCCGCGCGTGCGCGTTCGCAACAAACAGTCGGCGAAGATCCTTATCGGCGAGCGCGTGCCGGTGTTCACGACCACTGCGACGGCCAATGTCGGCACCTCGGAGTCCGTCAACTACCTCGATGTGGGCCTCAAACTGGAGATCGAGCCGACGGTGTCGATCGACGACGAGGTGTCGATGAAGCTGGCGCTGGAGGTCTCCAACATTCTGGAGACGATCTCGCGCACGAGTGGCACGCAGGCGTATCGCCTTGGCACGCGCAACACCTCGACCACCTTGCGTGTGCACAACGGCGAAACCAACATCCTCGCCGGGCTGATCCAGAGGGATGAGCGGCGATCGAACACCGGCGTGCCGGGGTTGAACGAACTGCCGCTCGTGAGCAAGCTCTTTGGCGCCGCGCAGGACAGCGACACGCGCACCGAGATCGTTCTCCTCGTGACGCCGCATATCGTGCGCAACATCGAGTTGCCCGGCGTGGGGCTGCAGGAGTTCCTGGCGGGCACGGACGCGGCGGTGGGGGCGGCGCCGATCCAGTTCGGGACGCCGGCGGCGGCGCCTGGGGGGAGCCGGCCGGTGCCCGCCTCGCCTTCGATGCCACTGCCGACGCCGCGACCGCAGCCGTGGGCACCGTCCCCGGCTCAGCCGGGCGCCGGGGCACCTTCATTCACGCCGCCGCCTCTTGTGCCCACGTCGCCGGGGACGGGGGCAAACCCGCCCACGTCGAATCCTGGTCTGCCGCCGCCCCAGGTCAATGGCGGCCCAGGGACGTGATGCTGACCTTCAACGAAGTGACCGCGCGGCGTCGAGGCTTCTCGCTGGTGGAGTTGCTCGTCGTCATCGCCATCATGTCGATCCTCGCCACCATCGGTCTGCCCTTGGCCGAGCTGTCGCACCGCCGTGCCCAGGAAGAGGAGCTGCGACGTGCCTTGCGAGAGATCCGCTCCGCGCTGGACGCGTACAAGCGCCAGGTGGATGCGGGCTTGATCGCGCGGCCGGCCGGGGGATCGGGCTACCCGCCCAACCTGCGCGTGCTGGTGGAAGGCGAGGTCAATGCGCAGACGCCTCAGGCAGGGCGGCTGTATTTCCTGCGGCGCATGCCGCGTGATCCATTTGCACTGGACAACGCCCTTGACGCCGCGGAGACGTGGGGCTTGCGCAGCTATCAGAGCGCTCCCGATGATCCGCAGCCGGGTCGTGACGTGTACGACGTCTACTCCAAGGCGCCGGGCAAAGGTTTAGACGGCACGCCGTACCGGCAATGGTGAAGCCCTTGGTTCCGCGCTCGCCACGTGGCTTCACGCTCATTGAGCTGCTCGTCGTGATGGCCATCCTGGCGACGCTATTGACGCTGGCTGCGCCGCGCTACTTCGAGTCGGTGGAGCGCGGCAAGGAAGCGGCGTTGCGCACCAACCTGCGCCTGCTGCGCGAGGCCATCGACAAGCATCGAGCAGACACCGGCCGCTTGCCGGAAAGCCTTGAGGCGCTCGCCCAAGCTCGCTACTTGCGCGCGGTGCCCGCGGACCCCATGACGGAACGGGTCGATAGCTGGGTCGTCGTGCCGATGCCTGATGGCACGTTGCCCGGGGTCTACGACGTACGCAGTGGCGCCCCCGGAATGGCCCGTGACGGAACGGCCTACGCGAGTTGGTGACGATGAGACGAGCGCGCGGATTCACTTACCTGGGTGTGCTGCTGGCCATCGCTTTGCTCAGCGTCGGGCTGACCGCCGCTTCGGAAGTGTGGGTGACGACCGCGCGGCGCCAACGCATGGAGCAGCTCGAGTGGATCGGCCGGCAGTTCGTGCTGGCGATTGGGAGCTACTACCAGTCATCGCCTCGCCGCGGTGTGAAGACCTATCCGCGATCTCTCCAGGATCTGCTTGAGGATAAACGCTACCCGTTTGTGAGACGACATTTGCGGCAGGTCTATCTGAATCCGTTCACTGGGGCGGACGACTGGGAGTTGGTCAAGGCGGCGGACGGCGGGATACGGGGTGTCCGGGGGAGCTTGGGCTCACTGGGGAATACAGCGACAGTGCCGCGGGAGTTTGTTTATGTGCCGGTCTTTTGATGGGTCACGACGTTTACCGAAGCTACTGACATAGTCGCTCCCACGCGCCGCAGAGCATCATGGAAGCGGGCACAGAGCCATGCTGGTGCGCTGATTCGCTTCATAGACATTGCGGAAGGCCCGGCCGCATCGCGGGCAGCCAGATGGCGCATTCATGCGCATGGGTGTCGGAAAACCCCAGTATGGCCGGGGCAGGGAAAGCCGTTACGCTGGTTGTCATCAGGCGACCCTGCACGTCTCGCCTTGGCGCTGCTCACTGTGGCGCCCTGTGCGGACGCGGCCATCGCCATGAAGGAGCACATCGAATGGGTGTCCACCAGCAGCTGCGCCTGCACGTGCCCGAGCCCACCGGCCGGCCGGGCCATCCCACCGATTTCGCCTACCTTCGCGTCTCGCCTGCCGGTGATGTGAGGCGGCCCCCCGTCGATACCACGCCGGCCGACACCCACGACCTGGCCCATGCGCTCGTGCGCGTGCTCGACGACAAAGGGCACGCCATCGGCCCCTGGGACCCGCAGGCCGATGGGCAGCTGCTGCGCCGCGGCCTGCGCTCAATGATGAAGACACGCATCTTCGACGCGCGCATGCTCATCGCCCAGCGGCAAAAGAAGATTTCGTTCTACATGCAGTGCCTGGGCGAGGAGGCTGTCGCCTGCGCGCATTCGCTCGCGCTGCAGCATGGCGACATGTGCTTTCCCACCTACCGGCAGCAGGGCCTGCTCCTGTCGCGCGACGACGTGCCGATGGTGGAGATGATCTGCCAGCTCATGTCGAACGGGCGCGACCCGCTCAAGGGCCGGCAGCTGCCGGTGCTGTATTCGATGAAGCGCGCCGGCTTCTTCAGCATCTCCGGCAACCTGGCCACGCAGTTCATCCAGGCCGTCGGCTGGGCCATGGCTTCGGCCATCAAGGGCGACACGCGCATTGCCTCGGCCTGGATCGGCGATGGCTCCACGGCCGAGGCCGACTTCCATACCGCGCTCACCTTCGCCCATGTGTACCGCGCGCCGGTCATCCTGAACGTGGTGAACAACCAGTGGGCCATCTCCACCTTCCAGGCCATCGCGGGCGGGGAGGGCACGACCTTCGCTGCTCGCGGCGTGGGGTGCGGCATCGCCTCGCTGCGGGTGGACGGCAACGACTTCCTCGCGGTGCTGTCCGCTTCGCGCTGGGCAACCGAGCGCGCCCGCAGCAACCTGGGGCCTACGCTCATCGAGTGGGTGACCTACCGTGCCGGCGCGCACTCCACCTCCGACGATCCCTCGCGCTATCGCCCGGCCGACGACTGGACGCGATTTCCCCTCGGCGACCCGATCGCACGACTGCGGCAGCACCTCACGGCGATCGGCGCGTGGTCCGACGAGGAGCATGCGCAGGCGCAGGCCGAGCTGGAGGGGCAGGTCGCGGCTGCGCAGAAGGAGGCGGAGCGCCACGGCACGCTGATGGACGGGCACACCCCGCCGCTTGCGTCGATGTTCGAGGATGTCTACAAGGACATGCCGCCGCACCTGCACGAGCAGCTGCGGCAGGCCGGAGCCTGACCATGCCCATCGAGAACCGGCTGTCGGCACTGAAGGCGGAGGAAGCTGCGTCGACCGAAGCGACCGCTGTGCGCGCGCCAGCGGGGCAGCGTGAGGGCCGCCAGGATCACGACACGCGCGCCCCGAATCAGGTGCAGCAGACCCCCTGCATGACCATGATCCAGGCCCTGCGCTCGGCCATGGACGTGATGCTCGAACGCGATCCCGACGTGGTGGTCTTCGGCCAGGACGTGGGCTACTTCGGCGGCGTGTTCCGCTGCACCGAGGGGCTGCAGGCGCGCTACGGCAGCTCGCGTGTGTTCGATGCGCCCATCTCCGAAGGCGGCATCGTGGGCGTGGCTGTCGGCATGGGCGCCTACGGCTTGCGCCCGGTGGTGGAGATCCAGTTCGCCGATTACTTCTACCCGGCCTCCGACCAGATCGTGTCCGAGGCTGCGCGGCTGCGCTATCGCTCGGTGGGTGACTTCACCGCGCCCATCACGATACGCATGCCATGCGGCGGCGGCATCTACGGCGGGCAGACGCACAGCCAGAGCCCCGAGGCGCTGTTCACCCATGTGTGCGGCATCCGTACCGTGATGCCTTCGAACCCGGTGGACGCCAAGGGTCTGCTCATCGCCGCCATCGAGTGCGACGACCCGGTGATCTTCCTGGAGCCGAAGCGCCTGTACAACGGCCCCTTCGACGGCCACCACGAGCGGCCCGTGGTGCCCTGGGGCCAGCATCCGCTGGCCGAGGTGCCGCAGGGCTACTACACGGTGCCGCTCGAATCGGCGGCCGTGTTCAGGGAGGGCCGCGACGTGACCGTGCTGGCCTACGGCGCCATGGTGTGGGTGTCCGAGGCCGCGGTGCGCGAGACGGGCATCGATGCTGAGATCATCGACCTGCGCAGCCTCTGGCCGCTGGACCTGCCCACCATCGTGAACTCGGTCAAGAAGACGCGCCGCTGCGTCGTGGTTCACGAGGCCACGCGCACCAGCGGCTTCGGCGCCGAGCTGGTGGCGCTGGTGCAGGAGCATTGCTTCTACCACCTCGAATCGCCCATCGAGCGCGTGACCGGCTGGGATACGCCCTATCCGCATGCCTTGGAGTGGGCCTACTTCCCCGGCCCGGGCCGCGTGGGCGCGGCGCTCAAGCGCGCGATGGAAGAGTGAGGTCCGCATGGGCGTGCACGTGATCCGGATGCCCGACATCGGCGAAGGCATTGCCGAGGTCGAACTGGTCGGCTGGCATGTGAAGCCGGGCGACACGGTGAAGGAAGACCAGACGCTGGCCGACGTGATGACGGACAAGGCGAATGTCGAGATCCCGTCCCCCGTGTCCGGCCGCGTGCTGGCGCTGGGCGGCGAGGTGGGGCAGGTGCTGCCGGTGGGCTCGGAGCTGATCCGGCTGGAAGTGGAAGGGGCGGGCAATGCGGTCGCGTCGCCGGTTGCCGAGGCCCCGGCGCAGGAGCCGGTCAGCGCTGCCCGACAACGCGAGCAGGCGGCGTCGGTCGCGCCGCCTGCATCGATGCGGCCGCGCCTGCAGGAGCCGGGCGTGGCGGTGGAAGAACGCCCCATCGCTTCGCCCGCGGTGCGTCGCCGTGCGTGGGAGTTGGGCCTCGATCTGGTCGGCGTGCCGGGCACCGGCCCGGGCGGACGCATCATGCAGGCCGACCTCGACGCCTGGGCGGCGCGCCATCCGCCGACATCGCCGCCGCGCGAGCCCGAGCCCGAGCCTGAGCCCGTTGCGCCACCCGATGACACCCAGGACATCCGCGTCATCGGCCTGCGGCGCAAGATCGCCCAGCGCATGCAGGACGCCAAGCGCCGCATCCCGCACTTCACC
>CBINKC010000122.1:0-13547 GCA_966251135.1 uncultured Burkholderiaceae bacterium
AGCAAAGAAGCGCAAACCGAATCCCAAAACCGCCGGGCGACCCCCGGAGGTTTTTTTTGGCCTGCACCCTCACACCCCCGAGCAAGGAATCCCTGATGCCTTCCAAGAACACCTCTACCGAGGACTGGTATGCACACACCGAGAAGACCAGTCAGACCGACGATGAAAGGATCAGGGACGTGATACCGCTGCCGCCTCCGGAACACCTGATCCGCTTCTTCCCCATCAACGGCACCCCAGTGGAAACACTCGTCGGCGAAACGCGCCGACGCATTCGCCACATCATGCAAGGCAAGGAAGACCGCTTGCTCGTGGTCATAGGGCCCTGCTCCATCCACGACCCGGTGGCAGCGCTGGAATACGCCCGCCGGCTCAAGGCGCAACGCGACCGTTATGCAGACACGCTCGAGGTGGTCATGCGGGTTTACTTCGAGAAACCCCGCACCACAGTGGGCTGGAAGGGCCTCATCAACGACCCTTACCTGGATGAGAGCTTCCGAATCGACGAAGGGTTGCGCATCGCCCGCCAGTTGCTGCTCGACATCAACCGGATAGGCATGCCGGCAGGCAGCGAGTTCCTTGACGTGATCTCGCCTCAGTACATCGGTGACCTCATCTCCTGGGGAGCCATCGGCGCGCGCACTACTGAGAGCCAGGTGCATCGGGAACTTTCGTCGGGGCTTTCGGCGCCGATCGGTTTCAAGAACGGCACCGACGGCAACATCCGCATTGCCACCGATGCCATCCAGGCCGCTGCGCGGCCGCATCACTTCCTCTCGGTGCACAAGAACGGTCAGGTTGCCATCGTCGAGACCAAGGGCAACAGGGACTGTCACGTCATCCTTCGTGGCGGCAAAACGCCCAACTACGACGCCGAGCACGTGGAGGCCGCCTGCAAGGATCTTGAGACCGCAAAGCTGCACCCCTCGCTGATGGTCGACTTCTCGCACGCCAACAGCAGCAAGCAACATGAGCGCCAGATCGAGGTGGCGCGCGATATCGCCAAGCAGATCGCCAGCGGCAGCCGCAAGGTGTTCGGTGTCATGGTGGAAAGCCACCTGAACGCGGGCGCACAGAAGTTCAGCCCGGGCAAGGATGATCCCGCCAAGCTGCAGTACGGGCAAAGCATTACTGACGCCTGCCTGGGCTGGGATGACTCGCTGGCCCTGCTCGATGTGCTGCACGACGCGGTGAAGACCCGCCGCCGCTGATCGTCGAGCGTGGAATTTGACTTGGCGACGTAGCACTTGAACAACGACTCGCCGAGCCGCGCCAAGCGCCGTCGGTAGGATGCCGTGGGCCGCGGGGTCGAGTGGCGGCCTTTATCCAACAGCACGGCACTCCATGAAAAAGATCCTGATCGGCGCCGCCCTGGCGCTTGGCACCCAATTTGGCGCGTATGCGGCGGACGCAGCCGCGCCGGTGAAGTTCCTGCTCGGAGGCGGTTTCACCTTCGGCGGAGACAAGCTGGCGACGGTGGGATTCAACGATGGCAGCACCGAGAACATCCGCGCCGGAGCGCTGCTCATGCTGTATGGCGGCACAGAAATCCGACTGGGCGACCTCGTCTCGTTCCAGGCCACGCTCGGCTACCACGTGGATGACACCTCGCCCGCATCCAACGGCAGCTTGCGTTTCTCCCGGATGCCGGTCGACCTGCTCCTGCACTTCCGCATCAATGAGCAGCTGCGGCTAGGTGCAGGCATGCAGCTGGTGCACAAGGCCCAGCTGAAGGGCAGCGGTGACGTGAGCGGCATCAATGCGAAGTTCGACAGCGCAACCGGCGCCGTGCTGGAAGGCGAGTATTTGTTCTCCCCTCACGTCGGCCTGAAGTTGCGCTATGTCTCGGAGGAGTTCGATCTGAAAGGCGGCAATGACACGGTCGACGGCAGTCACGTCGGCCTGCTGCTGAATTACTACTTCTGACGAGGCGCCTGCCACTCGCAGTTTGGCGGCACCGTGAACATGCGGAAAAGCAAGCGTTGGCAGGGGCCAACAGCATGCTCGCGGCTAAGCTGTAGCGCCACCTCGAGCGACCCTACGGCAAGCATCCGATGCGCCGTGGCGACACCGTCGACAACGTGGCGCGCTTGAGGGTAGTCGCTCGCAAGCAAGTACATGGCCGCCTTTTCGGCAGTCACACAGCCGCTGGAGCCACCTGCACAACGGCCGACCTGAAGCAGACCGCCGAACTCGTCACCACCGTCCTGGCGCACTGGCTGGAACCCTGATACGTCAATCTGTTTCAGTGAGTCGGTTGGCCATGGCGGAGCGCTACGCCGCTGCTTCGACCCGAGAGCGGCTTCCTAGAATGACCTGGCACCTCCAGGAGTCCCGTCATGAACGCCCCGATCCCCGCGCACTTGCTGCCTCCGCTCCAGCCGCGCCCGGTGCCGCAGGTGATGCGGGATGCACTGACGGCACGTTTCGGCGAACGTTGCTCCGCGGCTTGTTCCGTACGCGAGCAGCACGGGCGTGACGAGTCGCCGTTCGACGTGCCGCCCCCAGATCTCGTGGTCTTTTGCAAAAGCACCAAGGACGTGTGCGAGGTGCTACGTCTGGCTGACCACCACTCGGTGCCCGTGATCCCTACGGCGCGAGCTCTTCCATCGAAGGCCAGCTGCTGGCCTTGCAGGGCGGCATCAGCATCGATCTCAACCGCATGAACCGGGTGCTGTCCGTGCAACCCGAGGACATGACTGTCGTCGTGGAGCCCGGCATCACGCGCAGCCGACTCAACGAGGAGATCCGCCACACTGGCCTGTTCTTTCCGATCGACCCTGGGGCCGATGCCAGCATTGGCGGCATGTGCGCGACCCGGGCCAGCGGCACGGACGCGGTGCGCTACGGCACGATGCGCGACAACGTGCTCGCGCTGAAGGTCGTAACGGCCAGCGGCGAGGTCATTCGCACCGGCACGCGCGCGCGCAAGAGCAGCGCGGGCTACGACCTCGCCCGGCTGATCGTCGGCAGCGAAGGTACGCTGGGAGTGATCACCGAGGTGACCTTGCGGCTGTATCCGCACCCTGAAGCGGTCATGGCCGCCGTGAGCACCTTCCCGAGCATCGCCGCAGCCGTGCAAACGACCATCCAGGTGATCCAGGCCGGTGTGCCTCTTGCACGCTGCGAGCTGCTCGACATGAACGCAGTGCGCGCCGTGACCGTCACGACGGGCTCTCCCTGCAGGAAGGGCCCTTGCTGCTGATGGAGTTTCACGGCACGCCGGGGGCCGTAGAAGAACAGATCGACGTGGTCCAGCAGACGCGAGCGATCAGGGCGGACTCGCCTTCGAGTGGGCCCATACGCCGGAGGAAAGCTCGCGCTTGTGGATGGCCCGCCACACGGCCTATCTGGCCGGCCTGCAGATCCGCCCGGGCCGCCGCGCAGTGACCACGGACAGCTGCGTGCCCATCTCTCGCTTGGCCGAATGCCTGCTGGCGACGGTAGAGGAGGCGGAAGCGGCCGGGCTGCCCTACTTCATCGTGGGCCACGTGGGCGACGGCAACTTCCACGTGGCCTACCTGATCGACCCCGCCGCGCCCCACGAGCGCGAAACCGCGGAGCGGCTCAACCTTCAGCTGGTGCGGCGGCGGGCACTGCGACTAGATGGCACGTGTTCAGGTGAGCACGGCATCGGGCTGCATAAGATGCGCTTCCTGGAAGAAGAGACCGGCGCGAGTGCAGTCGAGATGATGCGGGCCATCAAGCGCGCGCCCGACCCGAAGAACATCCTCAATCCGGGCAAGATCTTCCAGCTCTCGCCCTCCGCGTAATCTGACGCGGCGAGCGTTGCGTGGGGTCTAGTGCTCCGTGGCCGTGCGGAACAAACCGTCATGAGGAGCGGCACGGGTCGCTTGCGTTGTTGCGCCGCTTACGCAGCGACCCACCCTGAGCTGCGCGGCGCGGCGCGCCCAGTCAGAAGACCGCTGACGCTTGGTCCCGCGCAGGGCACTAGCCCAGCAGGGCCATCACCGCGTGATAAATCACGAGGATGGCACCGCCGCCCAGCACATTGGCAGCAATGTGGCGCAACCCCTTGTCGAAGCGGATGCCGAGCCGCACGCCGACGCATCCCCAGAAGATCACGAGTAGCGCTGCGCCGGCGTCGACCCTGTCGAGCGGCTGTTCGCTGACGCGCATGAGCGCCATGATGGCGAGCCACAAGCCCGCCGCCATCACGGCTGAAGCCGTCACCTCGTTGAACGACGGTTTGCTGAGCTCGATGCCAAGAATCTTCATACTGCCTACTGACTGATCCGAAACTCGAGAGGGGGCGTGCGTGACGAACGACAGGATCGCCGGGCAGCGGGAGCCGATGCCCGGCCGGTAAAGCGTTCCACGGATCCTCACCGACCAGCTCATTCTTGCACGAAGCCGAAAGATCGAGGCCGTTGCCAGAGTAACGGAAGCGTAAAGGCGGGACTTGACGGCAATTTGTGCACAGCGCGGCTCACCGAGCCGCGCTGCCACCGCAGTTCAATGCGTCGGCGCAGGCACCGACCAGCGCTTGGTCACATTGCCGGCGCTGTCAACACTTTCCATGTGCACGCCAAAACCCCACAGCCGGGCCACGTGCTTGAGAACCTCATGGGCGCTCTCGTGCAGCGGCCGGTTGTTGTGCTGGGAGTGGCGCAGCACCAGCGAGCGGTCGCCGCGCGTGTTGACGCTCCACACCTGAATGTTCGGCTCGCGCGCGCCCAGGTCGTACTGGTGCGACAGCGCCTCACGAACGCGGCGGTATCCCATTTCATCATGGATGGCCGAAACCTCCAACTCGCTCTCCCGCTCGTCGTCGAGGATGGCGAAGAGGCGGAACTCACGCATGAGGTGAGGCGAGAGGTATTGGCCGATGAAGCTCTCGTCCTTGAAGTTGCGCATCGCGTGGTCCAGCGTTTCGAGCCAGTCCTTGCCCGCGATGTCGGGGAACCAGTACCGGTCCTCGTCAGTCGGGTTCTCGCCGATGCGTTTGATATCGGTGTACATCGCGAACCCGAGCGCATACGGGTTGATGCCGCTATATGCACGGTGCCCGACCGGGGGCTGGTAGATGACGTTGGTGTGCGACTTCAGCCACTCCATCATCATGCCGTCCGACAGGTGCCCGTCGTCGTACATGGTGTTGAGCAGGTGATGGTGCCAAAAGGTCGCCCAGCCTTCGTTCATGACCTGCGTCTGTCGCTGCGGGTAGAAGTACTGCGCGATCTTGCGGACGATGCGCACGATCTCTCGCTGCCACGGCTCCAGCAGCGGCGCGTTCTTCTCGATGAAGTACAGGATGTTCTCCTGCGGCTCCTCGGGAAAGCGGCGCAGGGTGCCCTCGTCGCCGCCTTCCTTGTCGTGCTTCTTCTTGCGTGGCAACGTGCGCCACATGTCGTTGATCTGCCGCTGCGCATAGGCCTCGCGCTCCTCGCGGCGCGCCTGCTCCTGCGCGAGCGAGAGCTTGCTGGGTCGGCGGTAGCGGTCCACGCCGTGGTTCATCAGCGCGTGGCAAGAGTCGAGCGTGAACTCCACCACATCAAGGCCATATCGCTCCTCGCATTCGGCCACGTAGTTTTTGGCGTAGACGAGATAGTCGATGATGGACGAGGCGTCCGTCCACATCCTGAAGAGGTAGTTGCCCTTGAAAAAGCTGTTGTGGCCGTAGGCGGCGTGCGCGATCACCAGGGCCTGCATCGCCATGGTGTTCTCTTCCATGAGGTAGGCGATACAGGGGTTGGAGTTGATGACGATCTCGTACGCCAGCCCCATGTGGCCGCGGCGATAGTTCTTCTCGGTGGCTATGAACTCCTTGCCATAGCTCCAGTGGCGGTAGATCACCGGCATTCCGACGGAGGCATACGCATCCATCATCTGCTCGGCCGTAATGATCTCGAGCTGGTTGGGATAGGTATCCAGCCCGAAGCGCTCGGCCGTCTTCTTGATCACGGAGTGGTATTGCTCGACGAGATCAAAGGACCAGTCGCTGGGCGACGGCAGCGGCTTGTCAGCCTTGGGCGGCGCCACGATGTCGGCGGCGCGCTTGGTGCGCAGCTTGATGTCTGCCAGGGCGGTGAACGGATCAGTCGCCGGGGATTCGGTGTGGCTCATGCCGGTGCCCCCTCCTTCTTGAACAGATCGCGGAACACCGGATAGATCTGCGAGGCCTCGGTCACCTTGCGGATGGCAAAGGTCTTCGACTCGACGGCGAGCGCGGAGTATTCGTCCCAAAGGTTCTGCTCTTCCTCGGCCACCTGCACATAGGCAAAGTAACGGCAAAGCGGGAGGATGTTGTGGGCGAGCAGCTCGCGGCAGCGACCACTGTCGTGGTGCCAGTTGTCGCCATCGCTCGCCTGCGCGCCGTAAATGTTCCACTCGCTGGTAGGGTAGCGCGCACGGGCGATCTCCTCCATGAGTACGAGTGCGCTGGACACTACCGTGCCACCGGTCTCGGTGGAGTGGAAGAAGTTGTCCTCGTCCACCTCCTGCGCCTGTGTGTGGTGACGGATGAAGACGATATCGATCTTCTCGTAGTGCCGCGTGAGAAACAGGTACAGCAGGATGAAGAAGCGCTTCGCCAGGTCCTTGCGCGCCTCATCCATCGAGCCCGATACGTCCATCAGGCAGAACATCACTGCCTTCGCGGTAGGCACGGGCACCCGGATTCGGCTGCGATAGCGCAGGTCGATGGGGTCCAGATACGGGATCCGGGCCAGGCGCGCACGCAAGGCCAGAATCTCCGCCTCGATCTCAGGGATCTCGTGCGCCAACGGGTTGGGTTCGGGATGCGCCTTGAGCACCTCCAGGTGCTCCTCAAGGCGACGCAGCTCGCGACGGCTCTCGCTTCCTATGGCGATGCGCCGGCCGATCGCGCCACGCATGGACCGCAACACGTGCAGGTTATTGGGCGTGCCGTCGCTCGTATACCCCGCCCGGTGCATCTTGAATTCGGGCGTTTCGGCCAGCGTGGTGCGCGCGAGGTTGGGCAAGGCCAGGTCGTCGAAGAAGACCTGCATGAACTCTTCTTTGGTGAGGTGGAAAACGAAATCGTCGTCGCCCTCGCCCGAGTCGCTGGCCTGGCTGCCCCCTCCCCCGCCCGCTCCGCCCTTGGGCCGCTCAATGCGATCGCCCTTGACGTAGTCCTTGTTGCCAGGGTGGACCATCTCGCGCTGGCCACCCTGGCCGTGACCGAATACGGGCTCGCTGATGTCCTTGCGCGGGATGCGGATGTCCTCGCCCTGCGCGATGTCGCGGATGCCCCGCCCATCGACAGCGCGCTTGACCGCCTCACGGATCTGCTCCTTGTGGCGGCGCAGGAAGCGCTCGCGGTTGCCGATGGACTTGTTCTTGCCCGCCAGCCGCCGGTCGATGATCTGCTGCAACATGACTCTCCTATTGCACTACCCGCAGCCTCACGAGCTCTTCCGCACGCGCAAATACCACTCGCACAACAGGCGAACCTGCTTGGGTGTGTAGCCTTTGGCCACCATGCGGGTGACGAAGTCCTCATGCTTCTTGGCCTCGTCGGCGCTGGCCTTGGCGTTGAAGCTGATGACAGGCAGCAGCTCCTCGGTGTTCGAGAACATCTTCTTCTCGATCACCGTGCGTAGCTTCTCGTAGCTGGTCCACGCAGGGTTCTTGCCCTGGTTGTTGGCGCGAGCACGCAGCACGAAGTTGACGATCTCGTTACGGAAGTCCTTGGGGTTGCTGATGCCCGCGGGCTTCTCGATCTTCTCGAGCTCGGCATTGAGCGAGGCGCGATCGAATACCTCGCCCGTATCGGTGTCGCGGTATTCGTGGTCCTGGATCCAGTAGTCCGCATAGGTAACGTAGCGGTCGAAGATGTTCTGGCCGTACTCGCTGTAGCTCTCCAGGTACGCGGTCTGGATCTCCTTGCCGATGAATTCGGCGTAGCGCGTGGCGAGGTGCTCCTTGATGAACGCGAGGTACTTCTGCTCGGTCTCCGGCGGGAACTGCTCGCGCTCGATCTGCTGTTCGAGCACGTACATCAAGTGCACCGGGTTCGCCGCGACTTCCGTACTGTCGAAATTGAAAACCTTCGACAGGATCTTGAACGCGAAGCGCGTGGAGATGCCGGCCATGCCTTCGTCGACACCGGCGTAGTCACGGTACTCCTGGTAGCTCTTCGCACGCGGATCGGTGTCCTTCAGGTTCTCCCCGTCATAGACGAGCATCTTGGAGAACAGCGACGAGTTCTCGGGCTCCTTGAGCCGCGTGAGGATCCCGAACTGCGCCATCATTTTCAGCGTGCCGGGCGCACAGGTGGCGTGGGCAAGCGAGGAGTTGCGCAGCAGCTTCTCGTAAATCTTCACTTCCTCCGACACACGCAGGCAGTACGGGACCTTGACGATGTAGATGCGGTCCAGGAAGGCTTCGTTGTTCTTGTTGTTGCGGAAGCTCTTCCACTCGCTCTCGTTGCTGTGCGCGAGGATGATGCCGTCGTAGGGAATCGCACCAAAGCCTTCGGTGCCCTTGTAGTTGCCTTCCTGCGTGGCGGTCAGCAGCGGGTGCAGCACCTTGATGGGCGCCTTGAACATCTCGACGAACTCGAGCAGCCCCTGGTTGGCCAGACACAAACCACCGGAGTAGCTGTAGGCGTCCGGGTCGTCCTGCGCGTAGGTCTCGAGCTTGCGGATGTCGACCTTGCCCACCAGCGAAGAAATGTCCTGGTTGTTCTCGTCGCCAGGCTCGGTCTTGGCGATCGCCACCTGCCGCAGCACGGAGGGATAGCGCTTGACGATCTTGAACCTGCGGATGTCGCCACCGTACTCCTCCAGGCGCTTGACGGCCCAGGGAGACAGGATGCGGGTCAGATAGCGCCGCGGGATGTTGTATTCCTTCTCGAGGATCGGACCATCCTCGGCCGCATCAAACAGGCCCAGCGGCGACTCGTTCACCGGGGAGCCCTTGATCGCGTAGAAGGGCACCTGCTCCATCAACTGCTTGAGCCGCTCGGCGATGGATGACTTGCCCCCGCCCACCGGACCCAGCAAGTAAAGGATCTGCTTCTTTTCCTCCAGGCCCTGCGCGGCATGGCGGAAGTAGGACACCACCTGTTCGATGGCGTCCTCCATGCCGTAGAACTCGGCAAAGGCGGGGTAGATCTTGATGATCTTGTTCGCAAAGATCCTCGACAGGCGCGGGTCGTTGCGCGTGTCGATCGTCTGCGGGTCGCCGATGGCCTTGAGCATGCGCTCCGCGGCGGTGGCGTACGCCAGCGGACTGCGTTTGCACTCCGCGAGGTACTCCTCAAGGGAGAGTTCCTCCTCCCGGGTGCGCTCAAAGCGAGCGGCGAAATGGCTGATCACATCCATGCTGACCTCCAGGATCGGGGCGGGGCAACCGAGGAGCCACCCCGACTGCCGCCTTTGGGAAGTTCTGATGAAGTCCTGGCCGTCGTTCCACCAAAGGCTCCATCAGAGCTTTCCTTGCGATCAGCGCGAACGCACGATTCAAGTTCCGCTCAACATACGGCCTGCTGGCAGCCGCAGATACAGGAGATGCGCAACAACGTTCCGCCTGTCCCTTGTGTGCGACGCAGCAAGACCCGTGCCTTCACGATACTCCACTTGCGTACCCCAGCGCCAGTCCCGCGAAGCAGGGACGCCGCCCTACGTGCGAAGTTCCTCGGGGCAAGCGCCATTCGTCGCAGCTCCGTGTCACTCGTTGTGACACGCAATGCCGCGTTGTCACGCACGAGGTCAGCCGCGCGAGAGTCCGAGCCGGTCGAGCAGGCCATTGAGCTCGTCGAGTGAGCCGAACGCAATCGCAACTTCCCCCTGCTCTCCGCGGGAGGTGCGCTTCTTCACGCGTATCTCCACGGGTGCGGTCAGCGCATCCGACAGTTCCTCCTCAATGCGCCTCAGGTCGCGGGGCTTCTCCGCCTTGACGCGCAAGAGCGGTTTCTGCCGCGAAGCACCGGACTTGGCCACCAGCTTCTCGGCGTCGCGCACACTGAGCTTGCGCGACGCGATTTCGCCCGCCACCATGATCTGCTGTGCACCTTCGAGGGGCAGCAGTGCACGCGCGTGGCCCATATCGATGTCGCCCGCCATCAGCATGTGCTGCACGGGCTCGGCAAGGTTGAGCAGCCGCAGGAGGTTGCTGGCGGCGCTACGTGAGCGGCCCACCGCCTGGGCGGCCTGCTCGTGCGTGAGATTGAACTCATGGACGAGGCGCGCGATGCCCTGCGCCTCCTCCAGCGGGTTGAGGTCTTCGCGCTGGATGTTCTCGATGAGCGCCATGGCCGCGGCCGCCTCGTCAGGCACCTGCTTGACCAATACCGGCACCTCGGCCAGCCCGGCCAGGCGCGCTGCACGCACACGTCGTTCGCCCGCGATGATCTCGTACTGTGCCGATCCGGCACCCGGCTCCCCTTGGGCGCCAAGCTGACGCACGAGTACGGGCTGCATTACCCCCTGCGCCTTGATGCTCTCGGCGAGCTCGTACAGCGAACTCTCGTCCATGCGCGTACGAGGCTGGTACTTGCCGGGCTGCAACTGCTCCAGCTTCAACACGCTGGGTGATCCCTCCGCCGCGGCCGGGGCAGGTTCACCCGCATCCTTCACGCGCGGGCCGAGCAGCGCCTCCAGGCCCATGCCCAGGCCTTTGGGTTTCTTCGTGACCATCGCTGCATTGTCGATGATCGGCGCAGCGCCTCGGCAGGCCCTGCCACGCCTCGCTTATCCTTCGGAACCCCGAGGAGAACCCACATGACTTACCGCGTGTTCGTTGACGGCCAGGAAGGCACGACCGGCCTGCGCATTCATGAATACCTGGCTCAGCGCCTCGACATCGAGGTCCTGCGCATCGATCCCGAGCGCCGCAAGGACACCACCGAGCGCGCCCGCCTGCTCAACGCCTCGGACGTGGCTTTTCTCTGCCTGCCCGACGCCGCCGCGCGCGAAGCGGCCGCGCTGGTCGACAACCCGCGCACCTGCCTCATCGATGCAAGCACCGCACATCGCACGGCGGCCGGTTGGGTTTTCGGCATGCCGGAACTGGCTCCTGGACAGCGCGAGCGACTGCGCGAGGCCAAGCGCATCTCCAACCCAGGATGCCATTCGAGCGCGTTCATCCTGCTGCTGCGGCCACTGGTAGACGCCGGGCTCGTGCCGGCTGACCTGCCCATCAGCGTGACTTCGCTTACGGGATATTCAGGGGGCGGCAGGAGAATGATCGAGCAGTATGAAGCTGGCGGTGACCCGCGCCTGCCGGCCCCACGCCCCTACGGCCTGACACTCACCCATAAGCATGTGTCGGAGATGACCCTACACGCAGGCCTCCAGGTGAAACCAGTGTTCCTGCCCGTGGTAGGCCCGTTTTATAAGGGTCTGACCGTAAGCGTGCCCTTGCATCTTTCCCAGCTCGGCGGTGGTGCGACGCCCGAGCGGCTGCATGAAGCCTTGCAGCAGCACTACGCCGGGGAGCGCTTCGTTCGTGTCATGCCGCTGCGCGATTCAGACACCCTGGAGGCCGGCGGCGGATTCTTCGACGTGCAGGGCTGCAACGACACGAACCGGGTCGACCTCTTCGTCTTTGCCAGTGACACGCAGGCGCTCCTCATGGCTCGACTGGACAACCTCGGCAAGGGGGCCAGCGGTGCGGCGGTACAGACGATGAATCTGCATTTGGGACTCGACGAGGGACTGGGCCTCTAAGAGTCAGAAGGTGTGAATGAATCCGGCGTGCCCAAGCAGGCGCGCCGGAATGGACCCAATAAGGCGCAAGGCCACAGCCGTCGCTCGGGCTACGGCGTGGGCGCGTTGCAGCGTGAACGGGCGTGCCTTCTCAGGTGGCTGCCCGGTGCGGCGTCCGGCAGTGGTAGGCGTAGGCGTCGAGGAAGCCCAGGCGGCGATAGACCGCGCGAGCGGGGTGGGGTTTGTCTCCCTCGAGCTGGAGGTAAGCGATGCGGGCACCTTTTGCCAAAGCCCGGCAAGGAGATGGCGGCATAGAGCCACACAATAGCCGCGGATGCGCGCAGCAGGGTCGTGTAGACGTCGCAAAGCCCGACAAGATCCCTTCTACGGCAAACTGCCCGCCAGCGACCACCTCCCCATGCGCCTTTAGCAACAGTGCGGTGAAGGGGCTCGGCGAGTTGACCAAGCGCAGCCCATGGGCCTGCCGGTACGACAGGGGCGATCCGCGCCAGGCCCCCACCGTCTATGCCAGCTGTTCCGCGTCCGCTGTCATCACCTCCACTGTCCGTGACATCGTGCAGGCCGGTGCACACCATGACTCGAGTGTCGTCCATGCGCCGCATACCTCTCCGCTCCAAGGCACCATCCAGTCCTGGCGGCTGCATTTCCGGCTTCCGGGCCAATGGCAGCCGGCCTGAAGCAATCGGGTTCGCACGTTTGGCCTCGCCTGAGCTGAAGCGAACGAGCCAATCGACCAACCGCTGCTGAGGTGCCGCGCTTGCATTTGGGCCCGCCTCTTCAATGCGAGCCAAGAGATCACCGTCGGCCCGCAAAGGGCTCATGCCAGAGATGTCATCGGATCCGCTCGGCACCATCACAGCTTCGCGATGCGCTGAACCATCTCTTCCGCGAACTCGATGAACGCCTGCGCGCCCTTGGAGGCCGCGTCGAAGACGACCCCCGGCATGCCGTAACTGGGTGCCTCGGCCAGGCGGACGTTGCGCGGGATCACCGCATTGAAGACCTTCTCGCCGAAATGCGATTTCAGCTGCTCGCTGACCTGCTGTTGCAAGGTAATGCGAGGGTCGTACATCACGCGCAGCAAGCCGATGAGCTGCAGGTCCGGGTTCAGGTTGGCATGAACCTGCTTGATCGTGTTGACAAGGTCGCTCAGCCCCTCCAGCGCGAAGTATTCGCACTGCATCGGCACGATCACCCCGTGTGCGCTACACAAGCCGTTGAGCGTAAGCAGGCTCAGCGACGGCGGGCAGTCGATCAGCACGAAGTGGTACTCCTCCGATACCGCCTGCAAAGCGCGCCGAAGGCGCCTGTCGCGATGGTCGAGTTCGACCAGTTCCACTTCCGCGCCCGCCAACTCGCGGTTGGCGCCCAACACGTCGTAGCCCGCCTTGTCGGAGCGCCGCCGGGCCTCGGCCACGGTCGCCGATTCCAGCAGGACGTCGTAGATGCTCAGCTCCAGCGCGCGCTTGTCGATGCCGGAGCCCATCGTGGCATTGCCCTGGGGATCCAGATCGACAACCAGGACGCGCTGTCCGATGCGGGCCAGTCCTGCCGCTAGGTTGACGGTGGTGGTCGTCTTGCCGACGCCGCCCTTTTGGTTGGCGATGCAGAAGATTCGGGCCATGTGGGAGTCGGTATGAAGGCGGCCATTGTCCGGCCTATGCGCATGCCGGCAAAGCGTTGCAATGCGAGGACCGGCTCAAGGGCGGATGAGGCGGATGCCGAAGCCAATGAGGAACATGCCGGCCACTCGTTTGAGCCACAAGGATACGCGCTTGTGAGCCCTCACTCTGGCCGCAATTCGATCGGCGAAAGCACAAAACGTGAGGCAGTACACCGCCGTCAGGGTGGCGATGGTGAGCGCCATCGCCACGAACGTCTGCATACCCT
>CBINKC010000123.1:0-13360 GCA_966251135.1 uncultured Burkholderiaceae bacterium
TGCGGCAGCTTCGCCGTAGCACGGAACGCAGGGATGGCTTCATGCAATTGCCCTGGTGCATTGGTGTAGCTCTGCGCGCCCCCGGCGTGCAACCTACGTTGTTGCAGGGGGCGGACCGCCCGAATTCACGAAGCCATCTTGTCTAGGCACCACAAACTCCCAGCTCATGCCAGCAGCTAAGCCGCTAGTCGAAGCCGAAGACCTCTCGCTTGGCGATTGGCTGAAGCTCGTGACAACACCGGTGCACAAGAGGTCCGTGAGGGTCGCGGACTATTCGTTCCCAACTGATGCTCACCGCGATCAATTCCTTGGAGCAATCAACACCTATTCAGAACAGGTAATTAGGGATGTGCTGCGGTCCTTCTTGATGGACAGTGGCACGTTGGGAACGGATGAGTTCAGCAGACGCTATGCGCTGTCACGACCCACTGAGGAGCTTGAGGATCTCACAGCAAGGTTTGACTTCTATAGAAGACTGATCGAGCCCCCATTCCTGCCATGGCAAGGAAACACGTGGGTACTTGATCTTCTCCCTCACTACCCCTCCAAGGCACTCGACGCCTTGGGCGCCTACTTTGTTGCCCACTGCCAATTCTTGCCTGACGGCAGACTTCATGGCCTAGCTGACGCTGAGGCGATTATTCGAAGTCGGTATCTCCATCGCGAAAACCCGCGAGAGGCACTGCTGGCGCTTAAGCCTGATGAATTCGAGCACTTGATCGGGGCCCTCTATGAGAAGCTTGGCTATGCCGTTACTGTCACACAAAGATCACGAGACGGCGGCGTCGATGTCGAGGCAAAACGCACTGACGCCGGCGGCCGCGCCGTTGTGCTCGTCCAATGCAAACGCTACGAAGATGTCGTCAGGGTTCAGGCAATTCGCGAGCTCATGGGCGTCGTCTCGAGACGCCAAGCGAACAAGGGCGTCATTGTCGCGACATGTGGCTTCACACCGCCGGCGCGCCAAGAGGCAGAGGCGACGCCAATGATCGAACTGATCGACTTTACTCAGCTCAATCGTCTCCTGAACCAGCACCTCGGTGCAACTTGGCCGGACCACATGTCGTATGAGATCAGGAGAATGCAAATTGTTTCGATAAAGGCGGCAGCAGGTGGTGCCTAACTCCATCCGCAGCCGCGGGCGCAGAGGGGCCTAACCCTTTACAGGGACTTCCGAAGCAGTCAACGGTTTTCTCATTGCCAAGCCGAATTTGAATTTCTGTTCGATGCGTGACGTGTGACCGAAGGCGTTGCCGAGATAGAGAACAGGCTCACCAGTTGCGCCGACATGATCCGCGCATCCAACCCGAGAGCGATGAGCTTGCGCGCCCAGTGGTGGGCGCTCGATCTCGCCTCCATGGCCACCACGGAACCCGCCTCGCGGCCCAAGCGCCTTGCCGGTGGCGTCCGGTAAGCTCAAGCGGGTTAGGCCTCACGTCGTCCCGGGTACTTGCGCGTGGGTGGCCTTCAGTACCCCAGACTTCAGCATGTCTCGCCTCCAGTGGAGTCGGGAGGATGCATGAAGCGCAGACACCCCATGCCTTTCGGTGCCGCCCTGCTCGACGAGGGCGGCGCTCGTTTTCGTCTGTGGGCCCCGGGCGCGGCCTCGATGACGCTGCGCCTGCACGGCGCGGGCGGCCCGCGCGATCTGGCCATGCAGCGCAGCGACGACGGCTGGCACGAGTGCGTCGCCTCCGATGCGCGAGCCGGCACCCGCTACCAGTTCGTCACGCCCGACGGCCTCGCGGTGCCCGACCCGGCCTCGCGCGCCAACCCCGACGACGTGCATGCGCCCAGCCAGCTGGTGGACCCGCATGCGCACGAGTGGCGTGACGATGCGTGGACCGGCCGGCCGTGGCATGAAGCCGTGATCTACGAACTGCACGTGGGCACGTTCACCTCGGCCGGCACCTACGCCGCGGCCATCGACCGGTTGGGCGAGCTTGCGGCGCTGGGCATCACGGCCATCGAGCTGATGCCGGTGGCCGACTTTCCCGGCCGGCATGGGTGGGGTTACGACGGTGCGCTGCTCTACGCCCCCGAAGCCGCCTATGGCACGCCTGACGATCTGAAGCGCTTCGTGGAAGCCGCGCACACACACGGCCTCATGGTGCTGCTGGACGTCGTCTACAACCACTTCGGTCCCGAGGGCAACTACCTGCACACGTACTGCCCGGAGTTCTTCAACCCCGCGCATCAAACGCCGTGGGGCGCGGCGATCAACTTCGACGGCGAGCACTGCCGCACCGTGCGCGAGTTCTACGTGCACAACGCGCTGTACTGGGTGGAGGAGTTCCATGTCGACGGCCTGCGCATGGATGCGGTGCATGCCATCCGCGACGGTTCGCCCACGCACATCTGCTGCGAGATTGCCGACGCGCTGGCGCGCGGCCCGGGGCGCGAGCGCCACGTGCATCTCGTGCTCGAAAACGATGCCAACCAGTCGCGCTTCCTCACACGCGACGCCGACGGGCGCCCGCGCCACGCCGTGGCGCAATGGAACGACGACCTGCACCACGCCGCGCACGTGCTCGCCACGGGCGAGGGCGACGGCTACTACGCGGACTATGCCGATGCGCCCATCCACCACCTGGGCCGCACGCTGGCCGAAGGATTCGCCTACCAGGGCGAGCCGTCGCGCTTCCGCTCGGGCGAGCGCCGCGGCGAGCTGAGCGCGCACCTGCCCGGCACGGCCTTCGTGTCCTTCCTGCAGAACCACGACCAGATCGGCAACCGCGCGTTCGGCGAGCGCATCGATGCCCTGGCGGCGTGGCCCGAGCGGGTGGACGCGCTGCTGGCCTGCCTGCTGCTCTCGCCGCATGTGCCCATGCTCTTCATGGGCGAGGAGTACGCGGCCTCGACGCCCTTCCTGTACTTCTGCGACTTCGGCCCCGAGCTGGCGGCCGCCGTCTCGCAGGGGCGGCGCGAGGAGTTCAAGCGCTTTGCGGCGTTCCAGGATGCAGCGGCGCGGGCGCGCATCCCCGATCCGAACGACGAGGCGACTTTTCGCGCCAGCGTGCTCGACTGGCACGAGCGCGAGCACCTGCCTTATGCGCAGCGGCTGGCGCGGGTGCGCGCACTGCTCGGCGTGCGCAGCCAGTGGCTGGTGCCGCGGCTGGCGGGGCTGCGCACGGGCGGGCGCTACCAGGTGGAAGGCGGCCTGCTGGGCGTGCAGTGGACGCTGGGCGACAGCAGCACCTGGCGGCTCGCGGCCCACTTCGGCGCGGCGCCCGTGGCGGCACCCGCGCCCGCCGGCACGGTGGTCTACGCCCACCGCCTGGAGAACGGCCTCTTCCTGCCCGACGGCGTGCGCGTGACGCTGGAGGCCCCGCGTGGCTGAGCGGGGCTCGGCGCTCGTGCGCTGGTGCGAGCGCATCGGCATCGCGCTCGACTACCACGACATCTGGGGCCACCGGCACGAGGTGCCCGACAGCGGGCTGCAGGCCCTGCTCGCCGAATTCGGCATCGCGAACCCGGACGCCGCCGCGCTCGCCGAGGCCGAGCGTGCCGACTGGCGCCGGCCGCTGCCCGCCGTGGTGGCGCTCACGGCCGGCTCGCCGCGCTTCGAGGTCGTGGTGCGCGTGCCGCGCGGTGAGGCTGCGCTGCAGTGGGTGGTGCACGAAGAGGGCGGGGCGGTGCATCGTGGCGACGTCGACCGCACCGACTGTGCCGTGCTGGCCCATGCCGATGTCGATGGCCACGCGATGCAGGCGTTGCGCCTGCCTGTCGCGCTGTCGCTGCCTGCCGGCTACCACCGCTTCGCGCTCGGCGATGCGGCGCACGATGCCGAACCCACGCTGCTCGTGGCCGCGCCTGCGCACTGCTACCGCCCGCCCGCGCTGCAGGGCGAGGGCCGCGTGTGGGGCCCGGCGCTGCAGCTGTATGCCCTGCGCTCCGAGCGCAACTGGGGCATGGGCGACTACACCGATCTCGCCGCGGCGGCCGAGCTTTTCGGCGACCGCGGCGCCGGCATCGTCGGCCTGAACCCGCTGCACGCGCTTTTTCCGCACAACCCCCACCACATCAGCCCCTACAGCCCCTCGTCGCGCTCGCAGCTGAACGTGATGTACCTCGACGTCGAGGCCATCCCCGACTTCCGCGAGTGCGAACCGGCGCAGGCGCGGGTGCGTTCAGCCGGCTTCCAGGAGCGGCTGGCGCGCCTGCGCGCCGCCGGGCACGTGGACTACCCCGGCGTGGCGGCGGCGAAGTTCGAGGTGCTGCGCCTGCTGCATGCGCACTTCCGCGAGCGCCACCTGCACACGGCGAGTGAGCGCGGCGCGGCCTTTCGCGCCTTCCGAGCCGAGCGCGGCGAGCCGCTCGCGCTGCACGCCACGTTCGAGGCGCTGCAGGCGCGCTTTCACGCCGAGGACCCGTCGATCTGGGGCTGGCCCGTCTGGCCCGAGCCCTACCGCGACCCTCGCTCGCCGGCGGTCTCCCGCTTTCGAAGCGAAGAGCGCGAGCGCATCGAGTTCTACGAGTACCTGCAGTGGCAGGCCGACGTGCAGCTTGCGCGCGTGTCGAGCCGCTGCCGCGAGCGCGGGTTCGCCGTGGGCCTGTACCTGGACCTCGCCGTTTCGGTGGACCGCGCCGGCTCCGACCTCTGGACGCACCAGGCGCAATACGCGCCCTGTGCGTCCGTCGGCGCGCCGCCGGACGAGCTCAACCTGATGGGTCAGGACTGGGGCCTGCCGCCGCTGCGCCCCGACCGCCTGCTCGCCGACCGCTGCCGCTTCTTCGCCGAGGCACTGCGCGCCAACATGCGCCATGCCGGGGCCTTGCGCATCGACCACGTCATGGCGTTCATGCGGCTGTACTGGATCCCCGGCGGGCACGCGGCGCGCGAAGGCGCCTATGTGCGCTACCCGCTCCACGAGCTGATGGCCATCGTGGCGCTGGAGAGCGAGCGCAACCGCTGCATGGTGATCGGCGAAGACCTGGGCACCGTGGCCGACGAGATGCGCGCCGCGCTCGCGCACTACCAGGTGCTGTCGTACCGCGTGCTGCCCTTCGAGCGCGACGAGGGCGGCGCCTTCAAGCCGCCGCAGCAGTACCCGCGCGAGGCGTTGGTGGCCGTGGGCACGCACGACCTGCCCACGCTTGCCGGCTGGTGGACGGGCCACGACCTGCAGGTGCGGCGCACCCTCGGCCTGTTTCCCACCCCGCAGGTGTACGAGGAGCAGCTGGTCGGCCGGGTCCAAGAGCGCGTGCGCCTGCTGCTGGCCTTGCAGCACGCTGGGCTGCTGCCCGAGGGGCAGACGCCGGAGTCGGGCGCGTCGTCGGCGCTCACGCCCGAGCTGGTGGAGGCCATTCATGCCTACGCCGCGTGCACACCCTCGCGCGTGATGGTCGTGCAGCCGGAAGACGTGCTGGGCGTCATGGACCAGGCCAACCTGCCCGGCACCGTGGACCAGCATCCCAACTGGCGGCAAAGGCTGCCGTTGACGCTGGAGGCGCTGGCCGCCGATGCGCGCGTCGAATCGATGTGCCGCGTGCTCGCTCGCCAGCGGCCGCACGCCCCACTGGCCGCGCCCACGCCGCCAAGGGCCGAGGCCGTCGTGCCCCGCGCCACCTACCGCCTGCAGTTCCACAAGGGCTACACCTTCGACGACGCGGCCCAGGCGCTGCCCTACCTGCATCGCCTCGGCGTGAGCCACATCTACTGCTCGCCAGTGATGCGTGCGCGGCCCGGCAGCACGCACGGCTACGACATCGTGGCGCACGACCAGATCAACCCCGAGCTGGGCGGGCGTGACGGTTTCGACCGCTTTGCCGGCGCGGCGCGCGACCGTGGCATGGGCCTGCTGATCGACATGGTGCCCAACCACATGGGCGTGTTCGGCGCGGACAACCAGTGGTGGATGGACGTGCTGGAGCACGGCCCCGCTTCGGCTTACGCGCGCTATTTCGACATTGAGTGGCATCCCGTAGATCGTGCGCTCGACGGCAAGGTGTTGCTGCCCGTGCTCGGCGACCACTTCGGCCTCGTGCTGGAGCGCGGCGAGCTGGTGCTGGGCTTCGAGCCCGACACCGGCAGCTTCGCGCTGCGCTACTGGGATCACCGCTTTCCGCTCGACCCGCGCACGGTGGCGCCCCTGCTGCAGCGCGCGGCCGAGCGGCTGCCGGGGGCGGAGGGCCCGACATTGCAGAGCCTGGCGGCGGCCTTCGGCCACCTGCCGCCGCGCGATGCACAGGAGCCCGAGGCCGTGCTGGAGCGCCGTCGCGACCAGGCCCTGCTCAAGGCGCGCCTGGCCGTGCTGCAGGCCGAAGGCGAGGGCGTGCGCGCGGCCATCGATGCCGTGGTCGCCGAGACGAACACGCCCGACGGGCTGGACGCGGTGCACGAAGCGCAGGCCTTCCGCCTCGCTTATTGGCGCGTAGCTTCCGACGAGATCAACTACCGGCGCTTCTTCGACATCAACCACCTTGCCGCGCTGCGCATGGAGGAGCCGGCGGTGTTCGAGGCCACGCAGGGCTTTGCGCTGGAGCTGGCCGCGGCCGGCGTGGTGGACGGCCTGCGCATCGACCACCCCGACGGCCTGCACGACCCCGCGCAGTACTTCGAGCGCCTGCAGCAAGGCTATGCGCGGCGCCTGGGCCTGGTGCTGCCGCCGGCCGGCGAGCGCGGACGCCCGGCCCGGCCGCTGTACGTGGTGGCCGAGAAGATCGCCGCAGGCCATGAGGACATCCCCGAGCGCTGGGCACTGCACGGCACCACGGGCTACCGCTTCGCCAACGTGGTCAACGGCGTGCTCATCGACACGGCCGCGCGCGAGCGCTTCGACCGCCTGTGGCACCGATTCAGCGGCGAGCGCGAAACTTTCGACGACGTGGCCTACGCCGGCAAGCGCCTCATCATGCGCAGCTCGCTGGCCTCGGAACTCACGGTCCTGGCCACCGAGCTGCTGCGCATCGCCCGCTCGCACCGCCGCACGCGCGACTACACCGTGAACACGCTGCGCCAGGCCTTGGCGGAAGTGGCTGCGTGCATGCCCGTGTACCGCACCTACATCGTCGACCAGCCTTCGGCGCAGGACCAGCGCTACATCGATTGGGCGGTGGCCCAGGCGCGCCAGCGCACCCGGGCGGCCGACACGACCATCTTCGACTTCGTGCGGCAGACGCTGCTCGCCTGCGCCGTGGAGGGCGCCGACGATGCGCTGAAGGAGCGCGTGCGGCGCTTCGCGGTGCGCTTCCAGCAGTTCACCGCGCCGGTCACGGCCAAGGGCGTGGAAGACACCGCGTTCTACCGCTACAGCCGGCTCGTCTCGCTCAACGAGGTGGGCGGCGAGCCGGGCACCTTCGGCATGACGCTGCGGGGCTTTCACGGAGCCAATGCCGACCGTGCGGCCCGCTGGCCGCACACCATCGTGGCGACCTCGACGCACGACAACAAGCGCTCCGAGGACGTGCGCTGCCGCCTCGACGTGCTCACCGAGATGCCCGCCGCCTGGCGGCTGTGGCTGCGTCGCTTCGGTGGGGCGCAGCAGCTGCAGCGTGCCTGCCAGTCCGTGGGGCCGGCAGCCGGCGAGCGCGCCGAGCCCGTGCCGACACGCGCCGATGAATACCTGCTGCTGCAAACGCTGCTCGGCACGCTGCCCGCGGGCGGTCTGGACGACGCGACGCTGCCGCCTTACCGCGAGCGCATCGAGGCCTACATGGTGAAGGCCGCCCGCGAGGCGAAGCGCCGCACCAGCTGGGTGAACCCCGATGCCGAGTACGAGGAGGGGCTGGTCGACTTCGTGCGCAGCGTGCTGCCGCGCGTGCGGCCCAACCCGGTGCTGACCGAGCTGCAGTCGCAGGCCGACCTGCTGGCGTGGTTCGGCGCGCTCAACAGCCTGGCGATGGTGCTGCTCAAGTTCACCGTGCCCGGCGTGCCCGATCTCTACCAGGGCAACGAGGTGATGGACCTCAGCCTGGTCGACCCGGACAACCGGCGTGCCGTCGACTACGAGATGCGACGCCGCAGGCTCGACGAACTGGAGACGCTGTCGCAGCAGCCCGACTGGCGCCCCGGCCTGGCCGCGATGGCGGCCTCACCGCACGACGGCCGGCTCAAACTGTGGCTGACGTGGCGGCTGCTGCAGCTGCGCCAGCAGCAGTGCGCGCTGATGCGCGATGGCGGGTATGTGGCGCTGCATGCCGTGGGCACGCACAGCGACCATGTGGTGGCCTTCATGCGCGAATACGCCGGCCAGCGGCTGGTGGTGGTGACCGGCCGCTGGTTCGCCCGGCTGCTGGGCGCGCAACCGGGCTGGCCGGTGGAGGAGCGGGTGTGGGGGGATACGGCGGTGGAACTCGCCGGCTGGCCTGAGGGCGCGCAGCTACGCGATCTGCTGACGGGCGGGCATGTCCGGCTTGAAAGCCACTCCCGGTTGACGCTTGCCACACTGTTCGACACCTTGCCCTGCGCAGCATTGGTGGGCGAGGCTGCATAGGCTCGGCGGCGTACTGCAACTACGTACACTGCGGGCGGCTTGTGCCGCCCGCAGTGGAAGGTCGCCCGAATGCGATGCCCCTGCGTGCTTGTGAAGGCTTTGCCATGAACCCCATCAAACAACAAATTCTTCAACGACCTCGAAAAGAAGCAGCGGGCCTCTGGTATCCAGCGCCCCCAGCTGACGATGGAGAGCTTGACCACAGCCTGCTGGAACAAGTCCTGAAACTGGCGATCGCCGTTGCACGGCGTCAGGTGGTGTTTGAATGATCGACCGCGTCGAACCTGCTGTGGGAGCACAGCGATGAAACTCAACAGCATCACTGTGCGCGGCTACAAGTCCATCGCCGCGCTGGAAGGCTTCGAGCTGCGCAACCTCAACGTGCTGATCGGCGCTAACGGCGCGGGAAAAAGCAACTTCATCGGCATCTTCAAGCTGCTGGCGGCGCTGGCCGACGGCAATCTGCAGACGTTTGTTCAGAAGCAGGGCGGGCCGGATGCCCTTTTGCACGGCAGCCGCAAGCGCACGCAACAGATCGACGCCGAGATCTATTTCGAAGAGAACAGCTATGGCGTCTCCAATGGCTACCGCATCAGCTTGTCACCGACGGTAGATAACCGACTGATCTTCAGCCGGGAAGAGACGTGGATCGACGGGCACTACGTGACCAAGGCCATTGCGCTGGGCGCGGCGCACGATGAAGCGAAACTGCGTGCGGACCGGCAGGCGGTCAGCAAGTATGTGCGGCCCGCCATGCAGAGCTGGCGGCAGTATCACTTCCACGACACCGGCGATTCGGCGGCCGTGAAGCGGCCGCATGGCAGCAATGACAACCTGCGCCTGAAGCCCGCTGCCGACAATCTAGCGGCGTATCTGGCGCGGCTCAAGAAGACTTCCTCCGATGCTTATCAGCGCATCGTGGACACCATCAAGCTCGCCGCTCCCTTCTTCGGCGGCTTCGTCATTCGCGATCCGCTGCCAGACAGCATCGAGCTGGAATGGTTCGAGCAGTCCGACCCGGACACACCTTACAAGGCTCACGTGCTCTCCGATGGCACGCTGCGTTTCATCTGCCTGACCACGCTGCTCATGCAGCCGGTGGAACTCTTGCCTGACACGGTACTGATCGACGAGCCGGAGCTGGGCCTGCACCCCTATGCCATCAACCTGCTGGCGGACATGCTCAAGCAGGTGGCAGAAACCAAGCAGGTGATCGTTTCGACCCAGTCGGTGGAGCTGCTGAACGCGTTCGAGCCTCAGGATGTCGTGGTGGTGGAGCGCGACAGCGGCGCCACGGTACTCAATCGGCTCGATTCGGATGAGCTGAAGGATTGGCTGGAGGACTACGACCTAGGCGACCTGTGGAAACGCAACGTGCTGGGCGGGAGGCCCACCCGATGAAGCGTGTGTGCATCGTCTGCGAGGGACAGACCGAAGAAACCTTTGTGCGGGATGTGCTGGCTCCAGGGTTTTATGAAACTGGCCTGTACCTGTTCCCGGAAATGATCGAGACGTCGGCCGGCCACAAAGGCGGCGCCTTGAAGTACGACCGGGTCAAGCTCCACTTGCGCAACACGCTCCGACAGAACAGCGCTCCGGTGGTGACCACCTTGTTCGACCTGTATCGCCTCGATAGCGGTTTCCCTGGCTTTGAGGCCTCGAAGGGGCAACCCGATTTATCACGCCGGTTGGAGGTGTTGAAACGAGCCTTGCATGCCGAAGTGGTGGCTGAAGCAGGATGTCGGCCCGATCGGTTCATCCCCTACATCCAGCCCTACGAGTTCGAGGCCTTGTTGTTCAGCGATGTCCAGACATTGACGCAAGTGGAGCCGAGCTGGCAGGCGGCCACTGATGCACTCATGGCAGCGCGTGCGGCGGCCGAATCGCCGGAGCACATCAATGAGCGGCCAGAAACCAAGCCCGCCGCACACCTGGAGCGTGAGTTGAGCGGCCCTCGTTACCGCAAGCGCATGCACGGCCCCATGGCAGCGCAGAAGATCGGGCTGGCCAAGATCGCTGCCGAGTGCGCGTTCTTCGCCGCCTGGCTTGCGGATCTCAGGGAGCTGGCGCCGCAATGATCAGCGGGCTTGAGCCCCGACGAGATCGCGTTCTTCAAGAAGCTATCGAACAGCTGGTCTGATCGAGGAGCTGAGACGCTGGCGGTCGATGGCGTTTCAGTTCCTGCAACCCGACAACCTGCTACGACCGGCCCTTTCAGTTCAGGTCAGTCAGTTCAGAAATTGTGCTGGATCCCCAGGTCATAACCCGTCTTCGACGTGACCGCTGCACGGTCGTGCGCCACATCCACGTACAGCTTCGTGCGCTTGGACAGGTTGTAGTGGTAGCCGACGCCGTACTTGTGGATGGTCTTTTCTTTCGGCGCGGGTCCTTCCGGATCGATGCGGGTTTGGCCCACGCCCAGCTTGATGTCGCCTGGGCCGTAGCCGCTGACCGTCGCGCCCAGCAGCCAGCCGGTGGTCTCGACATCGGCTTCGGTGCGGCCGCGCGAGTAGCCGGCGGCCAGTTCGGCCGGGCCGACTTTGTAGCGGGCACCGATGTTCCAGAGCTTGTCGATCTCGCCCGCCGGATCCTCGTATCCCACGCCCACGAAGAACGGGCCCACGCTGTAGTTGCCCGCGACCGACCATGGCCGGTCAGGCCCCGGCCTTTCCGCGTTGTTGGCTTCGGAGATGGCCGCTGCGAAGTTCATGCCCGCGGCGCTGAAGTCGTAGCGCACTGAATCGGCGAGGCGCACCACCGCGATTCCGGGCCCGGACAACATGCCCACGCCGCGCAACGCGGCCACCGTTTCCGAACCCCACGGGTCGATCACGTTCTGGACCAGCGAGAACGATGGGGTGTACTGCCGCCCGAGGCTGACCGTGCCGTAAGGCGAGCGCAAGCCCACGTAGGACTGCCCCTGCCAGAACCGGCCGCCCGGCAGCGTGGTGCTGATGGTGGTGTCCATCCCGGTATCGGGCCGGAAGCGGTGCTCTAGGGCGAACACGGCGGCATAGCCGCCACCCAGATCCTCCACGCCGCGAAAGCCGAGGCGGCTCGTGTTGGTGCCGCCGGCATCGAACACCTGCTTGTCGCGGCTTCCAGCAGGCTTGCCCACGCCGACGTCGATCTTGCCGTAGATGACCAGCGAACTCTGCGCCGAGGCAGTGCCCGCCAGTGTGCAGAGGATGGCCCCTACGAGAACGGTCTTCTTCATGGCGTCACCTTTCACTCCAATCGGAACGGCTTGGGTTGTTCAGTTGTTGCAGCCAGGCCCGCGCGTGCCCGTACGGCGTTAAGACAGCGCAACATTTGCCGCCAATTGAACAGGCCGCAGGTGTGCTGTGCACGCATTTCCGGTGCTCCGGCTGCGAGGCACGTTTCAGGCGCCGGTGCCCCGCACGCTCGGGGGTTCTTCTGCCAGTCGTCGCGAAGCGCCGGCAGCGCGAACCGCTGCCCAGCACGCGCAGGTGGCACGCAGCGAGCAAACAGCGAGCCGAAAAACCCCCGGTGATCCGCAGATCGCCCGCATGCTCGCGTGGGGCATCATCCGGCGGGGGTGAAGGAGGAGGGATCGATGCCGCGGCTGCCGCAACAGGACACAGACGAATTCGTACGCGACGGAACGCGGGCTGCAGCGCCAAAGGCCGTGCTGGATGCGGCACCCGAGGACGTTTTCGCCCGCTGCCGCAGCGCCTGCCTCGCGCTGCTCGAACGCAACTGCACGCCGGGCGGCATCCTCGCGGCCACGCCGGGTCCGGATGCCGAGGCGCGCCGCTACACCCGCATCTTCGGTCGCGATGCCGCAATCTGCGCGCTCGCCATGTCGGGCAGCGGCGTGCCGGCGTTGGAGCAAGGAGCGATCGCGAGCCTCGACGTGCTGGCCGACGCGCAGGCGGCGAATGGGCAGATCCCGAAGTTCGTGGATCCCGAAGGGCGCGACGCCGACTTCTGGTACCTGGGCTGCATCGACGCCACGCTGTGGTGGCTGCTTGCCGTCGACCATGTGCGCGGCGCGGCGCAGCGGCCCGAGGTGCAAGACCGGTGGGCGCGACCCGTGGAGCGGGCCTTGCAGTGGCTGCAGGCGCAGGAGCACCAGCACTTCTTCCTGTTGCAGCAGAACGAGGCCAGCGACTGGGCGGACATCATGCCGCGCTCAGGCTTCGTGCTCTACAGCAATGCGCTCTGGTACCGCGTCAAGCGGCTGTACGGCTTGCCGCGGTGGGAGGACACCCGGCACCACGCGGGGCATGTGTTCCATCCTTTCCGTTCCGACCTCCCGGAGCATCGGCGCGTGCGGCTGCTCGGCCACTACGCCCGGCGCGGGCAGCGCAGCTCCGGCCTGTACCTGAGCTTTGTGAACCTCTCGTTCAAGGGTGACGAGGGCGATGTTTTCGGCAACGTGCTGGCGATGCTGTACGGGCTCGCGGGCGACTCGATGAGCGAGCGCATCGTGAGGACCCTGGAGGGCGCCCGCGCCGCCGACCCCTGGCCCGCGCGCTCGGTGCTGCGGCCCATCGAGCGCGGCCACGAACTCTGGCGCGCCTACATGTCGCGCCATCGGCAGAACCTTCCGCACCAGTACCACAACGGCGGCATCTGGCCCTTCATCGGCGGCTTCTGGGTCATGGCCCTGGCGCGCCGGGGCAAGCTCGAACTGGCGCGGGCCGAACTGCTCAAGCTGGCCGCGGCCAACGAGGTGGGCGGCTGGCGTTTCAGCGAGTGGTTCCATGGGCAGACGCTCGAACCTGCGGGCATGGCGGGGCAGAGTTGGAACGCGGCGGCGTTTCTGCTGGCGGATGGTGCGCTGAGCGCTGCACAGGGTTTGCGCTGAACCCCATCTCGCACAAAGCGCAAGCTTCGCCATCCATCCCGTTCGCCCTGAGCTTGTCGAAGGGCCTGCAGGACCGTGGCGGGGCTTCGAC
>CBINKC010000124.1:0-13207 GCA_966251135.1 uncultured Burkholderiaceae bacterium
GGGCTACGAGGCTCAGGTCTGGCATATCCGTTGCTCCATCTGCGAGCTGCTGCTCGCGCAGGGGCAGGCGCACGACGCGCATCTGGCCCTGGCTGGCCTGCTCAGCGACATGGCCGGCGCCAACCCGCGCTCGACCCTCATCCGTGTACGGCACGCGCTGTACCGCGCCTGCCGCATGCTGGGACGCGTGGACGAATCGCTGGAGCATTTCGAGGCCCACGGGCGCCTGGAGCGCAGCCGTTCCACCAGCCAACTCAAGGCGCAGTCCAGCCTCTTCGTCACCCGAGTGGAGACTGAGCAGATCCGGCTGCAGGCCGAGCGCGCGCGGCAGGAGGCCGAGCGGGAGCGCTCGCGGGCGGCCGGCTTCGAAGCCGAGGCGCAGAGCGACGGTCTCACCGGCCTGGGCAATCGCCGCCATCTGGACCAACGCCTGCCCCAGTTGCTGCAGAGCGCGCAGGACCAGGGACTGCCGCTGACGATGGCACTGATCGACCTGGATTTCTTCAAGCAGATCAACGACCGCCACGGTCACGCGATCGGCGACAAGGTGCTGGTGGAAATGGCCCGGCAGCTGCGCGAGAACACCCGCGCGAGCGACGTGCTGGCGCGCATCGGGGGCGAGGAGTTCCTGATCGTCTTTGCCGACATGACGGGCGCACAGGCCTACGAAGCGTGCGAGCGGCTGCGCATGCGCGTGGCCGCGCACGACTGGGAGATGCTCGCGCCGCAGCTGAAGGTCACGCTCAGCATCGGCTTGGCCTACGCCCCGCCCTATGACATGGCCGCGCTGTTCGACGAAGCCGACCGGGCCATGTACCGCGCCAAGCAGGGTGGGCGCAACCGGGTGGAGCACCAGGCGCCGCCGCAGGCCTGAAGCTGTCGACAGCTGGGCACACCGATTGCCGGCCGCACGCACGGCCGCCGGACTTCGCGCCGTTTCCCGATCAGGAGATGCAATTGGAGTTCGCCTATCCCCGCCCTCAGTTGCGGCGATCGACTTGGACGTCCCTCAACGGCACATGGCGCTTTCGCTTCGACGACGAGTGGCGATCCAGGACGCCGGGGCAGCTCGACTGGCCCCTGCAGATCCAGGTGCCCTTCGCGCCCGAATCGGAGGCCAGCGGCATCGGCGATCGCGGGTTCCACTGCGGATGCTGGTATGAGCGCGACTTCGAGTGCGCCTGCGGCAACGACCGTGTGATCCTGCACTTCGGCGCCGTCGACTATGCCGCCAAGGTGTGGGTGAACGGCCGGCTGGCGGCCGCGCACGAGGGCGGGCACACTCCTTTCGCGGCCGACATCACCCCGCTGCTGGAAGCCTCGGGGCGGCAGACCGTGACGCTGCAGGTAGACGACGACCCGCATGACCTCAACAAGCCGCGCGGCAAGCAGGACTGGCAGTTGGAGCCGCACGCGATCTGGTACCCGCGCACGACGGGCATCTGGCAGACCGTGTGGTTCGAGCGCGTGTCACGGACCTACATCGAGAAGATCCGCTGGACGCCGCACGTCGAGGGCTTTTCCCTCGGCTTCGAGGCGCGCATCGTGGGAGACCCGGCCGAGGACCTGTGGATCGACGTCACGCTGCGCCACGGCAAGCGGGTGCTGGCGCGCGACCGCTACCAGGTGGTGGACCGCGAGGTCGATCGCGTCATCGTGCTCTCCGACCCCGGCATCGACGACTACCGCAACGAGCTGCTATGGACCCCCGAGCGGCCCACGCTGCTGGACGCGACCATCCGCCTGGTCACCGGCGACGGCCGCGTGCTCGACGAGTTCGAGTCGTACACCGCGCTGCGCTCCGTGCACATCCTGCGCGACCGCTTCATGCTCAACGGCCGGCCCTACCTGCTGCGCCTCGTGCTCGACCAGGGTTACTGGCCCGACACGCTGCTCACCCCGCCGGGCGACGAGGCGCTGAAGAAGGATGTGGAACTCGCCAAGGCCATGGGCTTCAACGGCGTGCGCAAGCACCAGAAGATCGAGGATCCGCGCTACCTGTATTGGGCCGACCGGCTGGGGCTGCTGGTGTGGGAGGAGATGCCTTCAGCCTACCGCTTCACGCGCACCGCGATACGCCGCACGGTCCGTGAGTGGACCGAGGCCATCGAGCGCGACTACAGCCACCCCTGCCTGATCGTGTGGGTGCCGTTCAACGAATCGTGGGGCGTGCCGGAACTGCCGGCCATCGGCGAGCAGCGGCATGCGGTTGAAGCGCTCTACCACCTCACCAAGACGCTCGACGCGACGCGGCCCGTGATAGGCAACGACGGGTGGGAATCGAGTGCCACCGACATCATCGGCATCCACGACTACGATGCAAACACCGAGCACATGCGCCAGCGCTACGGTGCGGAGATCAAGCCGGAGCAGCTGTTCGACCGGCGCCGCCCCGGCGGGCGCATCCTCACGCTGGACGGCTACCCGCACCGCGGCCAGCCCATCATGCTCACCGAGTTCGGCGGCATTGCCTTCGTCAAGCGCGCGCAGCCCGGCGTGAAGCACACCTGGGGCTACACGGTGGCCCAGGATGAGGCGCAGTTCGAAGCCATGTACACCGACCTGATGCACACCGTGATCCATACCGCGCTGTTCAGCGGCTTTTGCTACACGCAGTTCGCCGACACCTTCCAGGAGGCCAATGGCCTCTTGTGTGCCGACCGCACGCCCAAGATCCCCATCGAGCACATCCGCCAGGTCACCAAGGTCTCGCGCATGCACATCCCGGGGGGTGTGTAGTGTTCACACGCGAGCTGGACAAGCCCGACGGCCGCAGGCTCACGCTCTACGGCCGGGCGCCGGTGCAGTCGCCGGACACCGCGCCCAGCCCCTTCGCCGACGCACTCGCCGCCAGCGCGCACCTGCGGTGGCACCCGCTGCGCGGGGAGTGGGTGACCTACGCGTCCTACCGGCAGGGGCGCACCTTCTTGCCGCCGCCCGAGTACAACCCCCTGGCCGTGACCACCGACCCGGCCAACCCCACCGAACTGCCCGATGGGGTGTGGGACGTGGCCGTGTTCGACAACCGCTTCCCGTGCCCACCGCCCCGGCCACCGGCCACTGCGAGGTGGTGGTGTTCACCCGTGATGCGAAAGCCTCGCTGGGCGAATTGCCGCTGTGGCACATCGAGCTGCTGCTCCAGGTCTGGGGCGATCGCACCGAGCGCCTCGCGCGGCGCGGCGACATCGCCTATGTGTTGCCGTTCGAGAACCGGGGCGCGGAAGTGGGCGTGACGCTGCACCACCCCCACGGGCAGATCTACGCCTACCCGGTGGTGCCGCCCGTGCCGGCGCGCATGCAGGAGCTGTCGCTGCGCCACCAGGCGGAGCACGGCCGCGGTCCGCTCGCGCAGTTGATCGACGACGAGCGGCGCGACGGCCGGCGGCTGGTCTACGAAGGTCCGCACGCCGTGGCCTTCGTCCCCGTCTGCGCGCGCTACCCATACGAGGTGTGGGTCGCACCCATCGAGCCCGTGGAGAGCTTCGCCGCGCTGCACGATGCGCAGCGTGCCGACCTGGCGCGCGCACTCAAGACCGTGCTGATGAAGTACGACGCGCTGTGGCAGCGGCCCCTGCCTTATCTCATGGCGTGGTACCAGGCACCCACCGACGGCCGCCCCCACCCCGAGTCGCATCTGCACGCGGAGTTCTACCCGCCGTACCGCACCCGGGACCGGCTGAAGTACCTGGCCGGCACCGAGCTTGCCGCGGGCTTCTACGCGATGGACGCACTGCCCGAAGACAAGGCGCGCGAGTTGCAGCAGGTAGAGGTGCGCATCGAATGAAACACAACGGGGAAGCGGTGGCCGAGGCCCCAGGCCGCGTGAACCTGCTCGGCGAGCACACCGACTACAACGACGGCTATGTGCTGCCGGTGGCCATTGCACAAACCACCCGCGTGACCATGCGGCGGAGCACGGACGATCACTGCACGCTGCATGCCGCCACGCTGGGCGAGAGCGCGCGCTTTACGCTCGATGCCCCGCCGGCCGAGCAGTTCGCGCGCTACGTGTACGGCTGCCTCGTGGAGGCGCGCGCGGCGGGCATCGAAGTGCCGTCGCTGATCATCGAGGTGGACTCGACCGTGCCCATGGGCGTCGGCCTCTCGTCGAGTGCGGCGCTCGAAGTGGCAACGCTGCGCGCGCTGCGGGCGCTGCTCGGTGCGCCGCTGGACGACGTGCAGATCGCCCAGCTCGCGCAGCGGGCGGAGATCGAGCACGCCGGCGTGCGCTGCGGGATCATGGACCAGATGGCGGCGAGCCTGGCCAGCACCGGCTGCGCGCTCTTCCTCGACACGCGCACGCTCGAACGGCGGCTGGTGCCCCTGCCGCCACACAGCGCCGTGCTCGTGCTGGACTGCGGCATCGCCCGCACCCTGGCCGGCAGCGGATACAACCAGCGGCGGGCCGAGTGCGAGCAGGCGGCACGGCTGCTGGGCGTGCCCGCGTTGCGTGATGCGAACAACGATGCGGCCATCGAGGCTCTGCCCGAGCCGCTGTCACGGCGTGCGCGCCATGTGGTGACGGAGAACCGCCGAGTGCTGCGCGCCGTGCAGGGCTGCGATGCGCGCGAATTCGGTGCGCTGATGAACGCCTCGCACGCCAGCCTGCGTGACGACTTTGAAGTCTCGGTGCCCGCGCTCGACCGCCTCGTGGCCCTGCTCCAGGCGCATCCGGCGGTCTACGGCGCGCGCCTCACCGGAGCAGGCTTCGGCGGGGCGTGCGTCGCACTGGCCCAGCCCGATGCCCTGCAGGGCGTGGCGTCGAGTGTGCTGCGCTCGTACGCTCAAGAAGGCCACGATGGGCGCCTGCTGGTGCCCGCATCGTTCACGCCTTCTCATCAGAAGGTGTGAATGATTCCGGCGCTCCGGCGCTCCGACGTGATGACCGTGCATGTCGGATCGTCCGCACCTTCAGCTCATGAAGCCGGCAGCGCCATCCCACTGACGCGCGGTGGGGCCGCTTGCTGGCTCGTCGGCCCCAGCCGCTCGTGGCGCAGACGCAGCCGCTTGAAGGTGGCGAGCGCCTGCCCCACCACCTGGTCCATGTTGTAGTACTTGTAGGTGGCCAGCCGCCCCACGAAGGTCACGTCCTCCAGGGCCTCGGCATCGGACTCGTACCGTTTGTACAGCGCGGCATTCTCAGGACGCGGCACCGGGTAGTACGGGTCACCCTCCTCGCACGGATACTCGTACACCACCGACGTGCTGGGATGTTCCTGCCCCGTGATGTGCTTGAACTCGCTGATGCGGGTGTAGCCATAGTCGTTGGGGTAGTTCACCGTCCCCACCGCCTGGAAGCGCTCCTGCGGCAGGTTCCGATGCTCGAAGCGCAGGCTGCGATAGGGCAGCCTGCCGTACCTGCCGTTGAAGAATGCGTCGATCGGCCCCGTGTAGATCATGTGCGCCCACGGCACCACCTCGACCACCTCGCGGTAGTCGGTGTTGAGCATGATCTTGATGCGGGGGTGTTCGAGCATGCGCTCGAACATGCGCGTGTAGCCGTGCAGCGGCATCGCTTGGAAGGTGTCGGCGAAGTAGCGATCGTCCCGGTTGGTGCGCGTGGGCACGCGCGCCGTCACGCTCGAGTCCAGCTCGGACGGGTCCAGTCCCCACTGCTTGCGTGTGTAGCCGCGAAAGAACTTGTTGTAGAGGTCACGCCCCACCTTGTTCACCACCACGTCCTCCGAGGTGGAAATGCGCTCTCTCTTCTCTGCCACCGACTCCAGCCACTGCTCCATCTCGAACGAACTGAGGTTCATGCCGTACAGCCGGTTGACCGTGTCCAGGTTGATGGGCAGAGGCACGAGCTGGCCATCCACGCTGGCCAGCACGCGATGCTGGTAGGGCCGCCATGCCGTAAAGCGCGAGAGGTAGTCGAAGATCTCGGCGGAGTTGGTGTGGAAGATGTGCGGCCCGTAAGGGTGGATCAGCACGCCGTGGTCGTCGTAGCGGTCGTAGGCGTTGCCTCCGATGTGCGGTCGCTTGTCGACGATGAGCACCCGCAGTCCGATCTCGCGCGCCAGCCGCTCGGCCAGCACGCTGCCGGCGAATCCGGCACCCACGATGAGGTAGTCGAAGCCGGGCCCTTGGGGCATGGCGGCGCGAGCGGCGGTCTTCAGGCTGTCGCTGAGTTGATCCATATCGGCTCCAATGAGAGGCGAGCGGCAAGCGGCATTCCCGCCCGTCCACCGGCGCCGTCGGGCCGGTGCATGCCTCAGATCTCCACCGCGTCTTCCCGAGTCACGACACTAGAATCCCGCGCGATGAACATGATCCGCGTGCTGTGCACGGGCCTGCTGTGCCTGGCCATGTCGTTGGCCCTTGCAGGGGGTGCCACCGCACCAGCCGAGCCGCCCGGCACACCGCCGGTGTCGCTGTCGGCCCGCAAGGTATACGAGCAGGCCCGCTCGCAGCTCGTGCAGATCCGCACAGTGCTCAAGGGCCGCGCCAGCCAGACTTCCGTCGGCTCCGGCTTCGTCGTGTCCGAGGAAGGTCACGTCATCACCAACTTCCATGTGGTGAGCGAAGTCGCACTGGAACCCGAGACGCACGACCTGGTGTACGTGACGGCCGATGGCCGTGAAGCGCCGCTGCAGATCCTCATGCTCGACGTGCTACACGACCTGGCCTTGCTGCGCATGGCACCCGATCCCGGCGCACCGCCCATGGCCCTGCAAGCCCTCTCGTTCCGGCCGACCCGCCAGACGCTCGGGCAAGGTGAGCGCATGTACTCGCTCGGCAACCCGCTCGACGTGGGCTTCGCCGTCATCGAGGGCAACTACAACGGGCTGGTCGAGCGCAGCTTCTATCCGCAGATCTTCTTCTCCGGCTCGCTGTCCTCGGGCATGAGCGGCGGCCCCGCGCTGGACCAGGAAGGCCGGGTGATCGGCGTGAACGTGGCGCGACGCGTCGACGGCGAGCAGGTGAGCTTTCTCGTGCCCGCCATCTACGCCGCCGAACTCCTCGACCGTGGCCGCCGCGCGCCGCCGATGAAAGGCCCCGCCGACGACGAGATCACGCGCCAGCTGCTGGAGCACCAGGCCCGGCTCACGGAGCGCTTCATTGCCCAAGGCTGGAAGACGGCGACCCATCCGGAGTACAAGGTGCCCGTGCCGCCCGACCGCTTCATGCGCTGTTGGGGGTCGACCGAGCGATCGCGCACCGGCGGCCTCGATTTCGAGCGTTCCGACTGCGTGATGGAAACGCGCATCTTCGTCGGCCGGTTCACCACCGGCGCCATCAGCGTGCGCCACGAGAGCTACGACGGCAGCAAGCTGGGCACGCTGCGCTTTGCCGCGCGCCACGCGCAGAGCTTTCGCAACGAAGGCTTCGACCGTCTGCGCGGCGACCTCATGACCAAGCCCCAATGCCACGAGGACTTCATTCAGCATGAACACCTGACCATGCGCGCCGTGGTGTGCATGCGCGCCTACAAGAAGCTGCCCAAGCTCTATGACGTTGCCGTGCTCGTGGCCACGCTCGACCGCAGCCAGACCGGCGTACAGGGTCGCTTCGACGCGCACGGCGTGAGCTTCGACAACGCGCTGCGCCTCACGCGCCACTACCTGGACGCCTACGGAGTGGCGCCATGACAGCGGCCGACACTGCCGAAACTGCTGAAATGCGCACCGGTGCCATCGCGCTCGTGGAAGTGCTCGACCGCGACGGCCACGTGCGGCATGCCCTGCCGGTGCGAGCGTGGCCGGTACGGATAGGCCGCGCCCTGGACAACGACCTGGTGCTCGACGATCCGCATGTCGCCGCGCACCATCTGCGCATCGATGCCGACCCGGCCGGCGCGTACGTGCAGGCCGAGCAGACGCACAACGGCCTGCTCGCCGACGGCCGGCGCCTCACTGCAGGCGAACGCATGCCGGTCGGCCCGGTGCCCTTGCACCTCGACGCGGGCGACACCCACCTGCGGCTGCGCCTGGCCGAGCATGCGCTGGAGCCGGAACGGCCGCTGCACATGCCGCGCTCGCTGTGGCAGGCGACCTGGCCGACCGCGGTCGCCGCCGTGCTGGTACTGGCTGCCGTCATGTTCGACACCTGGTTGGACACCGATCCCGGCGAGTGGACGCGCACGGTAGCCGGCATGCTGATCGGCGCCTTGACCGCAGCCCTCACGTGGTGCAGCGGCTGGTCGCTGGTGTCGAAGATCTTCACGCGCCGCCATCACTTCGGCTGGCATGCGCGCGTGCTGCTGCTGGGGGTGCTGGCCATCCTGGCCACCGACACCGCCACGCGCCTGGTGGCGTTCTCGCTCTCGTGGCCCGCCGTCAGCGGCTTCTCCTTCGTGCTGCAGCTGGCGATCGCGGCCGGCATGCTCTACTTCCACGCCCTCGGCCTGGAGCCGCGCCGGCCGGCACGCCTGCGCACCGTGGCCGCCGTCATGTTCGTCTCCTCCATGGCGCTCACGCTGTGGTTCAACCACCAGAACCGCGACCGCTATGCCGACGAGCTCTACATGACCCATCTCTTCCCGCCGGCCTTCCGGCTTGCGCGACCGGTGGATACCGAGACCTTCGTGCACGCGCTGCAACCGCTGCAGGCCAGGTTGGACGAAAAGGCCAGGGAGCGCGACGCGGGCGCCGACTCGCTGGACTCCGGAGACGAGGACATCGAGTGATGCGCCGCGGCGCCTTTGTCAGCGCCGCTCCACGATGACAGGCACCAGTTGCAGCGCCTCGCGCACGCGGCGCGCCACCTCGCCGGCCTCGTCGCGGCTGGCGTACGGCCCGGCCTGAAGCCGGAACGATTCCGACTCATCGAACACGCCCAGCAGCGGGGCCAGCCAGTCGAGTTCCGCGGCCACGCGCCTTTGGAAGGATTCCGCCCCATCGCGCAGCCTGAAGGCGCCAAGCTGAACCCAGAAGCCGGGCGCGGCGCTCGCCAAGGCCTGAGGGGCGTCCGCCGCGATATCGACCGGCACGGCGGGCGCCGATGTCGCAGCGTCATCGAGGCGCGCGGACACCGCCCTGGGCACCGGCGAGGCCGTCTCGACCGCACCCCCAGGCGATGCCGCCTCGCCGGCCGCAGCCGCCCCGGCCGATGCCCCGCGGTCGCCACCCCGACGCCACGAGCCGGCCTGAATGTCGTCGAAGGTGATGCGCGTGACTTCGACGGGCGCGACGCCGCGCAGCACGCCCAGCTTGTAAGCCGCGGCATAGCTGAGGTCGATGATGCGGCCCGGGTGAAACGGCCCGCGATCGTTGATACGCACCACCACCTCACGCTGGTTCGCCGGATTGACCACGCGCGCATAGCTTGGGAGCGGCAGCGTCGGATGCGCGGCGGTCATGGCGTACATGTTGTAGACCTCGCCATTGGCCGTGCGGCGCCCATGGAACTTGCGCCCGTACCACGAGGCCAGTCCACGCTCGGTGTAGGGGCGGTCTTCGGTGATGGGGACGTACTCCCGGCCGAACATCTCGTAAGGCTTGTTGGGTCCCTTCGGCCGGATGGGCTCGACGCGCGGCTGGGCGTCAGGCACGTTCGCCAGATCGGGCGGAGGGCGGGCGCCGGGACCATCTCGCTCCCAGGTGGGGGCGGGGCCGCTGCGCGCAGCAGGTGTGGAAATCGGGGTCTTGGGGGCGGAACTGCAGCCGGCGAGGAACGCCAGCATGAGCCCTGCGATGAACTGCCACTGCAAGAAACGCCCGCGGGACAACGCCAGGTGCATGCGTGGGTAAGTGTGGGTGGCGCGCCCGGCTGGGATCGAACCAGCAACCCCTGCCTTCGGAGGGCAGTACTCTATCCATTGAGCTACGGGCGCGTGGCGCGGATTATCGCATCGTGCCGGGCCCCCTTCGCGCTGAGCGGTTCGAGAAATAGTGGACCTCTATAATCCGCGGGTTTTGCCAGCCCGGCCTACAGGGCGTCTTCCTCCTGAGAGGCTGAGAAGCAATCCGACATGACCGCTCGTACCCTGCAAATGGCGCCACTCCGCGTTGCAAATGCTCGCCATAGCCCGGGCTATGGCTGTGCTTTGCGCCTTGACTGGCACCATTTCCAGGATCCGCTCGGCCACGCCGGATTGCTTCCCAGCCTCTGAGTCAACGCCGGGCCGCCCCAAGTTGACTCACCCCCTCGGGGGGGCGGAAACGTCGAAGACGTTTACGGGGGGCGCTCCTTTTCCACGCACATCCTTCCCGAGCGCGACGAGGACTCCATGAGCGAAGTGACCCAGCGACACGATGACGAAGGCCCGCACGAAGGCCCGATCAAAACACCCAAGCAACTTGTCATCGCGGTGGTGTTCGCGTTCCTGGTGCCCATCGTTGCCATCATCCTCCTGGTGACTTTCGTCGCCTCGGAGAAGCAACCGGCCGCCGGCAGCGAAGGGCTGACCGCGCAGGCCATCGCCGAACGCATCCAGCCGGTAGGCCAGGTCGAGGTGCGCGATGCCTCGGATGCCTCGGCCTTGCGTGCCGGCGAACAGGTGTACACGGCCGTGTGCTCTGCCTGCCATGCCACGGGCACGCTCAATGCGCCGAAGTTCGGCGACAGCGCCGCGTGGAGCCCGCGCATCGCGCAAGGCTTCCAGACTTTGCTCAACTCGGCCCTGAAGGGCAAGGGTGCGATGCCTGCACAGGGCGGCGGTGACTTCTCCGATGTGGAGATCGGCCGTGCCGTCGTGTACATGGCCAATCATGCAGGCGCCAAGTTCGAGGAGCCGAAGGTCGCAAGGCAAGTGGCAAGCGCGGCCCCCTCCACCGGCACCCCCGCATCCGCCGCGGCAGCCGGCACCGCCGATGCCCCCATCACGAGCGCGGCGGCGCCCGCCCCATCCGTGACCGCAGCACCTGCTGCGCCTACCGGCGGTGGCGCGGCACCCGCCCTGTACACGCAATCGTGCGCGGTGTGCCACGCCGCTGGCGTGGCTGGCGCCCCCAAGCTTGGCGACAAGGCCGCCTGGGCTCCCCGCATCGCTCAGGGCACGGACACGCTGGTCGCCAGCGCCATCAAGGGCAAGGGTGCGATGCCGCCCAAGGGTGGCACGAACGCCAGCGAAGCCGAGCTGAAGGAAGTCGTCACCTACATGGTGAACGCCGCGAAGTAACCACAGCGCTTTCCAGCGTCGAACGAGCCGGCCCGCGGGGCCGGCTTTTTCTTTTATGCGGGTGTGTCAGCTCGGCACGAGGCCGTGGCAGGGCTGAGCACATCGCCGTGGCGAGCCACCAGTTCCTCGAACCGCACCAGGTCAGGCTGCCAAGTGCTCGCTTCGACAGCATGGGCCGCAACTTCCATGTCGAGCGTGTGCACGAGACCCAGGCCCAGTTCGGTAGCAAGGAAAAGGCGACCCGTCTCGTCGACACAGACCGCGAGGACCCGGCCTGCCGGCAGCCCGGTGTGGCTGCGCACCTCGATGACCTGCCCCTGCCCTTGCGGCGGCTGCAGCCGCCACACCCACGGCGCCGCCTCCAGTTCCACATAGACGCGCTGCGGGCCGTTCTGGAAGTACCAGCAGCCGGCGTCATCGCGCGCGTAGTTGCGACCGATGAAGCCGAGCAGCGCCTGGTGCACGATGCGACTGCCCTTGATTCGCGGGAAGCTGCCCGCGGCCTGCGTCGTCTCGTCGCGCACGTACCAGTCGCCGCGCGCATCGAGCCCGAGCCAACCGCGGCAATGCGGCACATGGGGCCATTTCTTCATGGCCGCCTTGACGATGTCGTCCACGTTCTCGATCCCGATACCCGACATGGCCCATTACAACCGCCCGCGCAGCCAAGCGGTCACCCCTTGCGGCATCGCAAGAACGTGCCCCGGAAAGCACCCGGCCGGAAAGCCCACATGCCCACCGTGCGCCGGCTGCCACAGCGTGACATGGGGGCCGACCTCTTGTGGCCCGGGCAGCGAGGCTGCCGGCACGAAGGGATCGTTGCGCGCATTCAGCACCAGTGCCGGTAGGCGAATGCGCCGCAGATGCGGCTTGGATGAGGCCCTCGCCCAGTAGTCGTCAGTGCTCGAGAAGCCGTGCACGGGCGCGGTGAACACGTCGTCGAACTCGTAGAGGTCGCGTGCCCCGAGCAGACGATCGCGGTCGAAGAGGCCCGGGTGCTGCGCCAGCTTGGCCAGCGCCTTGGGCACCATGGTCCGCAGGAACATGCGCGTGTAGATGAGCCGGTTGAAGCCGCGCCCGATGGCGCGACCGCCGGCCGTCAGGTCGATAGGCGAGCACACGGCCGCCACGGCACGCACGGTACGCGCGGCCGTGTCGCCCGCTTCCTGCGCCCAGCGCAGCAAGGCGTTGCCCCCCAGCGAGACGCCGACCGCGACGATGGGCCCGGCGTGCCCCTCGCGCAGCCTGCCGAGCATCCAGCCGATCTCTTCGTGATCACCGCTGTGGTAGGCGCGTGGCGCCAGGTTGATCTCGCCCGAGCAGCCGCGAAAGTGTGGCACCGCGTACGCCATGCCGGCACTGCGAGCGCATTGCGCGAACGCCTGGGCATAGTGGCTGCGAGACGAACCTTCCAGCCCATGGAAGAGCACGAGCAGCGGGGCTTCCGAGGCAGGCCGCGCGACGCTCGTGGACACCAGCCAGTCGACATCGACAAAGTCGCCATCGGGCGTATGCCAACGTTCTCGCCGAAAGCCGGGCGGCGGACCCTCGTGGTGGCACCCGAAAAGCGCGGGCCAGATGGTTTGCGCATGCCCGCCTGGCAGCCAAGGCGGTGCGCGGTAGACGTCCATCAGTGCAGCATCGCAGCGGACTCGATGGCTTCCCGGGCCTCGTTGGCGGTGCCCGGGCTGGCGTGGTGGCACACCATGCGCCAGCCTTGAGGGCCGCGCATGTACACGTTCGTGGCAATGATCCAGGCCAGGCGCGGCCCCTCGTCGCTCATCACCTGCACACGCTCCAGCAGGCTGTGCACCGCCGTGGTCTCGGTGACCACGCGGTGCACCCTTTCGGGCTCCGCGTAGACGCCGCCGTTCGCCAGGATCGTCTCGTAACTGGCCCGGATGGCGGCAATGCCCGTCAGGCGCGCACCGCCGGGATGGATGCACACGACCTCATCGTCGTCGGACCACACCGCCATGAGGCGATCGACGTCACCGGATTGCATGGCTTCGTAGAACTGCGCTTCGGTGTCCTCAGGAGTGGCCACCAGGTCGAAGGGCGTGCGACGGCGGGACATGAGATGAGCACCCCTCTCAAGAAACAGAACTGAAGACGGCCGGTTTCACGCGGTCGCCTCCACGGGGT